>NZ_JAAHHC010000005.1:0-300883 GCF_010672265.1 Moorena sp. SIO3A2
AAATACGTTCTCTAATATTTCCATTTTCTTCTATTTTTAAGGCTTTTTGAAGTATTGTTTTTTGCTGTCAGATAATTTTTTGCTGGCATATTTCCTATTATTGGGTTATTTATTAATTTTTATTATACCAATTTAAATGCCGAACAGCTTAATGTTACCCTAGATAATACTTCTCTGGATGTTAGCGGAGTTGCAACTCCCCTCAGAATTCAAGATACCTATGCCTTAGCCCTAAACCTCCGCCGTCCTGAACTAGAGCAAAATCAGACCCAACGCACCCAACCAGTCCCCTCCAGCTTTCTAGAACAATTGAACCCAGCAGGCTGCTTGATGCCTGACCAAATCGGCAGTTCCATTGGTCAAACTCTGGTCTTAACAGTTTGGTATACAGAACAAAAACGCTTTATTCCCTGGAAGTTACTGCAAAATCGCCAGGAATTAAGACAACTGGCTGACGAGTGTTTGCGAGCCTTCATTCCTGCTCAAATTCCCTGTCCTAACTTCAATCAAGAAGGGGAATTATTCGGCAGTCCGATTTTTGAATACGGAGTTCCTAATCAACCAGAAAAATACTGTCATATCCTGGTTTGGATTTTTTGGGAACCAGAAGCCAGTGATAAGTTTATCGATTACTATTCCAATTTTATTAACTTATTTTGTTATCGAAATAAAGTCATCCGTGCTTATGAGCTTAATCGTCAGATTTATCAGGTAATTAAAAAGGAGTATCAAACCATTGAGCAGTATTTTGACGAAACCTTTAAACACTGGCCAGCTAGTCAAAGCTTGAGTCAAGCAGAGTTAAATAAATTCAAGGAAGATATCAAATCAGTTTCCCAAAAGGCATTAGACTACTCTCGCTTACTCCGAGATTTAGACCATTATCGACTAACAATTACTATTAACGCTGAAAACTATAAGCGAGAACTGAGGGATATATCTGGCAAACTCCCCCAAGATGACCTGAGCTTTCTACAAACATTTTTCAATGATTGCCGCCTCTTTCAAGAACAAATCCAATCAGATTTGGGCTATTTTGGGAATGGTGCTGCACTACTGGAACAAGCCCTAAGTGCGATCCGAGCCCGAGTAGACATTGACCAGGCAGAAAGGGAGAAAAGATTAGAACGTTGGATTGCCCTGGTGGGTACTGGTTTAGCGGTCAGTGGTATTTCTTCCCAAACCGCTGGTAAACCGCTAGAGTCTATTATCTACCCGAAACAATCCTTAGATTGCCCCAAGACTGGTGTTACACCTTGCTTGACTTACAGTGTCGTGTTTGTGCTATTTCATGTTGGAGTTGGTGCGATCGCTGCGTTTATTTTAAATGGAATTATCAATCTGGTATCAAAAAGGGAATAGGGAACAGGGAATAGGGAACAGGAATAGAATAGTAGGGTGGGCAAAAACCGTTTAGTTCTTTTGAGAATTCTAGAAGCTATAATTTTGCCCACCCTACTTAATGGCTATATCATTGGTTATCCCGCAACCAATTCGACAAATCGACGCTGGTGGTAAAATCTGCCATAGCAACTCCTAAACCTTCTAATTGGTCTAGAGATAATTGTTGAATTTCCTCTAGAATTTCTGAGGGAATTGCACCAATTTTGCCTTCTAGTTGACGGGATATCAATCCCTGCATTAATAATCTCCCTTCTTCCCGACCTTGTTCGAGAGCTTGACGAATTTCACCTTTGCGGTCTTCCATAAACACTTCTCGTTTGTGTAATTCTTCCAAGTCTTTTCTACTCATATTGGCTTGATTAGCTATGGTTAGCGCCTGAGCAATTTCCGGGATTTCTGATAAGGTATCGGGAATTGCTTCTAAATTTGGGGCTTCCTTCATAAAATATATCCATTTCTCCGATGCCGTTTCTAACTCTTCTAAAGACCGGGAAAATTTCGGCAGTTCCACAAACACCATGCTTAGGTGTTGGTTTCGGTAGATAAACTTCTCTTGCTCTTCTTGAAATAGAAATCGAGTTAGGTATCGGTCGGTTTGCTCAAACATGGTGAAGTCTGTAATTGTTAAAGCAATCACCGGCTTAAGTTTAGAATATCCTTCTCCATATTTTAATTGAGTGCTATAGGTTTTGGCGAGATTATAGATTACTCGTTTATCAAAAGCTGGAACATTTAACACTTGCATTTCAATAATTACCGTCGAGCCGTCATTTAGAATCGCCTTGACATCCAGGTATGTATCCTTTAACTCCGTAGTATGGCCAGCATTATATGGGTCAATAATCTCTAAGTTATTTATCCGAGATTCTCCTTGATATATCAGAGCATTTAGAAAGCTAATCAGGACTTCTTTACTTTCAGAGGAACCAAAGATTTTCTTAAAAGCAAAGTCGGTTTTGGGGCTGATAAATCTCATGGTTAATTATTGATTGGTGATTGTTGATTAATGAATTTCACTGGTACAACACTACTACTTAATAGGCTTGTAGGGTGGGCAAAAACCGTTTAGTTCTTTTGATAATTCTAGATTCTATAATTTTGCCCACCCTACTTAATAGCTATATCATTGGTTATCCCGCAACCAATTCGACAAATCTACGCTGGTGGTAAAATCTGCCATAGCAACTCCTAAACCTTCTAATTGGTCTAGAGATAATTGTTGAATTTTATCTAGAATTTCTGAAGGTATTGCACCAAGTTTGCCTTCTAGTTGACGGGATATCAATCCCTGCATTAATAATCTCGCTTCTTCCCGGCCTTCTTGTTTACCTTCTTCTCGGCCTTGTTCCCGACCTTCTTGTTTCCCTTCTTCCAGAGCTTGACGAATTTCACCTTTACGGTCTTCCATAAACACTTCTCGTTTGTGTAATTCCTCCAAGTCTTTTCTACTCATATTCGCCTGATTAGCTATGGTTAGCGCCTGAGCAATTTCCGGGATTTCTGATAAGGTATCGGGAATTGCTTCTAAATTTGGGGCTTCTTTCATAAAATATATCCATTTCTCCGATGCCGTTTCTAACTCTTCTAAAGACCGGGAAAATTTCGGCAATTCCACAAACACCATGCTTAGGTGTTGGTTTCGGTAGATAAAGTTATCTTGGTCTTCTTTAAATACAAATCGAGTTAGGTATCGGTCGGTTTGCTCAAACATGGTGAAGTCTGTAATTGTTAAAGCAATCACCGGCTTCAGTTTAGAATATCCTTCTCCATATTTTAATTGAGTGCTATAGGTTTTGGCGAGATTATAGATTACTCGTTTATCAAAAGCTGGAACATTTAACACTTGCATTTCAATAATTACTGTCGAGCCGTCATTTAGAATCGCCTTGACATCCAGGTAGGTATCCTTTAACTCCGTAGTATAGCCAGCATTGTATGGGTCAATAATCTCTAAGTTATTTATCCTAGATTCTCCTTGATAGATTAAAGCATCTAGAAAGCTGATCAGAACTTCTTTACTCTCAGAAGAACCAAAGATTTTCTTAAAAGCAAAATCGGTTTTGGGGCTGATAAATCTCATGGTTAATTATTGATGGATGATGGGGAGCGGTTTTTGAAGCATAAAATCTGGATTAGAGCAGTATTTTTTCGCTAAATTCGCCACTACCACTATTATGTTTATGATTATTATATCTTATAATAGTACAAATATACTTAATAATATATAACGGGGTATATAGCAATAAAAAACCGTCAGCATATGCTTACTACAAAGCTGACCGCTGATCGCTGACCGCTGACCGCTGTATGCTTACCCTAAGGAATTTTAGCTAAAGCTTCGCGAACGACATCAGAACCAACACCAACTAGGCATGAATTTTCAGTTAGATGACGTTTCCAGGCTCTACTACCTGGTTGCCCTGCAAATAATTGCAGCATATGTCTGGTAATTTTATTCAGCTTAATACCTTTGCCTACCCAGTGATCAATATAGGAAAACATGGCTTCGACCACCTGATGGCGAGTTGGGGGTATAACTGTATCGCTATAGATATCACAATCAGCTTTGGCAAACAGATAGGGATTGTCGTAAGCTGCACGCCCAATCATTACCCCATCGACATACTTCCGTTGTTCTCGCACTTGTTCAAGACTAGTGAATCCACCATTAATTTCCACGAATAAGTCAGGTAACTCCTGCTTGAGACGATGGACGTCACTGTAACGTAAGGGTGGGACGTTGCGATTCTCTTTTGGACTCAAACCCTGTAGCCAAGCCTTGCGAGCATGTACAGTAAAATGCTGACAACCGGCCTCTGAGACAATGCGCACAAAGTTAGCCATGTCTTCATAGCGGTCAAGGTCATCAATACCGATACGGTGCTTGACAGTAACGGGTATGTTCACTACTTTAACCATATCCTCTACACAGCGTGCGACCTGGTCAGGCTGCGCCATCAAACAAGCTCCAAAATTGCCATTTTGCACCCGACTACTGGGACAACCAACGTTGAGATTAATCTGGTCATAGTCCATAGCTTCAGCAATTCGGGCACATTCAGCTAAGTCACTGGGAGTGTCACCACCAACTTGTAAGACTAGGGGTTTCTCCTGTGGGGAAAACCCTAGCAAGCGTTCGCGATCGCCATGAAGAATTGCTGCACTGGTGACCATTTCGGTGTAGAGTAAGGTCCGTCCTGTAATCTGGCGCATGAAATAGCGATAGTGGCGGTCAGTGCGATCCATCATTGGCGCAATACTTAAGGGATAACCGCTACTAATAATTTTGGATTCCGTTGGAAGTGATTCGGGTGAAATAGCTCTACTCAGGGGAGTCATGGGTCGAGGCAGTTATAGCGCTACACGCAAGTCAGAAGTTAGAAGTCAGAAGTCAGAAGTAAGCTATGACTAAGTTTTGGAGTTTATGAATGTCAAACATCTGAATGGGTAGTGCTATACTATCAAGAAGCGTTCGCGCAGCGTGGCCGTAGGCCAATCGCATTTATCCCCAGCTTAACAATTTAGATTAACTTAAACAGTCTCGCGCAATAACTTTCACCTGTTCATAATTCAATTTCCCTTGACCATTGCGCGGTAAAGATTCTACCGCCACCCAATCCTTAGGACACTTGAATTTACTCAAATTCCCCTCTACGTTCTGTTGCACCATCGCAACAGAAACCTGATCGGAACTAGGTACAAAAACAGCGGTTACTACTTGACCCCAATAGTCATCGGGTAAGCCAATCACACAAACATCACTGACGAGCCCTGTGCCACGAATTACCTGTTCTACCTCAGCGGGAAACACATTTTCACCACCGGTAATAATTTTGTTACTGCGACGCCCAACAGTATATAAGTAACCCTGTTGATCGAAATATCCTAAATCGTCGGATTGTAGCGTTTGGACTCTGTTGGGAAATTTACTTAGCTCAGACTCTAGGGCGATATTTTTACTAGCGCTATAGTAGCCATGGAATAAGGACTTTGCCTCAATAGTAATCACACCGGTAGAGAGCGCCTCCACGATTTCCCCAGTACCATTGCGAATTGTCACCTTGGCATGGGGTAACACCTGACCACAACTATTGTTAGCACTGTTAGCACTGTTACCACTGAGGAAATCTTCAGGTTTAAGGGTCACTACACCAGAAGCGGTTTCGGTCATGCCATAGGTGAGAGCTAAAGGAATACGATCTTGTCTTGCTTGTGTTAATAGGGATTCCCAAGCCGGAGCACCCCCTAACAACACTGTCCGAAAGCGGGATAACCAGTCAACCGCATCTTGGTTGATCAGCTTGGCTAGTTGAGTCGGTACCAGAGAGATAAAAAATTCTTTGGGATCAATATCTCGTCCTTTGCCAGCTTTGAGGGCTTTAAAGGGCAAAATCACCATACGTCCACCGGTGGTTAGCGATCGCATAAACTGCATCAAACCACTGACATGATACAGAGGCAACACACAAAAGGAATTCACTGGCTTGTTCCCAAAATACTGATGAAACCCTGCTACTGATGCCATCAAGGTTTCCCAAGTGTGAATGGCAAAGCGGATTTTGCCAGATGACCCCCCTGTGGGAATCATAATGAGTGCTGAGGGGTTAATATTGATGATTGAATATTGATTATTGAGCCTTGAGTATTGATTATTGAGTATTGATGGCTCAATAATCCTGGCTAATTCTCCGATAATTATATCGGGATGGATTTGGTTAAGGACTTGTTGCCATTCTGGTTTTACCCAGTGGGGATTGCCTAAGAATATATGACAATTACTAGCAACAGCAGCTAGGAAAGCGGCGATAAATTTAAGAGGATTTTGCTCTACTAAAAGGATTTTCGGTGCTTTTTCCTGGTAAAGTTGGGAGAATTGCTGATAGTATTGCTCAATAATTTGCTGAACTTGCTGGCTATCATAGCCAATCAGCCATTGTTCACCAGAACGGTGTTGGACATAGCTTAGGGGCTGTTGTACGTATGAATCTTCCCCACATTTACTCTTTAACGCTTCAACCATCTAACCAAATCACCTTAACACCCAATAACCTTAAACATTCCAACCTTTAACCATCTAACCTTGGCCAAAAGGTCACGCTACGCGAACGTCCATCGCTTTCAACCTTGATTAAACCAATGGTTGACACCAAAACCTACAGCGCGCTTGAAGTCAGAGAGTTCTGCTGCTAACTGGAGAACCGCTTGTTGACCAATTGTAGTTTCCAAGGCGGATGAAAACACGGTATCAATCGGATAGGTTTGGCAAAACTGCCGTAGTCGTTTCCGAGAACCTGCGATCGCAGCTTTAATCACAAAAATTCCTCGCCATCCCCGCTGGTAACACTGTTCAAGTTGGTCAAGGGTTGCCACAGATTCATCCAATGCGATCGCAGTGGAATAGTTGTGGCTCATCTCCAACATCACATCGAACTGCTCTGGAGGTAGGGGCTGTTCGATAAACTCAACGGCTCCCATAGTTTCACATACTATCAGCCACTGCTCAGCTTCTGGTTGAGTCAATCCCCCATTGGCATCCAAACGCAATTGGCCAGAAGCTGGTATTGCTTCAAGCAACTCCTTAACTATCTTGATTTCATCCTCAATCGGAGCAATACCAATTTTCCATTTAAAGGTTCGGTATCCCTGATTCCAGGGGGCTTTCCAGGACTGTTTGGCTGCTTGATTACTCGGCAACAAGTAACTGTAGTGTTGTTTACTTTGTTCAAAGTCCTTTGTAGAAAGTCCTTTGCCAATTACTAGCTCCCAAGCCGATTCAAACCCAAATTGACAGCAAGGGAGTTCACCAGGAATAGCGAAAATCTCCTCTGTAGTAATCTCCTGAGGTAATTGCTCGCAAAAATTAAAGGCTTGTTCCAGAGTTTCCGAACCAAACCAAGGGATAGGAGCAATTTCACCCCAGCCAATGTTCCCTATTTCATCACTAAGGCTAAGAATGATACCTTCTCTGACTGTCCATTTGCCATGACTAGTAGACAACGGATGCTTAAAGGGACGCTGGTATGGGTGAAACTTGAACTGATAGTTCGTCATTGATGAATTGCTAATTGCTATTTTTAATTGCTATTGCGCTGCATCCCTATGTAAGCTATCAGCTATCAGCTATCAGCTATCAGCTATCAGCTATCAGCTTTCAGCTTTCAGCTTTCAGCTTTCAGTGATCAGCTTATGGGTTATAGCACTACGCATTCAGATGTAAGACAATTCCTAAACTCCGAAACTTAGTCATAGCTTACTTCTGACTTCTGACTTGCGCGTAGCGCTATATCACAGCATCGAAGCCTGCAGGGTTATTCACAGCGTCGTTCGCACAGCGTGGCCATTCGCGTAGCGTGGCCAACGGCCAAGGCCAAAGCCTGTACCACGCAGATGGTGCTTTTGAATAAAATAAGCTGACCGCTAACGGTTGAGAGCTAACCACTGACGGCTGACCGCTGACGGCTGACCGCTGACGGCTGAATGCTTACATCCCGATTCCCGATTCCCGATTCCCGATTCCCGATTCCCGATTCCCTATTTCCTATTCAACACTTCTAGGTTTAGTCAATACCAATACTCCTAATGTTCCGCCAACAATCGGGTAGTGAGTTGCACGAAAGCCTACTTGCTCTGCTAAAGATTCTTGCTCCGGACCACGGGGAAATCGCTGTATACTCGGCCAGATATAGGCATACTCTTCCTCAAGTCCTTGCTGACGGGCTAGGGGAACAACAATCGTTTCCATATACCACTGTTCAAACTGCCGAAACAGTGGCTGAGAGGGTAAGTGAAAGTCAAGAATTGCTGCTTTAGCGCCTGGTTTAACAATACGGTAAATCTCCTTTAGGCTTTTGGGGATATCTACGACATTACGTAATCCATATCCCATAGTTGCTCCGTCAAAGGTATTGTCAGCAAATGGTAAATCTAAAACATCCGCCTCTACCCACTCAATGTGTGGTTCAGAGGATTTTTGTTTTGCGATCGCTAACATCTGGGGCGCAAAATCTACTCCATACACCTTTCCTTGAGTGCCTACTTTCTCCGCTAATAGTCGAGTCAGGTCTCCACTGCCACAACAAAGGTCAACACAGGTATCTCCTGGCTTAGGCTCAGCCCATTTAACCGTCATCAGCTTCCAAATGCGATGCTGACCCCAACTGATCCAGTCATTAAGCTGGTCATAGTTAGAAGAGATGTTATCAAAAATTCCCTGAATCTCCTGGGATTGCTCTGACATGATTCATTCAATGAAGGTTAATTAAGGTTAATTACGAAACCGACACCCAACAAGAGTCCACTCCAAAAATGTAGCGCTACGGCAATAAACTTACAATTACTCACCTTTTCCGGTTGGTTGTAATGAGCGTTAACATGGCGGCAAAGCTTGATAGCAAAGGGCAATCCCACCAAAGTGAGTAATGTCCATATGGGGAATAGCCCCATGAGCACAAACCCACCAGTAGCAGCGAATAGGCTACCACAAATCCAGGGCAACAGTTGAGCACCTCGTTTGGTGCCAAGGCAAACAATAGGCGATCGCTTCCCAGCTGCTATATCATCCTTTACTTGGTGAAAATGGGAGCAAAATAGAATTAACATAGTCCCAAGACCCACAATTATCGATGCCGCCAGGTTAGTCACAGACCAACTCTGGGTTTGACTGTAGTAGGCAGCTGACATGCCTAACGGACCAAAGCTCAAAAAGGCCAGAATCTCTCCTAGACCTTGGTAGCCCAGGCGGAAGGGAGGTCCTTGGTACATATAGCCAAGGCTGCAGCATAGGAGTACTAACGCCATCAATGTTAAGTCTTGCTGCCACCAGCAGATCAGTAGCATGCCAAGGATAGCCAGTCCTAAACACAGGTTCCCTAGCCAAAAAATTAACGATTTGTTTCCCGTCAGGTTCACTATCGAGTGAGCTTTGTTTTTATCAATCCCAGTCTCAGAGTCAAACACATCGTTACTCAGATTCTCCCAAGCCAGAATCAGAATCGAAGCACTGACAAAGGTCAAAAATATCGTCCAATTGAGGTGATTGGTCTCAAACCATGCCACAGCAGCTGCTACCCAAACATAGATAATTGCCACGCTATACATGGGGGGCTTGATGGCTGCTAGCCACAGTTTCTGTTTGGAGCTAGGAGCATTAATTGTGTTTGTTGTCAAAATAGTCACGGAATATGAATGCCAGTCGTGCTAGAGTGACCGTCAAACCATAAACCAATACTGCTGGGACTGTTCAAGCTTTGGGTCAACGGTCTTCAACGGTGTTAAGGGGCTGACTAGCAGAATACCATTAATCCCAATCAAGGTCGTGAATTGATTATAGGTTAATATTTTGTAAATTTTATTTAAAAAATATTAACTAAAGTTGTAAAATAACAACTATTAATATAAGACTTACGAAAAATTGAACCCTAAACTATATAAGTAGTAGGGTGCGTTATTAACGCACCCTGTAAGTCTTGTAAGCAATCCTAAAAAGTATGACTCAAAAGTATGACCAGTAATGTCAAAGTGCTAGCACGGGATACTCTAGAGATAAAGTCGAAACAGCAAAGATTTGGACTGCCATCTAAATTGGTAGGTTTAGTCTTGGCGATCAAAAAGTATTTCCCAGAAGCTATCAATAGCTTAACGAAAGTTATTGGTAATCGAATCAGACTCTTAGAAAGAGCAGAGATGCTGGCAGATGCTACCAGTTTCCAACGTACTGCAATTATTATGTCAGCCGTGAAACTTGGTGTTTTTGATTATCTGCACAAGCATCCCGGAGTTTCTGCTAATTTAGTAGCCAGGGACTTGAATCTTAATTTGATATCAACCGAGCGATTGCTTAGGGTTTTGGAGAGTCTCGGTTATCTCAACAGTAGCCAAAGTAGCCAAACTAATCATGATCAAGGTGTTGGCTATGTTAACACCAAAATAACTAAGAATTATTTGGTTAAAGAAAGTCCAAGTTATTTGGGTGATTATTACAATCTAGTCTCTCAGACATGGTCATCCTGGTTATCATTAAATTTAACTATCCAAACTGGCAGCTCAAATCAGCAGATGGATTTGTTTAATGGTAATGATGAAACCCTTTATGAGTACTATGCATTTGCTAACGAATATCTGAAAGAACCGTCCCGAGAATTGTTCACTAAAATTCCTATTGATCAGGTTAAGAGAATTATTACTGGCGAAGTGGGTATTACCTTTATAGGCAAGCTACTGGAACGCAAACCCGATGTAGACTTTGTGCTGGCAGGCTTGGAAAATCAAATTAATTTTTTAGAGCGACTTTTAAGCAAGTATCCTTTACCTAAATCTCCGGAAGAGATTATTATATCTCCCGAGGGAAACGCTTTGTCTGACCAGTGGGGTGCTAATGAAGAGTATGATATTGTATTCTTATTTAGAAAATTGTCCTACAGCGATTATGGTAGCCAGTTTATCAAAAAATCTTTTCAGGTTTTAAGACCAAAGGGTATGGTGATTATCCTGGAACCTACCACTGACAGTTTGGTTCCTTCACCATCATTTTTGCCAGAATTAGAAATAATGGATTTATTGATTGGCGGAGTCAAAGCTCCCCCGCTTTACTCCACCGATAAAATTGTTAACCTCTTAAGAGAAGTAGGCTTCATTAAAACTGAAGTGGTGTCTACTCAAAAGGGCAGCTTTTTATTTGTAGTAGGTTGGAAAAATTAATCAGGGATTGTTTATACTAATATCCCCTTGATTTCCGTCTTGATTAGTGACCAAATAAATGATTGGTCATCAAAACCAAAATTTTTACTACCAAAACTATTGCTCATCATTAAAATTAAAAAGCGATGCAGCGCGGTCTTGGGGAGGCAGCGCGGTCTTGGGGGTTTCCCCCATGAGCGACTGCCGTGGTTCCCCCCATGAGCGACTGCATCAAGAAATGATGGTGAGCAATTATATAATTCTAGGGTAAGCGCAAGAAAAATCAAACCAAAATGTGATAGCGATGCAGCGCGGTCTTGGGGAGGCAGCGCGGTCTTGGGGGTTTCCCCCATGAGCGACTGCCGTGGTTCCCCCCACTCGCGCTTTGCATCAAGAATAGAGCAAGGATTATGACCATAGTAAGCCTTGATTATCATAATTATTGAAATTAATTATCAATAGTTTGGAGAATACCCCCTATTTATTGATTTTTGCCCTTACCCTGCTTTTCTTAATTGCCAAACATGCTGATAATTGATCATTAGTAACTATAAATTCTGTAAGTTAAAAAGTTATGTAAAAACAAGTTAAGAACTATGTAGTAAAGAGCGTTAGCGCAGCGTGGCCTACGGCCAATCGCGTTTGTGTTGTTGTTCATTGAGGTAAACACTCCTGTAATTCAAGAAAGCCTATATATGTTAGTCATTCCCTGCCCTGCTAACCTCTTTCATGAGCCTAAAGAGTTACATCAGTTTCTCTTAGCCTGCCAGAAAAAATCTCAAAAACAAGGTATTGCCAAAATTGCCAGTATTTCTCAAGAAATTTCACCCCTCGACCCACTGGCGGTTTTTCAGGCAATTCGGGATAGAGCCGCCCCTTTTGCCGCCACCCCCGAGCCCCTACACTTCTATTTTGAAAATATAAGTAATCAAGAATCAATTGTTGCTATTGATGCGGCTGTATCCCTTAAGTTAGCTGGTGAACAACGGTTCTATAAAGCACAACAATTTATCGACTCATGTTTAGCTAACACCATAATTAGTGGTGAAATAGAGCAGCGATTGGCTGGACCTCATTTCTTCTGTAGTTTTACGTTTTTTGCTGACAAGTTTAATAGTAACAACCCTTTCCCATCTGCCACTATTTTTCTACCTCGCTGGCAAATTTCACTTTGTCAAAGCCGATGTGTAGTAGTGGCTAATCTTGAAATCAACTCTCAAGTTAATCTGGATTGGCTGGTCGAAAGCGTAGGTCGGCAGTTCAATCTAATCACCTCTTCTGGTCGTCTGCTCTACTGTTTTACTGGTAAGGCTAACCATCATGAATTTCTCAAGCAAGATTCAAAAAAAGCCAAAGACTTCAAATTATCGGTTTCATCAGCCTTAAAATCTATCCAAGCCAATCAATTTAGCAAAATTGTCCTTTCCCAAGCCGTCGATGTCGTCTCACCAATACCGTTTAATCTGGTAGATTCTCTGGACAATTTGCGCCATAACTATCCAGATTGCTATATTTTTTCGATCAGTAACGGCAAAGGCAAAAACTTTATTGGCGCTAGTCCTGAACGTCTGATTAGTATTTACGACCATCAGTTAGTGACGGATGCTTTAGCAGGGTCTGCTCCACGAGGTCAAACCCCAGCTGAAGATGCGGATTTGGCGAACCAATTACTTAGTAGTGAAAAAGAGAGACGTGAACATAACGCAGTGAGTGAATTTATTATCCAACGTCTTTGTCAACTGGGTTTGGAACTGGATTTTTCGCCATCTCCCCAACTGCTGAAACTGTCGAATATCCAGCATTTATGGACTCCGATTAAAGCAGCATTACCAGCTCATGTCAATCCCCTAGAGATTATAGCGAAACTGCATCCTACTCCAGCAGTGGCTGGTGTTCCTACCAAAATTGCTTGTGAGCAAATCCGACACTACGAAACCTTTGACCGTTCTCTGTATGCTGCTCCCCTCGGATGGATAGATTATCAAGGCAATAGTGAATTTATCGTTGGGATTCGGTCTGCTTTGATAGCAGGTAATCATGCTCGACTCTACGCTGGTGCTGGAATTGTTGCTGGTTCTGATCCCAATAAAGAACTGGCGGAAATTAACCTGAAGCTAATGGTGCTTCTTAAAGCCTTAGTTTAACCCTGTGTTCATTGGTCGTTGCTGTTGGATAATCAGTTAAAATAATTTCGATATCATGAATTGTAACAATTATAGCAATTCTTATAGCTATGAGGTACAAAGCGATCCCCCTAAATCCCCCTTAAAAAGGGGGACTTTGAGGTTAAAAAGCGTACCTCATAACTGCAATTAACGCGCTTATATTTGATAAATGCTATATAAGTTTCACTATGAGTTAAGAGGAAATCGAGAGCAACCACGGATTCTTTTTTGCCATGGATTCATGGGTAGCAGCCAGGAATTTGATGAAGCAATATCATTACTCTGTGAGGAATTTTGTTGTCTAGCTGTTGATTTACCTGGTCATGGTAAGACCAAAGTTTTAGGTGGGGATGAGTGCTACACTATGCCAAACACTGCTCACGCCTTAAAGGAATTACTAGAGCAGTTAAACTTTGAACCATGCTTTTTAGTTGGCTATTCTATGGGAGGTCGATTGGCTCTCTACATGACCCTTCATTTCCCCGAATGTTTTAGTAAAGTAGTACTCGAATCAGCATCTCCAGGGCTAAAGACTCAAGCAGAACAATTAAAGCGCCGTCAGCGAGATTTGCAAATTGCCGAAAAATTGGAAACTGGGGATTTATTGACCTTCTTATCAAATTGGTACAATCAGCCTCTGTTCAGCTCCCTCAAGCAGCATCCTAAATTTGAACAGATGATCAAGATTCGACAACAAAATAATCCTCTGGAATTAGCTAAATCTCTGCGTCATATCAGTACAGGATGCCAACCATCTCTGTGGGAATCACTCCAACATAATCAAGTTCCTTTGCTTTTGCTAGTTGGAGAGTATGATCATAAATTTAAATCGATTAACTCAGAAATAGTAACACTTTGTACAGAAGCTAATTTAAACGTCATTGCTGATTGTGGACATAACATCCATTTTGAGAACGTCAATGAATTTGTTAAAAATGTTAGACAATTTTTTTAGGGATTAGGAATTATAGCAAAGGTAACAGCGGATCTGGGAGTAGGAATTAGGGATTAAGCATTAGCGGGACTTAAAAGAAATTAGCCCCAAACAAAGCCTAAATCCTTGATTTAAGCTGCCAATACGTTCGTTTGTGTTTGGATCCATCGCCAAAAACCAAAAGACATTGCTGTCCGAAAAGCCTCCAACGTTTCCACAAACGTGGACTTGAGGTCGCAACCACTCCCTGAGTTCTTGCACAACCCGAAAGATACCTGGATGCCAGTAAAACTAAGTCTCGGTGCTGCTGACTTCTACTCGGTAGCCCTGCTGTACTTGGTAGATGCCTGCTTCAGTGACAGCATGAGAGATGACTTGGACTGGGGACTTTTGGGTTAGCATTTGATCAAGGTGAGAGGCTCCTTAATTGGAAAATACTAACTTATTGGATTTAGTGGCTGGTGGGCTGGCGATTGCTATCTTAATAAGTGGTCTGCTCATGCTATTTAAGGGCATATCGGCATTTGGAGACTTTCGGTAAGTAGCGATCGCCAAGGTAAAACCACGTTGGGGATTCAAGATAAAGCTACCTTAATACATGAAATTAGCAAAGGAAAAATTTTTGTTGAAAATCTAAAAAGAAATATCGAGAGAGCCAACCCAAGAGGAGGCAGCAACATCAAGGTAAAAACCGCACTATAAGAGAGCGGTAGTTGAGGGAAGTAAAATTCAGGTCGTCGTCCAAAGAACCATCCAAAACGTCTACCTAAATTCACAAACTCAATCATTATCATCCGAAAAGAAGCAATTTGAAAATCTGCACGATAGAGATAGCCATTATGCAAGTTTTCTACCTCTGATTTATGAAGCTTGTGAAGCTGTTTAAGCTCACTTCCAGTTTGATACATTTTCTGTAGGATAAGATTGTTGGCATTTGCTGCTCTTGCCTGTTCAGTTGCTGCAACAAAGTTTTCTGTGATTGGTTGACGGTAGAAAACTTTCTCTTCTGCATCCTCAACCAGTTCAGGTATAGGAATACTAGGATATGTAACTAGGGGCATCATCCTTTGCCATTGGGTATTAAGAATTTGAGTGTGCTTTAACCGCCCACTGCCACTACATGTACCACAAGTTTCATATTCTCTACGGGTTTTTGTATTACCTTCTGAATCAGTTTCAGTAACAGTTGTCATAACTTGCCCTGTTCCTCCACACCTCCAGCATGTTTCTACAACGTCCCATTGGCTAGGAAGCCAGAGCGGATCAATCCAATTCACATAGCCATTGGGAGGATGAAGAGGAAATAGGTCATAATCCCACATGGGTACAGCAGGACGCTGAAGTGGGCGATAGGTGCCAGAAGCACCACCAAGAGTGATATACCGCCGTACAGTGAGGTAACGTAGCATAGCAACGGCAAATTCCTCATATTGAACCTCAACCAAGTTCAAGAATCTTGCCAAGTTCCGAACAACAAAGATTCCTCGCTCTTCTAAATTCTTACAACCCCTGCTGATACGATCTGCCAGTTGATTTTTCTGTAGTGAACCTAGTTTTAGTTGTGGGTCAATATAAATTTGCTCAAGATATGAGGTGTAATGCTTAATTTTTTCTGCAATGGGATTATATACTCGCTTAACTCTTGTATACGACGATTCTAAGATTAAGTCTGCTATCATTCGCAGCCCATATAAAGACAAGATTATTGCAACTATAACTACAGTCGTGTAGAATTTTAAATTTAAATACCTAAGGCAAAAGATACTCAAAAAAACAATCCCAACTTTAACAAGCAAAGATTGATTTAAATTCAGGAATGTGTAATCCCTATTGTTGAATATTATCAACACAATTAGCGTAGGAATAATGGCAATAGTGGTTAATATAAAAGATGTCTGAATAGAAGGTATTTGCGATAAAACATCCTGTATTGAAGTGGTAAAATCTATTTCAAAATTGTATTCATTATTTTTGAATAGGATAAAAAAGATCAATCCTATACATGTTACACCTATCACAGCAATTAAATATCTAACTATCCGCTCTTCAACATTTTTGGGAGATTTTTCATTAGGAAATCGTTCAAAACCCAAAGTTTTTAACAAGCGAGGATGAATTCCATAACGAACTGATACTCCATCTGTTTTGACAGGTAGAGGCTTCTGATTTGGAATTCTCAGAAGAGCATACTTTAAAGATTTAAGTGTAATAGCAAATAAAAATGCCAATCCTCCGCTTAAAAGTAATTTACATGCGGTTTCAGATGATCGTGATTCATTAAAAACTAATTGAAAAATATTTGTCAAAGCAGCGAACGAGGTAAAAGCTAGTCCGTAACCAAAAGCACAAAATAAAGCCCAAAAAAGGCTACGTACTGGTAAAACCTCGTAAAATCTTGTCTCGATTAGTTGCTCAACTGTTGCACCAAACCTGAAGCGATGAAAAAGACTAGATATAAGAGTTCCTATAAAAAGCGTGGTAAGTATCCATAGCGTTGCTTCAAGCATAGAATTAGCTTCCCAATTCATGACCCTGGCGATGTATTCAATCCTTAAATGTTCCATGTTTGTGATCGTGAAAGAATCCCCCACAAATTCTGGGTGGCTGCATTTTAGATGGGGATAAGGGCCCCATCTAAAATTGTAAGCATTCAGCTAAGGCACTACCTGCTGAATGCTGAGTGCTAATAGCTGATTTTTAAGTATCTATATACTTATTGGGCTAATCACCAAGAATGATGCAGGAAACTTTCAAGACCAGTAAGCATTCAGCGGTCAGCGGTCAGTGGTCAGCTGAATGCTTACCTAAAATTTACCTTCTTCCTTCTGAGTCAGGAGTTGTCTGTCTTAGAGACGAATATTTTAACCTGAAATAGCTTCTATACATAGATTATATCCGATTTTAACTCATATTTATGTTTAAGTTACATTAGGGCAGTAAAACCTCGGTTGTCAACTCTCAACCCTCAACGGTCAACAAAATCAAATCAACATTTAACGAAGGTGCGGCTCGTTCTAACTAAGAGCCTCTAGTTTCTAGAGGGGTAAGAGTTAGGAGAATCGCGAGGAAACACCCTCAAAGATTCTTAACTGTCTTTCGGATGGTGGTGAAAACCCACCCCTTGAAGAGATAAGTGACTCCCTACCTGGCCACACCGAGTGGGCGGCAACTCCACAGAGTGAAGCTGGCAACAGGGCGCAAGCAGAACCAAAGCAGATAGGTATCACTGGCGCTAACGGGGAGGTGACAAGGGTAAAACTAGTCCTAGAAAAGTGTCTAAGAATGAAGCCACAATCTGAGATGTAAATAGTGTGCGACTTGACCCTCTCATTCTCACAGCATTCTTTTCGTGATAGCTGTAATCTCTGAGAAGAGGGTAGGCAAATTGGACTGCCCTAAATCACCAAAACAATCTGACAGACGGAACGAGTAAAAACGACAGCAAGTATGGGTCTGAGGAATAGTCGAACCTCGGTAAGTTATGCCGACTTAATCCCCACTGTCGGGTAGGATGCCACCCAAAACTGGTGGCGGGTATCCAGAATACACAAAACTAATGGAGAGCATGGGTAGACACATGTCAAATAGATATAGTGACCTATGGAAAAGCCAAAAGTGGAAACAACTCCGCCGGAACCTTTTCCGCCTACAGAAGCGAGTGTACAAAGCGGTTCGAGATGGTGACCTGAGAAAGGCGCGGTCTTTACAAAAACTGATTCTGAAATCCCGCTCAGCTCAATTAATGGCAATCCGCCAAGTGACACAGCTTAATCAAGGAAAGAAAACCGCCGGAGTAGATGGGAAAAAGTCCCTAAGCTACAAAGAACGGTTCGAGGTACTAGGAAAACTAAACGACCGTGCGGAAAATTGGACGCATCAAGGGTTGAGGGAAATACCAATACCTAATAAAAACGGTCAGAAGTTACCGCAAGAATAGGGCAGCCTTAATCATAAAGTTTTGACCCTTTTGCCCATAGCCGACCAACCATAAAGGCTGCCCTATTCTAAGGTTTCGTCTCCGGGAGTACAAGAATGTTAAAAGTACCAACAATCCAAGATAGAGCATGGCAATGTTTAGCAAAATATGCTCTCGAACCAGCCCATGAAGCTACGTTCAGTGCCGATAGTTACGGATTCAGAACAGGCAGATGTGCCCAAGACGCACAAAAACGCCTGTTCCTACATCTAAAATCAAACTCTAACGGCATCACAAAAAGAGTAATAGAACTAGACATCAAAAAGTGTTTCGACCGCATCTCCCACAGCTCCATAATGGATAGATTGCTAGCTCCTGCAAGTCTGAAGATGGGGATATTCAGATGTCTAAAAGCAGGCATCAATCCGGAATTCCCGGAGCAAGGAACGCCCCAAGGCGGTGTAGTCAGCCCACTCCTAGCCAACATTGCACTTGACGGAATAGAGAATATACACTCTAGCATCCGATATGCGGATGACATGGTATTTATTCTTAAGCCAAAAGATAATGCTGAGAAAATTCTAGAAAAAGTGAGGAACTTCCTAGCTCAACGCGGCTTAGAAGTAAATCAAGAAAAGACCAAACTAACCAATACGACAGACGGGTTTGACTTCCTGGGTTGGAAATTCCGAGTCCAGAAAAACGGAAAGTTCCGATGCACTCCCTCAGAGGAAAACCATAGAAACTTCCGGAAGAAGATAAAAACCGTGGTCAACAACTCGAATTATGGTGCCAAAATAAAAGCCCAAAAATTAGCCCCCATCGTACGTGGTTGGAGAAACTACCACAAAAGCTGTGACATGAGCAGTTCCCGAGATAGTTTATGGTTCTTGAATAAGACCGCAAACCGTAAGTTCCGCAAGGAAAAGAAAGTAAACCGGTACAAAGCCAACGAACTATGCAAGAAAAGCTTCCCAGCAGTCGGGTATAAACAAAACCAACACGTAAACGTAAAAGGAACCAAGTCCCCTTATGACGGAGACTTAGTCTACTGGAGCATGCGAAACTCCGTACTATACGATGATGCTACCGCCAAGGCTTTAAAAAGGCAAAACCATTCCTGTGGACATTGCGGACACAAATTCTTGAACGACCAGGTTGTACACCTTCATCACGTCGATGGAAACCACGCCAACTGGAAACGCAAGAATCTAATGGCAGTCCATCAAAGCTGCCACCAAGAAATCCACTGGAGCAAGCCGAAAGGCAAACCGAAAGGTTGAGGATATTCAGGAGCTGGATGAGGCGAAAGTTTCACGTCCAGTTCTGAAGCGGAGGTGCCCTGGGTAATACCAGGCATCGACCGTAACAGGGGAGTTTGAGGGGGCGAAATTCCCCATCCCTGCGACGGGTGGGGATGGATAGCCCCTTGGCCGTAGGCCACGCTAAGCGAACAAAAACTTTTAGCGATGGGTTGACGATGTACCACAAAATATATATAATGGTACATATGTCGATAAATGAGGTCAAAGCAATAAGACATCAAGCAGTCAAGGTCAGGATCTATCCAACTCAAGAACAAGTTCATATACTTGCTCAGCACTTTGGCTGTGCCCGCTGGTGGTGGAATTATGCATTGAATCAGTGCATAGAAACCTACAAAGAAACCGGTAAAGGGTTGTCTCGCGCTGCCCTCAATGCTATGTTGCCAAAACTCAAAAAAGATAAAGAAACTGAATGGCTAAAAGATTGCTACTCTCAGGTGTTGCAAGCTGTGAGTCTAAATCTTAGCCGTGCATATCAAAATTTTTTTGAGGGTAGAGCAAAATATCCTAGATTCAAGTCATATCATCATCGCCAATCAATCCAATATCCACAGCGCGTATGCCGCGTAGGAGATTGCCTTAAGTTTCCTGGAAAACTGGGAACTGTCAAGGCAATAATACACCGACCATTAGATGGAGAAATCAAGACTGTTACCGTCAGCAGGACTCCGTCTGGGAAATACTATGCTTCTGTGCTGATGGAGTATGAATCAGAGGACAGGCAGCCTTCCACAGAAGGAAAGGTTATCGGGATTGATTTGGGCATCAAAGATTTTGCGATCACCTACGACGGCGAAAAGACCTCTAAATTTGGTAATCCCAAGCATCTAGCTAAATACGAAAAAAAATTAGCCAAAAAGCAACGTATCGCTGCTCGAAAGAAGAAGAGCAGTAACGGGCGAAAAAAAGCCAGAAAAATTGTAGCTAAAGTATACGAACGGATTGGAAATGTCCGCCAAGACTACCTGCATAAGCTATCCAGAAAAATAGTTGATCAGAATCAAGTAGTGGTAGTCGAAAACCTAAATGTCAAGGGCATGGTTCGTAACCATAAACTAGCTAAAGCAATATCTGACCTGGGTTGGGGAATCTTTGTCAATTTCCTTTCTTATAAGTGTGAAAAAGAAGGAAAGGTATTGGTTGAGATAAACCGGTGGTTCCCCAGCTCTAAAACCTGCTCTAATTGTCATTATCAAATCAAGGAGTTACCGCTTGATGTAAGGGCTTGGACTTGTCCAAGTTGTGGAACTCATCACGACAGAGATGGTAATGCGGCAAATAATATCAGAGCAGAAGGTATCAGAATGCTATCCTCCTCTGGGACGGGGGAGGTTAACGCCAGTGGAGAAGAAGTAAGACCAAGACGTGGACGTCCGTCCAAGTTGAGGCATTCTTCCGTGAAGCTGGAAGCCCCAACCTCTACATTCGCGTAGCGTGGCCATAGGCCAAGTAGGTTGGGGTAGTTCACAATATTCGAATTAAATGTTGATTAACATAATTGAATGCCTATTGATTTTCGCAACACCAATAGCCTCTGGGCTTCCATCCTGGTAGAAACCCTACAGCGCTTGGGATTGACCACAGCAATCATCTGTCCAGGGTCACGCTCAACCCCTCTAACTGTTGCGTTTGCTCAACACCCACAGATCGAGGCGATTCCAGTTCTAGATGAACGTTCAGCCAGCTTTTTCGCCTTAGGCATTGCTCGACAATCAGGAAAACCAGTTGTCCTGGTTTGTACCTCTGGCACGGCTGGGGCTAATTTCTATCCCGCTGTGATTGAAGCCAGAGAAAGCCGAGTACCACTATTAGTTTTGACTGCTGACCGTCCCCCAGAACTCCAAGATTGTCATTCCGGACAAACCATTGACCAAATCAAATTATACGGCAACTATCCCAACTGGCAAAGTACCCTAGCGGTCCCTAAAGCTGATATCAGTATGCTCCGTTATCTACGGCAAACCGTAGTTCATGCTTGGGAGCGAGCCTCCTTTGGCAGCACTCCGCTAACACATTTTCCTACCCCTGGTCCAGTACACCTAAATCTACCCTTCCGTGACCCCCTCCCACCCATTCCCGACACAACCACTAACCCATTAAAATCCCAATTACAACCAGAAGAATTCTTCGCTCACTGTCAGCAGCAAGCTGTAACTGACAACCTGCAAGCTGTAACTGACAACCTGCAACCTGCAACCGCGAAAGTCATACAACAGTGGCAAGAATCCCAGCAAGGAATAATTATCGCTGGTCCAGCTCAACCCCAAAATCCCAAAGACTATTGTAATGCGATCGCATCCTTGTCCAAAACCTTAAGATGGCCTGTACTAGCAGAAGGGCTCTCACCGGTAAGAAACTATTGCGACCTCAACCCCAATCTAATTTCCACCTATGACTTGATCCTGCGTAATCCACGATTAGCGCAACAGCTAAAACCCACAATGGTTATTCACATTGGTGAACTACCGATTAGCAAAGAACTGCGTGCTTGGTTGGATAAATGTCAACCGCGACGTTGGGTGATTGACCCTAGCCACCACAACCTCGACCCCCTCCATGGCAAAACAACTCATCTGCGGATGAGTGTAGAACAACTGGGGATATGGGTAAAGGAGTTGAAAGTTAACCAGTTGAAGGTTGACAAGTTGACGGTTGACAGGTTGACGGTTGACAGGTTGACGGTTGAAGGTTCACCATCGTTGACGGTTGACAGGTTGAAGGTTGAAAGGTTGAAGGTTGACGATTCTAACCTGCAACCTGATAACCTCCAACCTGATAACCTGCAACCTGATAACCTGCAACCTGATAACCTGCAACCTGATAACCTGCAACCTGATAACCTGCAACCTGATGACCTGCAACCTGATAACCTGCAACCTGATAACCTGCAACCTGATAACCTGCAACCTGATAACCTGCAACCTGATAACCTGCAACCTGATAACCTGCAACCTTACCTAAAAAAGTGGTGTGAGGCTGAAGCGAAGGTCAGGGCAAAGGTTGACCAAACAATGACTAAAATGAGTCAGTTGTTTGAAGGGAAAGCGGCTTGGTTACTGTCCCAATGTCTACCACCGGAAACACCTCTATTTATTGCTAACAGCATGCCAGTCAGAGATGTGGAGTTCTTTTGGAAACCTGGTAACAGGAGGATTCGACCTTGGTTTAATCGGGGCGCTAATGGGATTGATGGTACCTTATCAACAGCTTTAGGTATTGCTCATCGTAATCAAAGTAGTGTGATGCTAACGGGTGACTTAGCATTTTTGCATGACAGCAATGGTTTCCTAATTAAAAACAAGTTTGTTGGTCATTTAACCATTATATTAATTAATAACAATGGTGGTGGCATTTTCGAGATGTTGCCCATTGCCAAATTTGACCCACCCTTTGAAGAATTCTTTGCCACACCCCAAGATGTCAATTTTTCACAGTTGTGTCTGACTTATGGAGTAGAGCACCAGCTGATTGAATCATTGCAGCAGCTCAAGCAAGGTTTAAACCCACTTCCTAGCCAAGGCATTAGAGTGTTAGAATTGCCTACTGACCGTAGAAAAGATGCTAGTTGGCGTCAAAATATTTTAAGTCTAATGACTACTGATTTTTTCATTAGTAACTAACATGAACCAGGCGATTTCTACCGGCAGTTTTTGCCTTATATAGTGCTTTATCAGCCTCGTAAAATAAATTATCTGGGGATGATTTTACTGAGGGAATCGTACTGGCACCCCCCAGGCTGACGGTAACAATGTCACTCACCAGAGAACCAGAATGAGGGATCGCCTTTTTGTAGAGTTTAGTTTCAATTGTCTCTGCTACCTGAATAGCGCCTTGTATATCAGTACTCGGCAAAATTACCACAAATTCCTCACCCCCATAGCGAGCCACCAGATCCCCTGGACGCTTTGCTGCTTCACCAAGGATTTGAGCAACTTGTTTAAGACACTCATCTCCTGATTGGTGTCCATAAGTGTCATTGTAACGCTTAAAAAAATCAATGTCACACAATACTAAAGACAAGGGGTTTTCTTCCCGTGCCAGTCGATACCATTCGTTGTTAAAATATTTGTCAAAGGCTCGGCGGTTGGCAACTTGGGTTAAGCCATCGATAGTAGCGAGGCGTTCCAACTCTTTATTGGCGATTTTTAACTGTATCATTGTCCAACTTGATTCAATCAAACGACGTACTCTTCGTCGCAAAACTGGCCAGTGAATTGGCTTAGTTATATAATCCGTCGCACCGGCTTCAAACGCTCGTTCTACAGATTGCTCATCATAGAGTGCTGTAATCATTAGTATAGGAGGACATTCGGAACCAAAGTTATCCTTCAATTTAGCACAGCAGGTAAACCCATCAAGTATGGGCATTCTGGCATCTAACAGCACAATGTCTGGCAATTTTTGCTCACAGATATTCAGACATTGCTCACCGTTGCTAGCTTCAATGACTTTATATCCTTCCTTTGTCAAGCTACGACGTAGCACCAAGCGTAGGATCTTCTCATCATCAACCACGAGAACCTGAGGAGTTTTATTATTAAAGTTATTCAAGTCAGTATTATCCATTATTGCTGCTTGAGTCAGTAATGTATTTCTTATCGATAGCTCTTGGTTATCTTGGCTAGAAATTAATTGAAATTTTGATCGGTAATATCTGTTTAATCTAACCTAAGAGGATTAAATCTTCTAAAGATTAGTCAACAATCAAGTCGTAACCCCTGAAACTGTTATAGCCGAATCCTTGACCTAAAAAGGATTTCGCCTTATTCAAGATAAACAGGATTTACGCACAGACTCTACCTGTAGGGTGGGCAAAACATTGCCCACCCTACAGGTAGAGTAAAATTGAGGTATTTGCGTAAGTCCTAATAAATTAATGTAGACCGACGGACTTGGAAACACTCCTGCATCCAGTGGTAATGCCAGTGGTGAGATAAGTTAACCTATTCAACAACAGTCAATTTGCCCCAGGCATTGCTATTCCTAGTAAAATGAGAGAAACAGCTATCCTGGAAGCCCTATTGTCAAGTACCCACTGAACTAATGGCACTTTCCTCGATCATTCGGACACTAGAGCACTCCCCTCTCACCAGTGAACTACTCACGAAACTCAATCGCCAACAGTCTCTATCTCTGAATGGTATTCCCCGTTTGCCAAAGGGATTAGTAGCATCAGCCCTGGCCAAGGCAGACCAACGTCTGCTATTCGTAGTCTGTAGCACCCTAGAAGAAGCAAGTCGCTGGGCAACCCAACTGGAAGCCATGGGTTGGGATACAGTCCACTTATACCCCACCTCAGAAGCATCCCCCTATGAACCCTTTGACCCAGAGTCGGAAATGACCTGGGGACAAATGCAAGTATTGGCAGATTTGGTCGAAAGGTTGAAGGTTGACAGGTTGCCAGTTGAAAGTTCGGACTTACAACCTTCATTGGTTCAACGTTCAACTCATGGGATGGCTATTGTTGCCACTCAAGCAGCACTCCAACCCCACTTGCCCCCTGTCGATGCCTTTAAGCCCTACTGCCTTACCCTTAACCAGGGCATGACTTGGGATGGCAAAAACCTTGATCAAAAGTTGGCACAGCTGGGTTATGAACGGGTTCCCCTAGTGGAAACAGAAGGTCAGTGGAGTCGGCGGGGTGATATTGTAGATGTTTTCCCGGTAGCCTTAGAATTGCCAGTGCGACTGGAATGGTTCGGGGATGAGTTAGAGCAGTTGCGGGAGTTTGACCCCGCAACCCAGCGTTCCCTGGATAAAATTGACGGCATCGTGCTGACCCCCACGGATTTTGGTCACATTATTAGCCAAGTGCTGAGAACCTCAAAGGCTGAACTAATCCAATCTTATCTCTCACCTCAGGAGCAAGAATCTTTCGAGGAAGGTCAGTCTTTAGAGGGTAGCCGCCGTTTCTTGGGTATTGCCTTTGACCAGCCAGCCTCTCTACTAGATTACCTGCCAGAAAATACTTTAATTGTCATTGATGAACCAGAACAGTGTGCTGCCCATTGCGATCGCTGGGTGGAACATGCCGAAGAACAATTAGAGGAACTGAATCATTCCCTGCCCTGTCTCCATCGTTATTTTGATCATGCTCTAGAGTTGAAGGTTAACCAGTTTCAGGTTGAAGGTTCACCACCGTTGAATGTTAACCAGTTTCAGGTTGAAGGTTCACCACCGTTGAAGGTTAACCAGTTTCAGGTTGAAGGTTCACCACCGTTGAAGGTTAACCAGTTTCAGGTTGAAGGTTCACCACCGTTGAAGGTTAACCAGTTTCAGGTTGAAGGTTCGAACCTTGGCCAAAAGGCCACGTTACGCGAACAATCTAATAACCTTCAACCAGCCAACCTTGGCCAAAAGGCCACGCTACGCGAACAACCTACTAACCTTCCACCAGCCAACCTTGGCCAAAAGGCCACGCTACGCGAACAACCTACTAACCTTCCACCAATCCTGTATTTATCAGAATTGGTGGAAGAAACTACCCAAAATGCCGTTAATCTGGCTAGCCGCTCTGTACCAGTAACACCCCACCAGTTTGCCAAACTAGCAGAAGTACTCCGAGAGCAGAGCGATCGCCGTTTCTCTATTTGGCTGGTTTCTGCCCAACCTAGTCGTTCCGTTGCCCTGCTCCAAGAACATGATTGTCCTGCCCAGTTTGTCCCCAACCCTCGGGATTACCCAGCTATTGAAAAATTAAATATCCAGAGGACAGCGGTAGCGGTCAAGTATTCGGGCTTAGCCGAACTAGAGGGATTTATCCTCCCTACTTACCGCATCGTGGTTGTGACTGACCGGGAGTTCTTTGGGCAGCATACCTTGGCAACTCCCAGTTATATCCGTAAGCGCCGCCGTGCTGCCTCCCAACAGGTTGACCCCAATAAGCTACGTCCAGGGGATTATGTGGTTCACAAGAATCATGGGATCGGTCAGTTCCTCAAGCTGGAAAAATTAAGCATAAATAATGAAACTCGTGAGTATTTGGTGATCAAGTACGCTGATGGTTTGCTCCGGGTGGCAGCGGATCAGTTGGGAGTACTATCTCGGTTTCGACATACAGGTACGGGTTTGCCTCAACTCCACAAGATGTCTGGTAAAACCTGGGAGAAAACCAAAAATCGTGTCCGTAAAAGTATTAAGAAAGTAGCGGTGGATTTGCTGAAGCTCTATGCCCAGCGAGCACAGCAGTCTGGTTATTGCTTTCCAGCGGATTCCCCTTGGCAGCAGGAATTAGAAGATTCTTTCCCCTACCAACCTACTCCTGACCAACTCAAGGCGATACAGGATGTGAAACGGGATTTAGAGAGCGATCGCCCTATGGATCGCTTAGTTTGTGGGGATGTGGGGTTTGGTAAAACAGAAGTGGCAATTCGGGCTATTTTTAAAGCTGTGACCTCTAACAAGCAAGTAGCTTTCCTTGCCCCAACCACTATCCTTACTCAGCAGCATTATCATACCATCAAAGAACGGTTTTCTCCCTACCCCATCAATGTCGGTCTACTCAACCGCTTTCGTAGCCCCCAGGAAAAGCGTGATATTCTTCAACGCCTTAAAACTGGGGAGTTAGATGTGGTGGTAGGTACCCATCAGTTGCTAGGGAAAAGTGTAACGTTTCGAGAGTTAGGGCTGCTGGTGATAGATGAAGAACAGCGGTTTGGTGTCAACCAGAAGGAAAAAATTAAATCTTTCAAAACTCAGGTAGATGTATTGACCCTCAGCGCTACTCCCATTCCCCGTACCCTCTATATGTCCTTATCGGGGGTACGAGAAATGAGTTTAATTACTACACCACCACCCTTACGGCGTCCCATTAAAACCCACTTATCTCCCTATAAACCAGAAGCTGTCCGCACCGCCATTCGTATGGAACTTGACCGAGGCGGTCAGGTATTCTATGTCGTACCTCGCGTTGAAGGGATTGAAGAAGTTGCTGCGGAACTCAGGGAAATGATCCTTGAGGCCAGAATCGCCATTGCTCACGGTCAGCTCGACCCAGCAGAATTAGAGTCAATTATGCTCACCTTTAGCAACGGTGAGGCAGATATCCTAGTGTGTACTACGATTATTGAATCTGGGCTAGATATTCCTAGAGTCAACACCATTGTGATCGAAGATGCTCACAAATTTGGTCTTGCCCAACTCTACCAATTGCGAGGACGAGTAGGTCGGGCGGGGATTCAAGCCCACGCTTGGTTACTTTATCCTAACCAGAAGGTACTCTCAGAAGCAGCCAAGAAACGCTTACGAGCAATTCAGGAGTTCACTCAACTCGGGTCAGGTTATCTGTTAGCAACCCGGGATATGGAAATTCGAGGGGTGGGGAATCTCCTAGGTGTAGAACAATCCGGTCAGATGGAAGCCATTGGCTTTGACCTCTACATGGAAATGCTGCAAGAAGCGATTAAGGAAATTCAAGGGCAAGAAATTCCCCAAGTAGATGATACTCAGATTGACCTTCAGATTACAGCCTTTATTCCCGCTGACTATATTCCAGATATAGACCAAAAAATCAGTGCTTATCGAGGAGTAGCTGCAGCAGCCTCCCAAAAGGAGTTAGCACAGATCGCAGCAGATTGGAGCGATCGCTATGGTCCAATTCCCTCCGTGGCAGAGCAATTACTGCGGGTGATGGAGCTAAAACAGTTAGGGAAGTCTTTGGGATTTTCCCGAATTCGACCTGAGGGTAAACAACACATTCTCCTAGAAACACCCATGGAGGAACCAGCCTGGAAGTTACTGCAAGAGAACCTGCCCCAACATTTGCGATCGCGTTTTGTCTATTCTCCTGGTAAAGTTACGGTTCGTGGTTTAGGTCTGCTCAAGACGAATAAACAGCTAGAGAGCCTGATTGACTGGTTAGGCAAGATGCAAGGCGCACTGCCAGAACCGACTGTGGTTGGGTTACCCCAATCCCCAATCCCTAATTCCTAATCCCACACTCCCTAATCAGTAATTGGTAACTGGGGAGTGTGGGGAGATGGGGAGATGGGGAGATGGGGGAGGTTTTTATTAAGGGTAATTATCCTGATACCGAGTTGCATTCAAAGATAGTAGATCCGGAGATGGGGAGATGGGAAGATTGGGGGAAGAGAAAGTTGTACGTTTGAGCGCAACTTGGTATGAGATCATATAAGATGATGGCTGTTGAGTGTTCACCAGCAAAAGTCAACAATCAACCAATTAGTTTTATCAAAAATTCATAGTTTGATTGGTCTTTCTTCTTTAAAACTTTACCAAACCTTTGTTGTGTATTTTTGTCCTTGAAATCAGGTAAGCTGTGATGGTCAGCTCATAGAATTTAGTATAAATTGTAACTGAAAATAAGCAGTTAACCTATTTTCATTGAAGTTGGTAAAAGCGTCGGTAAAAACCAGTATATTAGTCCTATCGAGTCCAATATCTTGGCTTACTTTGAGCAAGAAAAAAAGAAGTCGTCGGGCACGCGCCCCGCGTCGGTAATGTCGAATCGCAATTAAAATTTCCAGCTTTCTCAAATCACAGAAGAAATAACAGGATTATTGAGAATATAGGCAGTTTGTTAACATTAATTAAAATTAAATTATAATTATAATACCATCTTTAAACCTTTATCTGTAGTTTTTGATACAAATTTAGATGAGCTTACCCAGGGTAATGTCAGCTTTTTAAGAGTGGAAAACCCTGGCCAAAAGGCCACGCGTGCGCGTTCAAGAAGCTTATTTATTATGGCTTTGAGCTGAAAGCTGATTAAGAATGGCTGATAACACCTCAAGTAGCGTGGCTTTTAGCCAAGTCTGAATGCTGAAGTCTTAGCTCATCAGTTAAGTGGTAACACTTGAGCTCCTGTGCAGTTGTTTTGGTAGTGTCATAAGATGTTGGCTGTTGAGTGTTCACCAGCAACAGCCAACAGTCAACCAATTAGTTTTATCAAAATTTCATAGTTTGATTGGTCTTTCTTCTTTTAACCTTTACCAAACTTTTCCATTGTATTTTTATGCTTGAAATAAGGTAATATATCAGCTTTTTAAGAATGGAAAACCCTGGCCAAAAGGCCACGCGTGCGCGTTCAAGAAGCTTATTTATTATGGCTTTGAGCTGAAAGCTGATTAAGAATGGCTGATAGCTGAATGCTGAATGATGAAAGCTTACCTAATAAGTTAAGTGGTAACAATTGAGCTCATGTCCGGTTGTTTTGGTAGTGTTTATAGTTGTTATTTGTGGTAATAGGTAATAACTCGGGAGTAATCCCAATTACCTATTACTAATTACACAAGCTTTACAATACCTAGGCGACCGGACATGCTATGAATTATAGCTATATAAATTTTTATAAATTACCGCCAATATGGCAATACAGCTCAATAGTAATCGTGTTTGATTACTTGATGTCTACCTACTTAATTAGAACTCTGCAAAAGCCATTCCACAGGTGCGACCCGTGGCGAATTTAATTCGCCAAGGTCAAGGGCACCTATAGGAATGCCTTAGCTGAGGACTTTATTGATTAAATTTAGAGATGTATAGCCATGTTCAGAACTAACAAGCAAAGTACCAATCCATCCCTCTCACAGGTAGCTGATCTCAATACCAGTCTAACTCCGCGTGATCCACTGCCCAACAAACGTGTTGATTTACTAAAACCTGTGCGCCGATGGCTGGATCAAATAGAAATTACAGATCAAACCCTAGCTAGATTCCTCTCCAAAATTATTCCTGGTCAATGTCCCTTTGAGCGGGATTTAAAACTTTTCGGTCACTTAGTACTACACATCCCTCCCCTATGTAAGCTCAACCCTCTCTACGAGCAATTAGCTAGCCTACGTTTTCGGGCTCTGTGTTACCTAGTGGATCAGTGTGGAGAGGATATTGAATTTTACGCTTGAGAGGGGTATACCTTCTCTGTTTCGGCTAAGCAAATACACAAAGTTGATTACACATTTCACAAAACTCAAAGGCTTACAATGTCAGGGTTACAGAGATTGGGACTAGGTAATTAATTCTGCTATCGGTGCTTAGTAGTTAGTACTCAAAACGTAAGCATTCAACCTAGCGCATAAGCTAATCGCTGATAGCGATAGGCTGAATGCTTACCTCAAAACTACTAACTACTAATAACTAATCACAGGAGACGAAAGCTAATCGCCTTGATTTCTAGTTAAGGTGATTAGTCGCCACCCATCTTTGGTGCTAATCGCAGTTTGTGCAATAAGCTTACTCAGCTGTAGCCAGTTCTGTGCTGCCACGAACGCGACGACGGGTCAGGGTGTTGTATAGCATTATACCAATGGCTTTAATCAGATTACCCTCTAGTTCCTGGAACATCTTCATATTCATGCCAAACGCAGCATTAGCTTCTTCCACAATCCGATCCGCTGTGGCATCATCAATGGGTAGCTCATCCATGGCTTGCCGATACGTGGCTTTGAATCCCTTCTCATCAGAGATTTGCTTGAATTCATAAAAAGCAGTACCTTGCCCATCTGATAAATTCATCCCCCGCTGGGCAATCTTTTTGAGAATCTGTCCACCAGATAAGTCCCCTAAATAGCGGGTGTAGGAGTGAGCAACCAATAGTTCTGGTTCCTTCTCAGAGATATCTTTAATTCTTTGGACATACTCTTTAGTGGCCACTGAGGGTACTACTTGCTGTTGCCAGTTAGAACCGAAGTAATAGCATAGGTCTTGCTCTAGGCTCTTTTTCCGATCAAGCTCTTGGAAGTAGATTTTTGAAACAATGGGGTGTTCCCGATGGCGCTCCATCTCTTCTTCCATCGTGGAATAGACGAAGTAAAGGTTGGATACTAATTTCCGGTAGGAGGTTTTTTCAACGGTTCCTTTCAAAAAGCACTTGACAAAACCCACATTCTCTGCCATGGTATGGGATTTTTTTGTCCCCTCACGTAACTTGGTGGCTAAATTGGTACTCATTCTTTATTTTTGTTCCTAAAGTTGACGGTATTTGTATTACTACTTACAGACAAGCGAATATCTTTCCAAATTATTAGAGTAAACTGATTTAATGAAAAATTTTGTTAAGAATTCTTACGTCAAGCCGAGATTCTATCTCCCCCACGGTCAGAGAGCAAGTTCATAGATCCTGAAACTGATCAGTTTAGCAACGGTTTGATCAGTACACAGAGGGGGGAAGGGAGAAGTTGTATGCTAGATTCAAAGGCTCAACTGTCGCAACCATCCAAAAAACTCTAGAAACTAGCAAGACACCAGGATTATTTAAGTAAAAATACTTAGGCAGTCGTCAGCCATCAGCTCTCAGCCATCAGCCATCAGCCATCAGCTGAGAGCTCTGAGCTCTCAGCGATTGGGCTGTGGCCACGCTACTTGAGGTGTTTATGCGCTACGGGCACGCTGTCTTGATCCAAAAGCGAGTGGTTTTGGGTCTACAGACCCAAAACCACGGCAGTTGCTCATGGGGGGAACCCCCGCAGGTCGGCACTGTCTCCCCAAGACCGTAATGGTGCGCTTGACCCGTAATTAAATTCGCCACGGGTCGCACCTCTGCCTCCCCAAGACCGTAATGGTGCGTTTTCCGTAGGCGAATTAAATTCGCCACGGGTCGCACCTCTGCCTCCCCTTTGGCTGACTGCATCGCTACTTGAGGTGCTTTGAATAAAATAAGCTGACGCCTGACTGCTGACTGCTGTTCGCGTAGCGTGCGCGTAGCGCATATGCTTACAAGCAGTCTTGTGAAAGGGGGTGCGACAAGGCGTAAGGGAACCTCGCCAAGGGAACGGGCACCAAGAGAGTGGAAATTTGTTTCACCATGGTGAGGCTGCCAATGCCTTGGCAGTTTAATCAGATTTTTTCTAGCCCCGAATTCCCAGAGAGTCTATTCCTTGAATTGACGCAACACACTAAACGCCTGAGAACGCCACCCTTCTGGCAATAGGGACAACACCAAAGCAACCCAAGCTTTTGAGGGGGAGCAAGCTTTTCCTGACCAAACTAATTCACGTCCGGTTGATGTTTGTCCAATTTCAATCAGCCGCAATCCTAGTAGTAGCTTAGTTTCCGTCAGGCGCGATCGCCTAACTGTCTCCAACATTTCTGACTCAAAGTTATAACTTTCTAGATAATGCAGTTTATCCTTTAAATACGGAATTGCTCGACTAATCCCTTGCTGTTGGGCATGGAATCGATATTCCATTAATAATTCGGGTAAATAATAGGCTTTCTTTCCCGCAATAGCCAGCCGAACAAATAAATCATTATCTTCACAATTTTGGATATTAGGACGCATAAATTCCAAGTCTTTAAACGCCTGCATTCGAAATAATGTAGCGCCAATTTGAAAGCTCTGCTGAATAAAAACAACCTCAATTAAATTATCAACAATACCTTCGATTAAATTAGTTCTTCCCCACCTCTGAGAGTTGAATTTTGTAGCTGATTCATCCCTAGTATTATTAATATTAATTACCCAATGATCTGTCCCAACAAAATCAAGACTATGGTCTAGCTCTAAAATAGCCGTTGTTTTGGATAAAAATTCAGGTGTCAGCCGGTCATCATCATCAAATTTAATAAAATATTCCCCCAATGCGGCATCAAATCCAGAGCGCATATTATTACTTTTGCCAATATTTTTGGGGTGACGGATGTAGTTAATTCGGCTATCCTGATACTGGGACATTAACTCAGGAGTGTCATCAGTTGAACCATCATCACAGACAATTAATTCCCAGTCTTGATACGTTTGTTTAATAACACTGTCAATCGCATAAGGAAGTAAATTCACGCGATTGAATGTAGGAATACACACACTCACCTTGGGGACTCGTTGAATCATTGTATTGTTATAGATGAAACTATCAAGCCACTCAATTCATTGGTTCTTTGACATTAAATTATCCTCTTGGATACCTGATATCAAGTCCGGTTACAACGAACTAGATATGACTTATAGCAATGTCTTGATGCAGTCGCTCATGGGGAGGGGCTGTGTGCGGAACCTGCGTCCGCACCTTGTAAGCCCCGTGGGAACCCCCAAGACCGCGCTGCATCGCTTTCTTACCTAACCTGAAGATATGATGAAAATTCTCATGCTATCTGCCACCTTTCCTTATCCCCCCACTAGGGGAGGAACTCAGGTTCGGACATTTAATTTACTAAAACATCTTAAGTTAAGTCATGATATCACCATGATTACTCAACGTTCAGAAGATGTCACGGATCAGGAAGTGGAAAAACTAGGGAAATGGGTAGATGAATTGGTGGTTTTCCCCCAACCAAAGCCTTGTGATCCCTCAGGAGGAATCTGGGGCAAAGTAAAGCGATTTAGTAATTTTATTCGCCAAGGCATCCCCCCCAGTGTGCTACATCTCTACTCCCCGGACATTCAGCAATGGGTGGATGAAGCTGTGGCGGCTGGAAGGTTTGACATTATTACCTGTGAACATAGTGTAAATGAAATATATGTACGACCAGAATGGCGACAGCAGCTGGGAACGGTGGTGAATATTCACAGTTCTGTGTATGGTACGTTCCGTAATCAGTTGGAAACAGGAACCTCGGAAAATCAGCTGAGAGACCAGTTAAATTTACCCCTGTTGCGCCGCTATGAGGAACGATACTGTGCCAAATTTACTGGTCTTGTGGTCACAACACCGGAGGATCAAAGCCAGATAGCTGCCTACAAGCCATCGGGTAAAATGGTGGTGATTCCAAATGGGGTAGATTTGACTCAATTTACCGAACGCACTGCTGACCCAGGGGGACATCGCATAGTTTTTATTGGAGCTATGGATAACCGAGCCAACATTGATGCTGTAAGCTTTTTCAGCTTGGAGGTCTTTCCAGCCATTAAAGAACGCTATCAAGATGCTAAGCTGGACCTGGTAGGAGCAAGACCAGTACCTTCGGTGTGGTCGTTGGCAGAATTGTCGGGAATTACGGTCACCGGTCGTGTGCCATCAATGGTAGAGTATCTCCATCAAGCAACTATCTGTGTGGTACCGATGCGGACTGGCTTTGGCATTAAAAACAAGACCCTGGAAGCAATGGCGGCTGGGGTACCTGTAGTGGGAAGCGATCGCGGTTTGGAGGGACTGGCGGTTGATGGTGCCAATACACCCCTGCGAGCATTGCGGGCAAATCATGTTAATGAGTATCTTAGTGCCATCACTCGTTTGTTTGAAGACCCACAGCTGCGAGCAAAGTTGTCTCAAAACGCGCGTTCATTGATCGAGAATGAATACACCTGGGATCGGGCTGGTCAATGCTACGAACAAGCCTTAACTCAGTCAGTGGTTAGGGGTTAGTGAAATCTGTTCATGTGACATACTCCCACACTGAATCGAAGATTACAGTGTGGGCTTCTTACCAACTCCAGCCATCACTATCGGCTTTCGCCGACGCGGGGCGCGAACGGATACACGGGTTACTTTATTAACGACACGGGATGCCCCGACCCACCGGAACAATACAATGAGTTCTATTTTTTAGGCACGTAAGTGGCTGACAAACCAGCATTTAAGGCCGTAGGCCACGCTACGCGAACGGCTTTGTTTATCAGTACATATATTATAGCAATTTTATAATACCCTGTGCAAAATTCATCCCACACCTATGCTACGCATTAGGTGTGGGGCTTCTTTTGCCGGACAGCTAAAACCTCCGAGAGTAGGGAAACTCCGTATAGCAGTCGCCAGGGCAGTTAGGACATGACAAAAGTCTCAAACCCTTTGTAAGCGCAAGAGTTTGACTTCTGACAAATGACTTCTGACTTTTGACTTCTGCTATAACGGTGGCAAACCCCTATAAATCACTGTGACTGGAAGTCATAGAGAGATTAGGATACCTGGTGTTTGGTAAATCGGGAAATTTGAATTTTTAACTATATTTTCTAGAGGAAAATTCACAATTAGTATAAATGTATTGGAATGAAGATATAATACATTTATACTGTCCGATTTTTTCGGTAGTGTTATTTGTCGTTGTTTTTTGGGTTTTGGGTAATAGGTAATCGGGAATTACTCTGCAGTAATCAGAATTATCAAAAACCCCAACCTTGGCAATATCGATTATCACGTATTTTATACAATAAGAAGTTGGAGTAAATTAAAATTACGAAATGTTAATAAAAGTTTAGATTTTTTTCAAAAAGTATAAATAAATTAATCCTTAACTCATGTAAAAAGTGAGATATAGCAGAAGTCAGAAGTCACAAGTCATTTGTCAGAAGTCAAACTCTTGCGCTTACAAAGGGTTTGAGACTTTTGTCATGTCCTAACTGCCCTGTCTTGATGCAGTCGCTCATGGGGGAAACCACGGCAGTCGCTCATGGGGGGGACCACGGCAGTCGCTCATGGGGGGAACCCCCAAGACCGCGCTGCCTCCCCAAGACCGCGCTGCCTCCCCAAGACCGCGCTGCATCGCTGGCGACTGCTATAAGCATGAATTATTGCCTGTCCTTTCCTTGTGGTCACTTATTGCTCAAAGTAGTAACGTCCTATGAAGATTCTAATGATCTCCACAACCTTTCCCTATCCGCCAACGCGGGGGGCAACTCAGGTCAGGACGTTTAATTTACTCAAGTACCTGAGTAAGCGTCATGCTATAACCTTGGTTACTCAACGTTCTGAGGAGATCAAGGACATCGAGGTAGAAAAATTGCAGCAGTGGGTGGAAGAACTGGTGATGTTTCCCCAACCGCAGCCATCAGAACAAGAGAAAGGCATAAAGGAGAAATTACAGCGCTGGAGTACCATTTTGCAACAGGGAACCCCCCAGAAAGTACTCCAACTCTACTCAACTCCAATGCAGCAATGGCTGGATCAGGCTGTAGAGGGGGGACAATTTGACCTGATTACCTGTGAACACAGTACCAATGAGATTTATGTGCGACCAGAGTGGCGGGAGCAGCTGCGAACTGTGGTGAATATTCATCATTCTGTATACCGGAAATCTCTGGACAAGCTGGAAACCAAAACATCAGACAATCAGCTGAAAGACCAGTTGAATTTGCCCCTATTACGTCGCTATGAAGAGCAATATTGTGCTAAGTTTACAGACATTGTAGTCACAACAGCAGAAGATAGACGGCAAATAGAATCATTTGAGCTAGACAGTAAAATTACATTGATTTCTAATGGGGTTGATGTTAATACATTTCCCCGGCGCATCTCTGATCCTGGTGGACACAGATTAGTATTTACTGGGGCGATGGATAACCCACTAAACATCAAAGCAGCTCGTTATTTTAGCCTAGACGTGTTCCCAGCAATTACAGAGCGCTATGCTGATACCAAGCTAGAATTAGTCGGACCCAAACCGGTGCAGGCGGTGCTAGAGTTAGAAGATATACCAGGGATTAGTGTAACTGGCACGGTGCCTTCTTTAGTAGACCACCTTCATAAGGCAACCATATTTGTGGTGCCAATGCAAAGTGGATTTGGCGTAAAAAATAAAACTCTGGAAGCGATGGCAGCAGGAGTACCGGTCGTGGGAAGCGATCGCGGTTTGGAGGGCTTGATAGTTGATGGCGGGGATGTCCCTTTGCGGGCATTGCGAGCAAATGATACAACAGAATATGTTTATGGCATTAGTCGGTTATTTGAAGACCGCCAGCTCCGTAAGCAACTGTCGGAAAATGGGCGAGCGTATATTGAACAGAAATATACTTGGGAACGTGCTGGTGAGCTGTATGAGCAGGTAATCACAGATTGAAGGGTTTAGGGTGCACTTGTTTTAGATTGAGCAAGGGGGAATGACAAAGACATGGAAAATTAGCCTTTAAGTCCAAAAATCTGTACTATTTGGCTAATTACTATCTATCTATTGCCCCCAAGATTTTTTTCAAACTAGGAAAAAACTGGAAAGATAAACCATTAAAACATCAGTGCAAAAGTCTAGTAGAGGTGGTTGGTTAACAACCTTGGGCGCGATCGCTGCCTTAATCACCACTAGCGGTATCATTGCCGGTAGTATCTGGGTGGCGGTTATGTTAATAATTGATCCTGATTCGATTGTATGGATCAATCACATTTTGCCGAGTTGGGCTCGTATCCCCCAGATTGTTCCCTCATCTGCCAAGACATTTGCCCAAATTCAAGGGGAGATTCGTGAAAATGGACTAACGGCGAGCACACCCCTTGCCCTTCACTCTGAGTTGCTGCTACCGATTTTGGCATCACCACCATCATGCCAAAGTAATTGTGACCAGATCGTGGAACTCAGAGTCTATCAGCCCCTTGAACAAAGCAACAGCGAACAGCAGTATTATCAGCTAGTTAGTCAGCTGCCTATCACTGCCCCGGTCGAATATTTTGTGCTGTCTACCCAAGTGAACACAGGATCGGATGATGCTAGTGTCTCCCGTTCACTACCTTTAACCAAACTCGATCGTTTCGATGAACAAGCTCTAGAGGAAGGGTTTTGGTTCAACCTCTCGGGTAACGTGGTCTCAGAAAATACACCAGAGAGCTATGGACAAATTATTCACTACAATCCAGACCAGACACACCTGAGTATGATGTTGGAGTGGACAAGCCCTAATGAAGGTCCTCCCTATTGGCAGGAAGTGACCGGTGGTGCTAGTCCAGAATTAGTGGTTAATCATACTGTAGGCTTGGAACCCCAGTTCAAGGTTTACCAAATTCAACCTCGGTCTTTTGTTCCCAACCCGATTTATCTAGAGGAAATTTCCCTGACCCAAACAGCGATAGATACTAAACTCTATCGCAATGGTTTAAGCCTAGCCCGTCATGGTTTGTGGTCTGATGCTTGGCAATGGTTGAACCAACAGAAACCAAAACACTGGTCAGCAGAGGCTCAAGCCCAAATGGATTTGGTTAAACTGCACGCTCAGGTCACCGAGTCTCAGGCAAATCAAATTTGGGCAAGTGCCAGTGCCGCTATCTTTGCCTATCTCCTGGATGGTCGCTGGGGGGAGGCAAAAACAGTGTTTCAGACGGCAGTGGATGGTGCTCAGTTGGGGGATATTATCACCATGCTAAAGAGCGATTCTGGGGGATTGTGGCAGCGGGTGGAAGCAGCACTAGAGGTCAATCCTGATGACAGCAATGTACAAGCTTGGGGAGGGTTGATTTTGGCAGCCCAGGAAGACCCTCAAAAAGCGATCGCATGGGTGAAGGAATTACCCCAAACTAATCCCCAGGTTTACCAACTCCTCAACCATATGGAAAATGCCTTAAACCCAGTTCCAGCTATTGTCAGGCACTTCAGTCAACTGGTTGGCAATTCAGAAATAATTCAAACTGTCAACGCAACGGATTGGTTGCAACCGGAAGATGGAGATGGGGGAATAGGAGAACAGCACTGCCAAAGGCAACAGGAAAGTACTGAATTGGTTTCTGTAGCAGAGGAAGAGAGTATAGCAGTTTCACCCCTGTCCCCTTGTCCATCTGTCTCCGTCACTCTACAAAAAAACCCCGAGGAAGTTTGGTATCAAGTACAGGTAAAAGCATTTCACGATGGTCAGGGTTGGCGGTGGATGCCCTTTTCTGATTTACGGCTGCCCACTTTGACCAAGGGAAAGCGATTGTGGCGATATTTGGGCTTAGACGTTGACCCCCAGATTCGGATTAGCCTTTGGAGTGAGAATGGTATCCAGCAATCAACTACAGCTACGGTCAAGGGGGTTTCCTACCAGAAAGGGGTGATTAAGCTGTTGGCAGCAGGTGGGAAATTCCCTAGTGAAGCCCTAGCTGTTGATGGCTCTAATCAGCACCTGCTAGCACACACCGATACGGGACTGCGCTGGTTAGACCCAAGTGCGATCACTTTGTCAGCACTCTACCACCTTAACCCTGAGTCGGTGTCAGCCATGCTGCCAGTACTCTGGCAGGAGTTAATCAACAGTGGTCAATTCTCCTCAGGACCCATTCCTAGCTTACCAATGATGCTTCAGGAGATTGGGCATTGGTCAGTTAGACCGATCGAGCTGACTGGCAACAACCAGCCAGAAGCGGTCATAACCTTATATCAAGAAATATCAGTTACCTCAGAATCTAGCGAGGTCGGTCTATCGGATAGTAATAATGACGGGATAGATACAGAAAGGGCAACTACTATCTACAAACCCCGCACCATGATTTTTTCTGACGCAGGAGCCTTACTCTACAGCGAATTTTCCCAAGATGCCAACACTTCCATGACTGCGATCGCGGATTTAGGGGATGGCGGTCCTGCGGCTATAGTCATTGATGAACCGAATAACTATAGCTTTAAGCGTTGGTCAGCCAAGCATCAGCGTTTTGAATAATTAAATAGGCGTTGCGTCAGTCAAGTAATGGATAGCAGTAGAGTGGGCATTCTGCTCGCTCTACCAGATCTCGAACGGGCAAGATGCCCATTCTACAGGTGCGACCCAAGGGCGCGAGCAATGCCTCGCGCCCTTGGAGGCGCGCACCTACTCTTAACATCATTCTATTATTCAGCAACACCAATTTAATGGCGTTCCTGATTATGCGTATGGTTTTGCCCCCCTAGCCCCCCAATTCTGGGGGGAACAAAACTATGAAGCGATGCAGCGCGGTCTTGGGGGTTTCCCCCATGAGCGACTGCATCAAGACAAGTCCCCCGAGCGAGGGATTGCTCGCTCGGGGGATTTAGGGGGCTTTAATAAAACCAAATTATCGCACATTCATTCTATTATTCAGGAACGCCAAAAAAATAGCCGTAGAAATACTATCCACGGCTATGTCAATCACATATGTCAGAAATTTCCGAAACCCAAGGCCAAGGGGGGGAAACCCCCCCAAAATTTAAGGTGTTATGGCAACAACCAATACTTGGTCATAGTAGTAATTACTTCACCTGGAATATCGGTCGGTTCTAGAGGGGTCCACTCCGCGATTTCGGCATAGCCTAGGGAATAAAACATTTGCATACTATAAATTACTGATTCACGAGTACCTTTGAGAGTGTGTTGAGTCGGTTGTTTCTTGAAATTGCGAGTAAATTTTTCTGACATTGTGAAAAAAATTAACTTGGGTTTACATTGCTTATTATAATGATTATTATTTTAATTGTCAAGGGTTTTTAAAATTTTTTTTGGGAAATTTTAGGGTTTGTATAAAAAAGCTATTGCATAGGCTTTACAAAGCATAATTTAACGTTAATTGTAGACAAATATTAACTTGTTTAAATTAATTTGTAGTTAAAAATTCGAGCAATAATATGGCTAAAATGTGATAATATTAATTATATTAACCAACAATAGCACTCATTTTACCTGGTTTTTATCACCCGAGCTACCGTTAATGATTGTCGGGGTTTACTGGGAATTTCAAGAGTTAGTTAAGTGGCCAATATTTCCGACAGACCTTCCCATGACTTTCTTAAAGATGATTTGGGATAGGTTCGAGTCGTCGAATTTGTGGCTCTTAACCCTCTTTTCGATTAGTTCACCAGAATTTACTTAGTTGCTTCAGATGTCTAATGACTTACGACAGTACCCTCAAATATTTAGTTGAAAAATATCCCCAAGCCTTTACTCGTTGGTTGTTTAACCAAGAACCAGCAGAGGATATCGAAATTCTCAACACCGAATTAAGCACAGAACCAATTCGGGCAGATGCCTTGTTTTTTGTGCGAGTTGCTGATGCTATATTGCATCTGGAATTTCAAACCTTACCCCAATCTGAACCTCCGTTACCCCTGCGGATGCTGGATTATTGGGTAAGGTTATATCGTCAGTATCGCTGTGATATTGAACAGGTAATAATATTCCTGAAACCAACCCGATTAGCCGGAGTATTTGTAAATCAATTTACCGATAGGAACCTATCCTTCCGCTACCGGGTGATTCGGATTTGGGAATGTGATCCACAACCTTTACTAACAACACCGGGGTTACTACCCTTGGCAGTATTAGCACAAGCGGAAGTGCCAGAAAACCTGCTATCCCAAGTAGCAGCCAGAATAGATATGATTGAAGATAGACAACAGCAGCGTAATTTATCTGCTTGCGTGCAACTGTTGGCTGGGGTGAAATTTGATGAGCAGTTAATTCAAGCTTATTTTCGGGAGGATATGATGCAAGAGTCAGTCGTTTATCAACGAATTATTCGCCAAGGATTAGAACAGGGATTAGAACAGGGATTAGAACAGGGATTAAAACAAGGATTAAAACAAGGATTAGAGCAAGGATTAGAGCAAGGATTAGGACAGGGATTAGAACAAGGAAAGCGCAATGAGCTTAATTTAATTAAGCGTCAAATTAGCCGTCGCCTAGGTGAAATCAATCCCCAATTACAAAATAAAATTGAGGAATTATCCTTTCAGCAGTTGGAAGATTTAGGAGAAGCGTTGTTAGATTTTGAAACCGAAGTGGATTTGACCAATTGGTTGAACCAGTTATAGCGCTACGCGCAAGGGCAAGAGGCAAGAGGCAAAAGTTTACTAAAAAATAGGTGCGCTCTTACCATTAAGAATTTAATTCGCTACGGGTCGCACCTTTTTCAGCTTGTATCAATGTCTTAACTTTAATGGGTAGTGCTATAACAAATAAGTAACATCCGGTTAGGTGTTGCATTCAAAAGCCATGCTATCAAGACCTGATCGAGTGGCTTCTGAACCTCTCCCTTGAGTATTTGAATATAAACCTTGAGTATCTGGACCTTGTGGACGAGTATCTGAACTTCGACCGTGAGTATTTGAATACCGTGGTTGAGTCTCAGAGCCTCGTGAACGAATATCAGAGTCTCAACGTTGAGTATTTGAGTCTCGTGGTCGAGTATTTGAATATCGTGGACGAGTATTTGAATATCGTGGACGAGTATTTGAATATCGTGGACGAGTCTCAGAGTCTCAACGTTGAGTATTTGAGTCTGGTGGTTGAGCCTCAGAGCCTCGTGAACAAACCTCTCCCCTGCTCCCTACTGAGATGGAATAGAGCTGCGGGCAGGATGCCCACTCTACTGATATGGAATAGACGGGCGGGCAGGATGCCCACTCTACTGATATTGAATAGAGCTGCGGGCAGGATGCCGACTCTACTGAGATGGAATAGAGCTGCGGGCAGGATGCCTACTCTACTGATATTGATCACACGGGCGGGCAGGATGCCCACTGTACTGAATATGGAATAGAGCTGCGGGCAGGATGCCGACTCTACTGAGATGGAATAGACGGGCGGGCAGGATGCCGACTCTACTGAGATGGAATAGAGCTGCGGGCAGGATGCCCACTCTACTGAGATGGAATAGAGCTGCGGGCAGGATGCCGACTCTACTGAGATGGAATAGAGCTGCGGGCAGGATGCCCACTCTACTGAATATGGAATAGAGCTGTGGGCAGGATGCCGACTCTACTGATATGGAATAGACGGGCGGGCAGGATGCCCACTCTACTTCTAACTTCTGACTTCTAACTTCAGACTTCTGACTTCTTAGAAATGCTATAATCTATGAGGTTTTATATGAAGATTGATAAATCCAGGGTGCTTTAAATAAGTCTATTTTTTGAATAACTATTGTAGAGCAGTGGATGGCAATGGCTGACAATACATCTGATAGCCAAGTTGACTTTCTCTTAGAGGTGCTACAAGCAATTGCAGACAGTAATGGTGATCAGCAGGTAGTTGAGAAATTACTGGAAGCAAATATCGACAAACTTAATCAGACTTTAGCAGAAAAATTGCGGGCTTGGGCAACAAGTAAGCTGGTGGAAGCGGAAGCAGATCAAGCAAAATACGTAGCAGCAGTTATTTTCCTTTTCAGCAATCTAATTCAGCAATTCCCCTTGGGTGAAAAAGCCAGCACTATTGAAATTGCCATTACTGGCTATGAAGTCGCACTAACTGTTTTCAGCCGTGAAGCATTTCCTAGTAATTGGGCAAATACACAATATAATCTCGGTATTACTTACCGTAACCGAATAAAAGGAGAGAAAGCACAGAATATAGAACAAGCGATCGCTTGCTATCAATTAGCTTTAGAAGTACGCACCCGTGAAGCTTTTCCTATTGATTGGGCAATGACTCAATTCAGCCTTGGTATTGCTTACTATTACAGAATAAAAGGTCAGAAGGCAGAAAACATAGAAGAAGAGATCGCTTGCTACAAATTAGCTTTAGGAGTATGCACCCGTGAAGGTTTTCCTGAATATTGGGCAAATACTAAATTCCACCTTGGGCTTGCTTACTATTACAGAATAAAAGGAGAGAAAGCACAGAATATAGAAGAAGCGATCGCTTGTTACCAACAGGCTCTAAGAGTCAGAACCTTTGAGGCATTTCCTTATGATTGGGCATTGACACAAAATAATCTCGGTAATGCTTACTGTAACCGAATAAAATGGGATAAAACACAGAATATAGAAAAAGCGATCGCTTGTTTACAACAGGCTCTTAGAGTTTTCACCCGTGAGGCTTTTCCTGAAAAATGGGCATCGACACAAACTAATCTCGGTCTTACTTATAAAGACCGAATAAAAGGGGATAAAGCACAGAATATTGAAGAAGAGATCGCTTGTTTCCAACAGGCTCTAAGAGTCAGAACCTTTGAGGCATTTCCTTATGATTGGGCATCCACACAAAATAATCTCGGTGTTGCTTACAAGAACCGAATAAAAGGTCAGAAAGCACAGAATATAGAAGAGGCCATCGCTTGTTTCCAAGAAGCTCTAAGAGTCAGCACCTTTGAGGCATTTCCTGAAAAATGGGCATTGACACAAACTAATCTCGGTGCTGCTTACGGTGAGCGAATCAAAGGTGAGAAAGCAGAGAATATAGAAGAAGCCATCGCTTGTTTACAACAGGCTCTAAGAGTCAGAACCTTTGAGGCATTTCCTTATGATTGGGCAACGACACAATATAATCTCGGTAATGCTTACGGTGACAGAATCATAGGTCATAAGGCACAAAACCTAGAAAAAGCCATCGCTTGCTACCAATTGGCTTTAGAAGTACGCACCCGTGAGGCTTTTCCCGAAGACCATGCTGACACTTTGTTCCAACTAGGGATAGCTTACCAAGACAGTCAGCAGTCTCTCTTAGCTTACACAACCTTTAACTCTGCCATTGCTACGGTAGAATCTTTGCAGGAGGAAATGGTTTCTGGAGAGGAAAGCAAGCGCAGACACCGTGAAAAATGGAACAAACTTTATAGGATAATGGTAGAAGTTTGCGTAGACTTAGGTAAGATTACTGAAGCACTGGATTATGCTGAACAAAGCAAAAATCGCTATATAGTTGAAGAGATTATCAGCCGTGAATTGAAAAGCATCTTTCCTGCAAATGTTGTCACTAAACTAAAAAAATACAGAAATAAAATAGCCAGAGGTCAAAAGCAAATTCACAATGGCAAAGCTAAAAAAACAACAGCTTTAGCAAAACGTATTCAAGGATTGCGACAGCAGCATAATGAATTAAAAAACCGCTATTTCCCCATTGCTTCTGGCTTTCAGTTTGAGCAATTTCAGAACAAGTTGGATCACCACACTGCCATTGTCGAGTTTTACATTACACGGAATAAGCTGGTCACGTTCGTCTTCACCCGTAATCTAGTTTGGTATTCTCAGTTAAAAGACTTAGATAAATTGGTAGATTGGGCAAATGGATATTTAAAAGCCTACTCCACCAAAAAATACCATTACGAAAAGCACCTTACTACCCGTCTACATTCCCTGGCACAAATTTTACTCATTGATGACATCATTCAGCAAATCCCCCCAGAGTGCGATCGCTTAATTTTAATCCCCCATCGGTTTTTACATTTATTCCCCCTTCATGCCTTACCGATTACCAGTCAGCAGGGAGAAGGTAACCCTAAAATTATCATGGAGCGGTTTCCAGCAGGGGTAAGTTACGCCCCTAGCTGTCAACTACTGCAACTTGTTCAAACCAGAAAACGCCCAGAAGAGTTTACCCACCTGTTTGCGGTTCAAAACCCCAGTGGTGATTTAGATTACACTCCTATCGAGGTAGACGTAGTTAAAGGCTACTTCAATCCCCCACCAGATACAGAAATTCTTGTGGAAAACGCTGCTACCAAAGCTGCTATAGATAGCAAAGCTTTCAACAGTTACCACTGTTTACATTTTAGCTGTCACGGTTACTTTAATTACCAAGAACCACGAAAATCCGCTCTAATTCTGGCCAATGCCCATAAATCGACCTCTGCTGAACCCAATTCGGAGCGCTATTTACGGATAAGTGAGGAGGAAGTATTTGACCTAGAGAAATGTCTGACTATCGATCAAGTCTTTGACCTACAATTAAAACAATGTCGCCTGGTCACCCTTTCTGCTTGTGAAACAGGATTGATTGATTACACCAACATCAGCGATGAATACATTGGGTTACCCAGTGGTTTCCTAGTGGCGGGGAGTCCAGCAGTGGTTAGTAGCTTGTGGAAGGTAAACGATTTATCGACAGCATTGTTAATGATTAAATTTTATGATAATTTGCTAAACTCCCAAATGTCCTTAGCAGTTGCTCTTAACCAAGCCCAACTCTGGCTGCGGGATGTAACAAAGGAAAATTTATTACTCTGGATTGAAAGCTTATCTATAAAGAGTTATCAAAAGCGGCGTTTGAGTGCTCCCCTTTTGAAGAATGATGATTTTAAGTATCTAAGACCCAGCGATAAGCCTTTTGAAAAACCTTACCATTGGGCAGCATTTTGTGCAATTGGTCAATAGGAGTTAAAACTATGAAACCTGAGATTCAAGAAATAGGAAATTTTATCAAGCTAATCAACAGCCAACCAGATATTTTTTCTGAACAGGATCGTAATGAACTGGAAGCGATAATTACTCCGCTATCTAATCATGATGTGGAGGGACTATTAGATAAGATTGAGAACTGGTGTAAATCTAATCCAGTTATTGACGATGCTCTAAATGTTTTAGTGGGTAGTCAACCAATTCGTGAAAAAGGAATTGGAGGCACTGTCGCCACTCCTGAAGCCAAAGCTGACTATGAAAAGAACGTGAAAGAAGAACTACTCAATGCCCTCCGCAAGAGTTCTACGGAAGAAACCGAAAAACCCAACACTCCCAAAGGCTGATGACTGACAGCGCCTTGCGAATCAAAAACCCCAGCGTCACCCTTTATGCCTTCCATCTGTGCCAAGACTTAAGTCAAGAACCGGGAAAGTTCCGACAGGATGCGGATCAGTTGTGGCAACACTGTGCTCAGCTCAGCGAACCCCTAGCTATCCCAGACCTGAAATCTTTACCTGAAAAATTACAATCCCCTCCCAGCCAAACCGCGATCGCAAGCCGTTACATAGAACTATTACCTGATCATGGTCGCTTAACCTATACTGCACCACTGCAAATAGAAGGCTCTGCCCTAACAGTAGAGGTCTATCCCGTTAAAATTCATGACACCTATGCCCTTGACCTAACTCTGTATTACCAAAATGTCACCGTTCCAGCCAGTCAATTTAGTCGGTTAAATCCCCAAGGGTGCCTCCTAGCCAGCAATATTCAACCTTCTTTGGGACAAACCTTAGTGCTCTATGGGGAACCAGTGGGCACTCCCGAGGAGGATAGAAAGTTAGCCGATGCCTGTGTGGATGCTTTTTTCCAGGGAACCGACCAAAAACCCGAACTTAGCGCATCTGGGCACTTATTTGGTAGCCCAATTTTTGCCTATGACAACGGTAAAGAGAAACCAACGGAGCAATGTCACCTTCTGGTCTGGTTAAACCGTCACCCAGAAACCTTAAACCTGGTTGAAAAGACGTCTTTGTCATTGTTCAATCTATTGTGCTGTCGCAGTAAAATCCTGTTTGCTTATGATCAAGCCCGTTGGTGTTATCGTCAAACTAGAGGACTCTATGGGCAACTCGAAGAAGAGGTTAAAGGCTTCAAGGAATTGCCAAGGGATCCAGAAACAAGGCTAGAGCAACTGAAGCAGAAACTGACTGAGATGCCACTAAAGACCTTTGACTATGCTGGTTATCTGCGAGACATGGAGGATCACAAAACTGCGATCGCTACCAATGCCAGCAACTATGACACATGGCTGAAAAAAATCAGTGAATATAGTCTCGAAGACGATAATATCGAGTTTTTAGAAGACTTCCTCCATCAAAGAACCAAGCAGTTTCAAAATCAGATTCAAACCAACCTCAATTATCTCAAACCGGGTCAGCAACTATTTGACCAGATGCTTGGTAGTATCCGAGGCATTGTAGAAATTGACCAGGCAGAAAGGGATCGCGCTTTGGAAAAAGCCTTAAGAGATAAGGAGAAGGCTGATCAAGCCCGAGAAAAAAGTTTAGAACGTTGGATTGCTTCGGTCGGTATTGGTTTAGCGGTCAGTGGTATTTCTTCCCAAACCGATGCTAAACCTCTAGAAGCGATCTTGATTAAACTAAACCCCAATGTATCGATAGAAAAGTGCCCTAGAGCTGAACTCCAGCCTTGCTTGACTTACACTTTCTGGTTTGTGCTATTTCATGTTTTGGTTGGTGTTGGATTTGGTGCGGTCACTGCGTTAATTTTGGGTCGAATTATGCATCGGGGAGGAGGGAACAGGGAATAGGGAGCAGGGAGCAGGGAGCAGGGAGCAGGGAGTTTTTCTTGCTCAATAAACAGAAAGTTTTTAGCTTGTAGGGTGGGCAAAAACCGTTTGGTTCTTGTGAGAATTCTAGAGCCATTAACTTTGCCCACCCTACTTTTAGATCTGGTGGGCAAATGCCCTTTGGTTATTGTGAGAATTCTAGAGCCATTAACTTTGCCCACCCTACTTTTAGATCTGGTGGGCAAATGCCGCGAAGTTTGTTCAACTCAAAACCAACCGTTGTTGCTTAAGTAGTTGCTGCTGCTGCCAGAGGGATTCAACTTCTGCCTGTAAGTGAAGGTACTTTACTTGCTGGTCAACCCCATAAACTGATGTCATCAATTTCTTCACCTGGGGGTCAGCAGTGACAACAGAACGGGAATTGCTCTGCCAGTGGGCATTGGATAAATCTGTCATATGATCGGAAGAAGTTAACATCTTTATACTAAGTATTTTTGCTTGCTAAAAACTCCACGTAATTGTATACCAAATTTCCATCACATGCTAACTATACTTGGAACCCCCACACCCCACACCCTACACCCCACGCCCCACACCTGAGGTCTTTGTAAAAAACCTACCCTTATGAGATCTCCCCATCTCCCCACACTTCCCAGCCTCCCTGTAATTATGGGTATTCAACCTGACTTGATATTAATCATTCCACTAAGGAGACAGTCATGATGCAGCCTGTTGTTCTTAACCTAGAGAGAGTCAACCTAAGCGATCAACAATTCCACAATCTATGTCAGGCGAATCAAAATCTACAACTTGAGCGTAATGCCAAAGGAGAGCTAATCATCATGCCACCTGTAGGCGGATGTAGCGGAAATCGAGAAGCAAGTCTAATCAGTCTGTTGTGGTTATGGAATAATCAAACCAAACTAGGTCAAGTGTTTAGCTCCTCAACTATTTTTCGCTTACCCAATGGAGGAGATCGATCCCCTGATGCTGCTTGGATCAGGCTAGACCGTTGGGAAAGTTTAACCCCTGAACAACAGGAGGGATTTCCCCCCATTTGTCCGGACTTTGTAATTGAACTACGGTCTCGCACTGATTCCCTCAAGCCTCTACAGGAAAAGATGCAAGAATATTTGAACAGTGGTTTATGTTTAGGCTGGTTAATTAACCCCCAGAGCAAAGAGGTTGAAATATATCGTCCCAATCAAGCTGTTGAAACTGCTAAATTTCCTGTTACTTTGTCAGGGGAAACTATTCTGCCTAACTTTGAGTTAGCTTTGCCGCTTTAAATGACCTCAGTAGGTTAGTAACTGCGGAATCATCCTTTCTCAAACAATCGGCTTACTCAAGCTAGACAAATCGTCTAGCTCAGTTTGTTCTGGCAACTCATCAAAAATTGTTAGTCTAGTGGGTTTGCAGCGTTTGAGAGTTACTATAATGCCTTGAGCTCCTTCATCTTCTAAGTCTTCAATGTATCCATATTTGGCAGCCTGAGCCTCCTGCTGGTTAACAAAGGGTCCAAAGTAGTAGGTACACTTGGGGGTTTCGGTGATGATTTCCACCCAAAACGCTAACCCTAAGACGTCGAAGATTTTGATTAAGGCTTCTTTCATGAAATCTACCTAGTTTCAAGGATAATCTCTGTTAATTTAATCGGCTTTTAAACCTTTTTATCCTCCATTTACTTTAGTTTTATTGTTTTACAATCTGTTCATTGGAAGTACTATCGATATACAGTAAATCTGACCAACGCTGCCGATAGGTTTCATATAACACCATAGCAGTTGCTGCTGAGGCATTGAGGCTAGGGGTCTTACCCTGTAATGGAATTGAAATTAACATGTCACAGCAGCTTTGTGACCTTAGGCTTAAACCATTCCCCTCTGAACCTATTACTAATACTACTGAACCAGTCAAATCAACTTTGTGTAAAAGTTTACCAGTGCCAGCAGCAGTTCCGTAAATCCAAAAGCCCGCAGTTTTCAACTGCTCTAGGGCATTACTGAGATTGACAACTCTGGCAATAGGAAAGGTTTCTAGAGCTCCTGCTGCCACTTTCCTCACAGTTGAGGTGACACCAACAGCTCGACGTTGGGGTATTACTAAGCCTTGAGCCCCTAGAGCTTCTGCCGTACGAATAATCGCCCCTAAATTTTGAGGATCATTAATGCCATCACAAGCCAATAAAACTGGCTGCTCAGTTGCCCATTTTGCTTTGTCAATTAAGTCATTTAAATCTATGTAGTTGTAAGATGCTATTTGAGCTGCCACACCCTGATGGTTACCACCTTTAGTAATTTGGCTCAGGCGTTTTGGTGCTACTTCATCAATTACTGTACCGTTGGCCTTGGCTTGAACCAGTAAGGAGTGAAAGCGAGGATCGTAACGCAGCTGGGAAATAATCCAAACTCGGTTTAGCTGGTGCTGGTTTTGGAGAGCTGCTATAACTGAATGACGCCCGTAGATTAAGTCACTCTCTTCTTCTGTGCTACTTACAAGTTTTGACTTAGGGTACCCATGCTGCTTCGGCTGAGTTTCCTCGGAGTGATGGGAATGTTTTGCCCGTGGCTTTCTAGAGTGGTAGTTCTTTCGAGGGGGTTTCCCGTTCTTTTGAGAATTGCCTGGGGTCGAAGGAGATAATTTTTTATTCTCACCTTGCCGATCAGAGGACTTCCCTAACTTGATCTGGCCAGAAGCATCAGAGGAGGAATCAGAGGAGGGGTTTTGATTAGCCATAATAGAATAAGGGTTTATGGGCTGTCGAGTTTTAGATGAGCCAATAACTGGGTCAACCGTTGAGTATCAGTAAGGTAGAGGTATCCCAGTAAGGTTTCTAAGCTACTAGCTTGTTGATAGATTTCTCGATTGAGACGCCGGGGGGTCTTTGTGGCAGCATTCCGTCCGCGCCGTAAAACGTCTTTTTCAGAAGCAGTTAGGTAAGGTTCAAGCGATCGCAAAATCTTAGCTTGGCTTTCTGCTCTCACATGAGCCACTACCTGGTTATGATAGTCACAGATTCGCCTCGGTGGTAGCAGATAGTGGGTTCGGATGTAAAGTTCATAAACAGCATCTCCTATATATGCCAAGGATGCTGGGGAAATCTGTTGAATTTTGGCAATTTGATCAACTTTCGCCATGAATTGCCTAAATCGAAACTCTGTCCACAATACTATAGAGTCAGTTCCACCGCCATGGCTATCCTCTTCCAAGGGGTCTAATTGTGCATCTGTTTGAGCCATCTTTGGGGTATCACGGTCTTTTGTTTATTAGAGCAAATTTGACATCCTTCCACAATTTCTGCTTCGAGTATTCAATACATTGACTAAAAGGCAAGTTAATCACACTCAACTCTCACCGATTCCCCACTGCTGAGAAAGTGATGGCGGGTTTTGTCCCCGCCATCACCAACGATTTTGTCATTTACCCTTGACGTTCTCCTCAGCTACCGCCAGAGAATCTTGCAGGGAGAGAAATTTTTCTAGGCGCACTAGTTTCACAGTTTGAGTCACCCGGGGATTGGTCACGACTTGTAGACTTCCTTTAGCAGTTTGAGCTTTCTTTACTAGCTGCACCAAAGCACCCAAACCAGAGCTATCGACAAAATCAATTTTAGATAAGTCCAGAATAATATGCGCTGGACCTTCATCAATACATTTGCCAATAACGTTACGGAGAGTAGATTCCGAAAAGGCATCTAGCAATCCAGTAAGGCGGAAAATTTGATAATTTGACTCGACTTGGCGAGTGCCCCTTAAACTGACTGTAAGGGTTAGTTGTTCAGGAATAACACCCTCCTAGATATAGCTGATAAATATCAATAATTTAATACTTCTACTGTCAAGTTGACTACTGTGACAGTAGATTGATGACTTGGCTACCGTTGATACACGCGCCCTATCACCATACCTTTTTTTGTTGGTTAGCACCTCAAGGGGCTAAAACAACGTCAATATTAGATTATACAACAGTATCAGAGTAATGGGGGTAGGGTAACCGGGTGTAGCGGTAGGGTAAAATTAAGCCAGCCGCAATTGTAACCGATTAATTATAACTGAAGCAGATTTCTTGGTTTGCTGGCAATGCAGGGGTTATTCTATAGCCCCACACCCGCTCACCCTACAGTTGGGGTTTGGCATTGACTATTGGGCGCTATGCTCCTGGGTCGCCGCTACGCGAACGCATCAGCTCGACAAACTGCTGAAATAAATAGTCAGCATCGTGAGGACCAGGACTAGCCTCTGGGTGATACTGTACTGAGAAGAACGGTAAGGATTTGTGACGCAACCCTGCCACAGTGCGGTCATTGAGATTTAGGTGAGTAACTTCCACCTCCGTGCCTAAGGTATCGGGATCAATAGCAAAACCATGGTTTTGGCTAGTAATTTCCACCATTTGCTGCAAACCGGCTGGGTGATTCAAACCTCGGTGACCAAATTTAAGTTTAAAGGTCTGGGCTCCTAGGGCAAGACCAAGAATCTGATGTCCCATGCAGATGCCAAAAATAGGTTGCTGACGCTCCAATAAGGCTTTGGTGGTTGAGATGCCTTCGAGTACTACCGCCGGATCCCCTGGTCCATTGGACAGAAATATCCCATCGGGATTATACTTAGCAATTTCTTCTGGCGGTGTATTAGCAGGGACGACAATTACCCGACAATTGTAGCTCGCTAGACGCTTGAGAATATTACGTTTAATCCCAAAATCGATCGCAACAACTGTCAAAGGCTTGTCCTTTTCCACTCCATCAACCCCAGGACCGAACTCCCAATTGGCTTCCGTAGGATCAGACCATTGGTAAACCTTGTGAGTGCTCACTTCTTTAACTAGATTTAATCCTGCCATACTCGGAGCCCCTTGCACTTCGGACAATAATTCAGCGGAGTCAAGGATTTCTGTGGAAATGGCACCGTTTATCGCACCAATGGAGCGTATTTTGCGGGTTAATGCCCTTGTATCTATGCCGTAAATTCCTGGGATGTTGTGTTCCGCAAGATAATCGGGCAAGGACTGGGTAGAGCGCCAGTTACTGGGCCGGTAGCAGATGTTACGGGCAATTGCCCCTCGGATTTGAGGATGAGCAGATTCTTGATCGGAGGGGTTAACACCAGTATTGCCTAATTCTGGATAGGTGAAGGTCACAATTTGACCGCAGTAGCTGGGGTCTGTCACCACCTCTTGATAACCCGTCATGGCAGTGTTAAACACTACTTCACCAATGGTTGTACCAGTCGCTCCGAAAGACCAGCCTTGGTAAGTTGTGCCATCAGCGAGAACTAGCAGAGCTGGATGAGCCGTTGAGATAGTCATTTTATGTCAAGTAAACCCTTTTCTTTAAGCTTAGGATTGAAGCGAATTTCAGTCTTTACCCCTCGGGATTCTAGCTCATCTTTAATTTTAGCTTCAACTCTCCGAGCAATTTTCTTGAGAATCTTAATTTTTGCTAATTCCTCACTTTGCTCATAGTCTAATTGCTCTGCTTCAGTCATTGTCACTTTAGCATCAATGGGCTGGATCCACAGATTTTCCTGCTCTCCATTTCCCACCGGGATCACACCATTATCTTCAATCCATGCCTTACGAATCGTTTCTAATCGACTCCGGTCAGGTTTTTCAATCGTTTCTACTTTTAGCCAATAGCAGGAGTGATGCTGACGAACTAAATGTTGTTTGATGCTGATATATACATCTCGGGAATAATTCACAAATTTCAGCGTTTTATCTTGGTCAAAAATTGCGTATACACCAATCTTTTTTTGTAAAAATTCTGGTATATTTCCCGTTTCATCCAGATAGGGAATAAATTCTAAATCCTTCAGAGATGGAATTTGATTATCAGAGGTGAGCATGGGATGGGATTAAAAAATAAGATTAAAAACTAAATTTTATTGAAATTTGCGATAAATCCCACACAGGCGACTGGGATTAAAGATTTTGGCTTTGAACATGAAGTTAGGAGGTACATTAATGATGATATAATCATCAGATTCTTGATACTGCTCATATTCCGCTGGCATTCCCTTAGGGGTTGAAGTGGTGTAGGGAACTGGTTTAAACAGTAATTCAGTAAACTCAACCCTTTCAGCTTGAGCCGCTTCAGCTACTTGAGCCAAGAAGTTTTCCCCGGTTAGTAAAGCAAATAACTGGTCTCGGGCTTCTGGAGCTAGGACAAAACTGCTATCGAACTTGTTAATTATCTTGAGGCGAACCATAAGTCAAGGACAATCCCGAATTCTTTAACACAGGGATTATACCTGATCAAGATTCACTCGTGAACAAGACTTCCCTTAAATATACTGCTGAGTTCTGAGTAAGACCTGTCACTGTTCACTAATCCTATAGGATTGCCATAGGAGCACCCACAACGAATGCCCCTACTGTTTTTTTGAAAAAAATGCAGTTAACTATTTACAGTTTACTTTTAACCTTGGCCAATAGGCCACGGGTTCGCTGAAAGCGGGACTTCGTCCATCGCGTTCAACCTTCAACTTAGTTAACCTTCAACCTACCCTATACCGAACCCTAAAGGCGAACAACCTTGGCCAATAGGCCACGGGTTCGCTGAAAGCGGGACTTCGTCCATCGCGTTCAACCTTCAACCTTCAACCTTCAACCTTCAACCTTCAACTTAGTCAACCTTCAACCTTCAACCTTCAACCTTCAACCTCTAAACCTTAAACCTTCAACAGTAAACTTAGTCATCCTTGTGAGCCACGTCTGTTCCCCGCTTCCGGATCCGATTCCGTTCCTTCGAGCAATTCCTATTCCCATCTGTGAGTTTATTTTCAAGTTTGCACTGCTCGTAAGTAATTTGGGCAGCGTGACGTTTTGGGAGTTGATTCTGTTTTTCTAAAGCTTTGTTAAAAAAATATAAACTTTTTTCTTCCTGCCCCAGTTTTCGCAAAATTTGTGCTTTAAGGTAAAGTACATCTGGGTTGCTTGGTGTTGTTTCCATTGACCGGTCTACATAGTCTATTGCCTTAGAATATTGCTTTAAATCTCGATATCCTACAGCAATGCCTCGATAGGCTAAATAAGAAGGAAAAGCATAGGTTTCTAACTTGTCAATGGCTTGAGATGGGTCAGAAAATGGTAAATTAACTGCTAACATTAAATCCATATAGCCTGTAATCAAGTTTAGCTCTGGATCATTAGGATCAATTTCTTTGGCTTCATCCAGATATTCAAAAACTTTCTGCAATTTAGTCAAGGCGCTGATGGGACCTTCTTTTTCAAAATCGTAAGCCCCTTCCAAAAAATAACCTACTGCTGTGTAAAGATTACCTCGCAAGGGATCAGAGGCAATCATTTCCTTAGCCTTATTAAGAGTTTTAGTTCCGTAGCTCTTGAAGGTTTCCCAATCTTGATCTAAGTAAGCTAGAGATGATAGCATAGCATAGGTCATGGGTTCTTTAGACTGCCTAGATTCCGATTTTTTTAGATAAGCTTCGGCCTCTTTATAGTTTCCCTCCTTGAAGAAGAAGTCAAAAGCATCTTGAACAGTGTTATCAATGTCCCGAGGATTACTGTCGCGAAAGGGATCAGCTGCCAAGGTGGGCATTCCCCATAAACCGATTAATACAACTGCTGTGCTGACGCAGGCTTTAACTATCTGTTTTGGTGCTCGAAACCGTTGGTTCATCGTCATTCTGGCAATATTAAAAATATATGCTACTAACCTCAGTACTGACGTTGCACTTGATGCCAGGTTCCATGGTACCGGAAGTTGGGGCATAAGATAGTAAGGGACTTGCATGTAAAAAAAATACCAATTAAAGTAGGGTGGGCAAAGTTATCTTATCTATAAGACTCATTTGAACCAAAATGTTTTTGCCCACCCTACAAGCTAAAATCTGGTATTTTATTTTTTGGCTACTCCCTAAGTAAGCATATGCGCTACGCGCACGCTACGCGAACAGCAGTCAGCAGTCAGCCGTCAGCCATTCCCGTAGCGTGGCCATTCCCGTAGCGTGCCCCAAAGGCCAAAGGCTAATAGCTGATAGCTAATAGCTGATAGCTGATAGCTGATAGCTGATAGCTGATAGCTGATAGCTGATAGCTGATAGCTGATAGCTGATAGCTGATAGCTGATAGCTGAGTGGTTAGGATAGTAATGTTTATGAAATTTTGAAACCTCCAAAATTTTGGGAGAAGGGAAAGAGTGGGCAGAACGGAATGCTATATCTTAGAGACTTAACCTATCATCCACCAGCTAGCTCCACCCCGATCTTGAAGGGTCTGAATCTAGAGCTAGCACCACAAGAATTAGGACTAGTGATTGGTGTTAGTGGTTCTGGTAAAAGCACATTATTGGAAATTTTGGCAGGATTAGCCCAGCCGACGGCAGGAAAAATCTTTTGGGGAGAAACTGAACTCACCAACGACCACCTACCCCAACTGGCAGGATTAGTGTTTCAGTTTCCAGAACGGCATTTCTGTGGTAAGACTATCCTGGAAGAATTGCGGATGGGACATCCAGAGTTGGGGTCACAGAGGGTTTATGATGCTTTGGGGGAAGTGGGACTGGCTGATTTCCCCCTGCATACTTCACCCCATGCTATGAGTGGTGGTCAGCAGCGACGCCTTGCTCTGGCAGTACAACTGATTCGTCAACCCCATATACTGATGTTGGATGAACCAACAGCTGGATTAGACTGGTCTATGCGAAGACAGTTAGTTAATCTGCTGGCAAAACTCAAAACCCACTGGACACTGCTAGTGGTGACTCACGATGCTAGGGATTTACTGCCTATTGCTGACCGCTGCTGGACTCTTAAGCAAGGGGAATTAAAAGCTGTTGATTTAGCTAGTGCTGAGTTATGAGTGTTGCCAACAGCTATCAGCGGTCAGCGGTCAGCGGTCAGCGGTCAGCGGTCAGCGGTCAGCGGTCAGCGGTCAGCGGTCAGCGGTCAGCGGTCAGTAGACGTAACTCAGATTAAACGAATGTTTACCTGTTGTCTTGATGCAGTCGCTCATGGGGGAAACTCCCAAGACCGTAATGGTGCGTTTACAGTCGTCGAATTAAATTCGCCACGGGTCGCACCTCTGCATCGCTTATTCAAAAGCACCTCAAGTAGCGTGGCACAGGCTTCGACGCTGTGACTTAACCCATAAGCTGATAACTGAAAGCTGAAAGCTGAAAGCTGATAACTGAAAGCTGAAAGCTTACGTGTTGAGTAGTTTTAAAAGTAAAAAATGACAAATGACCAAAATGTTTTATTGCTGCCACAGATGACAGAGGTTTGGCAAGAAACTCTAAATTGGCAGCCAGCTCCAGAACAACAACAGTTGTTTCAGAAACTATATGAAGGGATTTTGTCAGGCAATCGCCAGTTGAATTTAACTCGGATTACGGCTCCCGAGGAGTTTTGGGAAAAGCACCTGTGGGATTCTTTGGTAGGATTGGCTCCAATATGGCAGTCTATAACTCCAGGACAGAGAATTATTGATATTGGAACGGGGGCGGGATTTCCGGGATTACCAGTTGCGATCGCATTTCCTAATACTGCTATTACTTTACTCGATTCCACTCGCAAAAAAATTACTTTTCTTCAAACCTTAATCCCCCAGTTGGAAATCAATAATGTTACAACCTTAGTTGGCAGAGCAGAAGCTATTGGACAGAAGCAGCAGCATCGACACTCCTACGATATTGCTCTAGTTCGTGCTGTTAGTGCCCCTTCTGTTTGTGCTGAATATGCTCTACCACTTCTGAAACAGGGAGGTTTGGCGATTCTCTATCGTGGTCATTGGACAGATGAAGAAACCGAAGCTTTACAGCCAGCGGTAAAAAAGTTAGGTGGAAGAATTGAATCAGTTGAAAAATTTACTACGCCTTTGAGTGATAGTGTTCGTCATTGTTTGTTTTTGAAAGTATTATCACCAACAGTAGCTAAGTTTCCCCGTGCTGTAGGATTACCAGCACAAGACCCTTTGAATTAGAAGATAGATTTTTTGTAAGCGGTCAGCGGTCAGCGGTCAGCGGTCAGCGGTCAGCGGTCAGCGGTCAGCGGTCAGCGGTCAGCGGTCAGCGGTCAGCGGTCAGCGGTCAGCGGTCAGCGGTCAGCGGTCAGCGGTCAGCGGTCAGCCTTCAGCTAAAAGCTCACGCTATGGAACCGTCAGCTGATGTAACAGAGATTAAACCAATGCTTATTTGTTTTATTCAAAAGCACCATCTGTACCGCATTAGCTGAGAGCTGAGAGCTGAGAGCTGAGAGCTCTCAGCTAAAGGCCTACGGCTACGCTACGGGAATAGCTTTGGAATAAAACAAGTAAGCATTGGAATAATGCTGAGTTACCTCCCAGGGTCGTTCGCACAGCGTGGCCATTCGCGTAGCGTGGCCGAAAGGCCAAGGCCAAAGCCTGTGCCACAAGGCACCTCAAGTAGCGTGAGCTTTTAGCTCACGGCTGACGGCTGACGGCTGAATGCTTACACTAGAATTATCAAAAAAATGGCTTCTTAGGAAAACTCCGATGACTGCCACTACTGCACTGCTTAGCCTCGAAGACTACTTAAGCTACAACGATGGCACTGATCGGCGTTATGAACTGGTGAATGGGGAACTGATTGCCATGTCTCAACCCAAAGGAAAACATGGTGCAATTACTGAGTTTCTCAACGATCAATATCGGGCTGAAATTCAGGTTCAGGGGTTAGCCTGGGTTTCTAAGCAAGGGTTTATTGCAATCGAGTCGCCCCGTGGGGGACGTTGGGATACAGCGCGGATTCCAGATGTGACGGTGGCAACACTGGAGCAATGGGAGGGAATGCTGGATCGAGAGGCGATCATTCGTCTCAACGAATCGCCACCTTTTTTGGTGGTTGAAGTGGTTAGCGATTCGACTCGGACGACGGATTATCGCAGTAAACGAGTGGAGTATAACTTGCTGGGGATTCGCGAATATTGGATTGTCGATCCCCTCAAAAAGCAGGTTGTGGTGTTGCAGTTGGTGGATGATCTTTATGAGGAAACGGTTTTTGTGGGGGATGAGTTGATTGAATCAACTATTTTTCCGGGGTTGCAGCTTTCGGCACAGCAAGTGTTGAATGGTGCGCTTTAGAATAAGTAATAAGTCATAGACTTTTAGCCATCAGCCGTTAGCTATCAGCTGTCAGCTAAGTTCTAAAAGCTGAATGCTGAATGCTCTAAGTTCAACCCTCTAACCACCGAGGAGGAAATTTTATGCCTTCCCCTTTTCCAGGGATGAACCCTTACCTAGAACATCCAGAAGTTTGGCCAGGAATACATTTGTTACTTATTGGCGAGCTGGCTAAATTCCTTTCTCCTCAACTGCGTCCAAAATACAGAGTTGGTGTTGAAGTGCGCATGTATGAAACTATTGGTGAACAATCATTGCTCGTTGGCATTCCGGATTTAACTGTCAAAGGTTCACAGGTGACAACTAAACAACTAATAACTAATGTTGCAGTTGCACAAGCTCCAACTCAACCCCAAACGGTACAAGTTCCTGTACCTGAAACTATTAAACAAGGTTATTTAGAAGTGCGAGAGGTAGCTACCAAGGAAGTAGTAACAGCTATTGAAATACTCTCTCCCATTAATAAACGTTCTGGAGAAGGACGCAAGCAATATGAAAGTAAACGAAATAAAGTCTTAGGCAGTTTCACTCATTTAGTAGAAATTGATTTACTGCGTAAGGGACAACCAATGCCAGTTTATCACAGCAATATTGAAACCCATTATCGAATTTTAGTCAGTCGAGGAGACCGTCGTCCTCAAGCTGATTTGTATGGATTTAATTTACCAGCTCCTATCCCCTCATTTCCGTTACCGCTGAAGTCTGGAGATACAGAACCATTAGTAGATTTACAGTTATTATTGAATAATATCTACGATCAAGCCAGTTATGATTTACTCATAGATTATAATCAAGAACCACTACCGCAATTGTCGGAAGAGGATCGGGTTTGGGTTAATACATGGTTAACGGAGCGAGAATTGCGATCGCACTAGGGTGGGGTAAGCATTCAGCGGTCAGCAGTCAGGCGTAGGGTGGGCAAATAATCTTTGAAACACCATTTGATCCGTTATCATGTCCATTTGCCCACCCGACAAGATCAGCGATCGCACTACAAGAGTGGTCAGCAGTCAGGCGTAGGGTGGGCAAATAATCTTTGAAACACCATTTGATCACTTATCATGTCCATTTGCCCACCCGACAAGATCAGCGATCGCACTACAAGAGCGAATAATCCCCCTCAGTTATCGCTGTCGGGTCATGGCAATTACTGCTTCCACTGTAAAGTCTGAGATAGTGTCAAGGGTGGGGAGTATATCAGTTCCGGCAAACACCAGTGGTAGTTCCTGGTTTTCCCAAACCCAGATTTGCTGTCGCTGAATATCGATTAGCCAAGCCAGCTTAGTCCCGTTGCTTAAGCAGTGCAGAATTTTGTTCTGTAGGTCTAATGTGCTTTGGTCAGGGGAGCGAATTTCAATTAACCAGTCTGGTGAACCTTGCAGGGGGCGATCTTGATCCCGGATGCGATCGCGTTTAACAACCACAATATCTGGTACAGGGGATAAGGGAGGAATGATGCACCGGAGTTCTTGAATCGCAACGCAAGCATGGGTTTGATTGTTGATGGCGTTTACAAGGTTACGCTGGAGGCGGGAATGAAACAATGTTGGCATCGGTTTTTGCTTCGGGTGTCCATGGATGAATTCCCAAGCAGGAGAAGCTTCTATGTTGGGTTGTTGGAGAAAAGCGTCTAAGGAGTTAGTAATGCTAGGTGATTGCATAATTAAGTTAGCTGAATAATGCTTAAATGATCCCTATCCAACAAATATTTCATGGCTCGTCTTGCGCTTCGAGGGGTAGGGTGGGCAAATAATCTTTGAAACACCATTTGATCACTTATCATGTCCATTTGCCCACCCGACAAGAGCGTAGGCACTACTCTACAAGCTCGCCGTCAGCTAATATACTTCATCATGAGAACCTAAATTAAGCAACAAAATAGCTTCTTCAGAATCTTCAGGATTTTCGATAAATTCAAATAAAATACGGTAGCTGTAGTCAATTGAACATGACCAGATATTGGATAAATCGCCTTTAAGTTTGTGGGTGTGTAAGCTAGGATGAAATGGATCTTCTGCTAACTGACGCACGGTTTTCTCAATTAGTGGTCTAAAATCTGGTCTTTTACGAAGTATTCGCTTTAAACCTCTTAGTGATTGGGGTGTCCAAGCAATTTTCATGGTTGATCGAGTTCTTCTAAGAATTGATCAACTGAGCCAAATTTTACTTTACCTTCCGCTAATTCTTGGCGAATTTCTTTGATTTCTTGCAATAGTATTTCTCTCCGTTGTAGATGGAATCTTTTGAGAAGAGTATCGAGTAATATCTCTTGCTCTTCTAAGGACAATTTTTCAACGGTTTCAATCGCTTGCTGAAAGGCTGAGGTTTTGAGCATACTTTCAAGATGATTTCCGGTTTTTTCTATTTTATCAAAATCAGCAGGGAGTAGGGTGGGCAAATAATGAATGTGGGGTAGGGTGGGCAAATAATTAAAGAAAGGCCATTTGATCACGAATCATGTCCCTTTGCCCACCCTACTACAAGAGCGATCGCACTTAAAGCAGCCCATTTCTTTCATGAATCAGATAGGATTGCTATATACTTAGAGTATACCACTTTTAGTGGAGAGCTAAGTAATGACATTTATCAGCCCTAAAACCGACTTTGCCTTCAAAAAAATCTTTGCCTCCCAGGAAAGTAAACCGATTCTGATTAGCTTTCTCAATGCTCTTGTCTACCACAATCAACCTCTGATCCAAGATTTGGAAATTATTGACCCTTATCAGTCTTCTCCTCTTCCAATCCTCAAAGACTCTTTCCTCGATGTGAAGGCCAAACTGAGTAATGGTTCTTTGGTGATTATTGAAATGCAGGTTTTGCAGGTAGAATCCTTTGCTAGACGAGTTTTATACAATGCTACTAAAGCTTACTCTCTACAGTTAGGTAAAGGAGAAGGCTATCGTTATCTCAAGCCAGTGATTGCTCTGACGATTACGGATTTTGTCATGTTTCCTGAGCATAATCAGGTAATTTCTAATTTCAAGTTACGAGAAGAGACTACCAACATCAACTACATCGAAAATCACTTAGAGTTAGTGTTTGTGGAACTACCGAAGTTTGAGAAGCACTTGGAGGATTTAGAGCAACTCGATGAGTTGTGGATGTATTTTTTAAAAAATGCGCCTTCCTTAGAGACGGTGCCACCGCAAATGGCGGAAATACCGGAGTTTCAACAGGCATTTGGGATTGCTTCTGAGGCGAATTTAAGCAGGAAGGATTTGGAGGAATTAGGAAAAAGAGAGATGTTTATTCATGACCAACAAGGGCTAGTGATTTTTGCTGAGAAACAAGCTAAGCAAGAAATAGCACAGCAGCTTTTGCCTTTGTTAGATAATGAAACAATTAGTCAGACTACTGGCTTACCTGTAGAGGAAATTGAGAAGCTGCGAGAAGGCTAAGGGTAAGCTATCAGGGGTAGGGTGGGCAAATAATGAAAGTTTGGCAATTTCATCAGTTATCCTGTCGATTTGCCCACCCCACAAGAGCGATCGCACTTTTACCCAACAAACAACAGAGGCGATCGCATGCCGTAGGGTAGGGTGGGCAAATAATGAAAGTTTGGCAATTTCATCAGTTATCCTGTCGATTTGCCCACCCCACAAGAGCGATCGCACTTTTACCCAACAAACAACAGAGGCGATCGCATGCCGTAGGGTAGGGTGGGCAAATAATGAAAGTTTGGCAATTTCATCAGTTATCCTGTCGATTTGCCCACCCTACAATATCAGAGCGATCGCACTACATATAGTATATTATGCGATCGCACTACAGAAAACCTGCTCGCACCAAAATTGTCAGAAGTTCGGTAACCGAGTCTACTTGCCAGTCAGGTTATTGTGGGTGATAGAGATGTTGTCCCAACGGGCACCATTGGCCGATGTGGAGAAGGCAACATAACCCCCAGAGCTACGCATATCATTGATACTGAAGGCGTTAACAACATTGGTGACTGTGTTTGTCAAAGTTACTGAAATTGTAGAGCCGTCATCGGTGAGAAGCAGGTGGACTGGGTCGTCCCAAAAACTATCTCCTCCCGGTGGATCTTTACGGAAAAACTCCATGAAGGGGCCACCGAATGAGACTCCAGTATGGCCATTTTGGAAGTTATGCAATCGCAGGTATATTCCGTTACTTGGTTCGTCAAAGGAACCAGAAGGAAGTCCGTCACCACGAACTTGAAGAAAAGCAATTTCGTTAGCCGGAGTGAAAGTAATGTCTGCCTCAATTGTGAGTGGATTGTCAATACTCGGTTTGAGATTAGATGCTACAGTACGAAGGGTTCCGCGATTAGTCACACTTGCCCAACCAGCATCAGTGGCATTCCCGGTTCCACCTCCGATCTCGAAATTTGCTGAATCAAAGGTCCCACCGGTGAAATCTTCAGTAATGGAGTCTGGTTCAGAACATTTTGACGTGTATACACGGCATTTTTGATTTACCGAATCCAAATTCCAAGCTCCGCAGTTCACAATTGCAGCACATCGATCACCACACTGTTCATAGGTTCCCGAAAATGGTTCAATCGTACGAATTCTAGAAATAGCTTTACAAGTTTCTGCGGTCCCAGGAGGTATAAATCCCCATCCACCGGAGGGGTCTGGTTCAGAACATTCTGACGTGTATACACGGCATTTTTGATTTACCGAATCCAAATTCCAAGCTCCGCAGTTCACAATTGCAGCACATCGATCACCACACTGTTGATACGTTCCCGAAAATGGTTCAATCGTACCAATTCTAGAAATAGCTTTACAAGTTTCTGCTGTCCCAGGAGGTATAAATCCCCATTCAAGTGTGTCAACCTGAGCATTCCCGACTGCGTAGAATGCAGTAAACAAAACTACAACAACGAGGGTAAAAATATATTTTGTTATTTTCAACATCAGCTTAATCCTGATGAACAATAAAAGTATGAAGGAGAAGCATTGCTTGCCTGGTGCATCTCAGTTTTGCAATTAGGCAAAAATTCGGCATAAAATTCCCACACTCCTCGCGCCCGGGCCCCACACTCCCCGCGCCCGGGCCCCACACTTGAGATCTTTTTTACAAATATGAGATGCACCCGGTGTGGCCAGGTAGGGAGTCACCTGTCTCCTCAGGGGTGGGGTTTTCACCCACATCCAAAAGATAGTTAGAAATTTTGAGGGTGTATCCGATACTTTTTAGCTACCAAAATCTACCAAAAGCAAATTCTGGCTCGCCAATGCAAGATGCTTTCACATCCAGGGGGTATCTCCCAAAGCTCTTACGGAATATCCCGCGAGCGCCATAAAAATGTCAACAAATTTGGTTCCACCGGGATAGACAGTGCAACTATTAAACCCTTGGTTTTCGGTTTTAATTTAAGTTACATAATAATCTCTGTCGGTGTTACCCTAATTTAATTCTAACAAATAATAAAAGTTTTTGGTATACTCTGCAACATTTTCTCTAGCGGTTTACTAACCCTCGCGATTCCCCCAGCTCATACCCCTCTAGTTTCTAGAGGCTCCTAGCTGGAACGAGCCGCACCTGCATCCAATCTTCTTCTAGAACCAATCACTCTGGAGTCTTTCTTTTTTTGAGCTATTGTCCTAGAGGTAGAGTTAGAATATTTCGGTTTATAGGTATGAGTCCGCATAGCTAGTTCTATTTACCTTGTACCCTTGAAGAAAACAATACCAGTCGATCACATGGGTGCATCTCACTTTTGTAAATGTTCGTAGGGTGCGTTAGGGACGGGGGAGCCCTTATTTTCTTGGTAGCCAGTGTTAGGACAATCCGTCCCGTAACGCACCACCCAAACGGCAAAAATGAGATGCACTCGATCCCACCGTCTTCTAGGAGCGCGACATGGCACCCCAAACTTTAACCAACTGGTATCATAGTAATTATAGTTATCTGTTACAAGAAATCGAGCCAGTTTGTAACTATTTATAAAAGTACATAGAAGGTTAAAAAAATCCACAAAGCGTTACATAATTTGGCTCCGATACATCTGCCTTGGCTGAACTTTGTCGCTAATTCCATCTCTCCCCATTTGAAAGGGATATCCTGCTAATGGGTGGGCAAATTGGGACGGCTGAGATGAGACAACTTAAGAGGCGTTGCTGCTCGGGTGCATCTCATTTTTACTGTTTGACCCGGTGGTGCGTTACGGGACGGACTTTCCCAACATTGACGACCGATAAAATGAGTGCAAGCCCGTCCCTAACGCACCCTACGAACTCACCCAATTAATAATTCCTCTAACTATAACAAAAAAAAATCGGTCAAGCTCTGGTTAACCCCAAGTCTTGACCGAATTCTTTTGTAAAGCTGAGCTCAACTCAACTCTAAATCACTGTCTTGATGCAGTCGCTCATGGGGGGGACCACGGCAGTCGCTCATGGGGGAAACCCCCAAGACCGCGCTGCCTCCCCAAGACCGCGCTGCATCGCTACTGATGAACTAATACATTCTTATCGAATTAGTCAGCAACTGCTCGAAAGCAACCACATTCTAACTCATCCTTCATCCTGATTTATATCCCTCCACAAAAAACGTTCACCATTCATAGTCGCCAGGGCTTTGCCCTGGCAATTTACTATCCTAGTCTACGTAAAAATATCGAATCAAAAAGGTCATAACCTCACCCGGTTTTCCAGTAGGCTCGGGAGTGCTCCACTCGTCTGGGTAAGCATACTTAAGGGAATAAATGGCATTAATTGTTTTGCGAACCTTTTCAGGAGAACCGATCAAAACGAGCTTGGCTTTCTTCCGTTTACGACCTTCGTTTTCAGGGGTGATATTGTCATCAGAGTTAGGTGGAAAGTTTTTAGTCATCAGTAATGACTCCTTGAAACTGCTTATATTATTAATATATTTATAAATTAATTTATTGTCAAGGGGTTTAGTAATTTTTTTTATTACGAAATATGGAGATTGTGGAGAGGTTAGAAAGAAAAGATATCCGATGATTTTTTGTGTTAATATCAGAGATTAATAGTAGGGTGGGCAGTGCATAAAACCAATTGAAAAGCTGATAATCCTAAAAGTAAGCACTGCCCACCGACAGATTAATAGTAGGGTGGGCAGTGCATAAAACCAATTGAAAAGCTGATAATCCTAAAAGTAAGCACTGCCCACCGACAGATTAATAGTAGGGTGGGCAGTGCATCCGACTAATTTAAAACCTGACTATCCTAAAAGTAAGCACTGCCCACCGACAGATTAATAGTAGGGTGGGCAGTGCATCCGACTAATTTAAAACCTGACTATCCTAAAAGTAAGCACTGCCCACCCTACATCTACTCTATATTTCTCTGCCCACCGACAGTAAATTAACTATAAAATTAATTCTCTGGTGGGCAGTGCCTCAGACTAATTTAAAACCTGACAATGATCAAAGTAAGCACTGCCCACCCTACATATTTCCTATAAAATATCCTTCCGCTTCTGTAATTTAAAGGCGATTATTAAATAAACCCCGGTGTGTAAGCACAGTAGTAGCCAGTTAAGAATCAAATTTTGCCAGGTGGCATCATAAACGGGTGTTGCTTCAAAGGGAGGAGGAGGAAGCTTCAATCCAAACCTGGAAGACTGTTCTGGTACCATGCTATTCACATTTACCAGGGCACCGTAAGCTCCCATTGACCAACGACTTACCATCAGCCAAGATAGTGTACTGGCTAATCCTTTTAGTTTAAAAATAACTCCAGAAAAAATAATCTGGGGTAGCAAAATCAATGGTATAGTATTATTGGCTTCACTTTCATTTTTAACCAATGTCGATACCATCAGACCTAAACTGGTAGCAGCGATAATGGTTAAAAAAGTAGTGATTCCCAAGCCAATTTTCCAATCCAGTAGTTCAGAGGTAGGTGGCTTAAACCCATAGAGCACAATAGTAACAATCAAGATAGTTTGTAAAATAGCTAAGCCAGACCGAATCAGTACTTTGGAACCGAGATAGGGAAATAACCCTAAATTAACCAGTCGCTCTCTCGCATAAATACTGGACTCTTTCACAATTTCTTGCAGTGAACTAGATAGTCCAACCCACAGGGCAGCACAGGTAAAAATAAACAATACTCGTAGCGCTAGAGGTGCTTGGGTTATCTCTGGAGACTTCAGTTGAGCTAAGGGGTCTTTCCCTGACAACGTCAGAATAATCAAACTAATCCCAATCGGAGCAGTTAGTAAGGCTAGGGCAAGACTTCGCATATCCCGCACTACTAGTTGTAGATAGCGCTGACTGAGCAACAGCAGTTGCTTGAGTTGCTTGAAAACAGGAATACCAGCACTTTTGCTAGGGATTGAGGTCGATAGCAACCTTTGACCAGGACTGAGGTGTGCTGAAATGTAGGTCTTGTAACCAGGTGAGCTGAGAAACCGCTGATGCCAGTGTTCACTATTCTGCTCAAGTTCCTCCGGTGTTTCCCCTTGCTCTAGCTTCAGGTAAATATCAGGGAAGTATCTTAAGTCTGGAGATGGCATCTTAAAAAAGTCCATCGCTTCTGTGGGAGGACCAAAGTAACACAACCGTCCACCCCGACCCATAAAGGCAATGCGATCGCATACGTCAATATTCGCAGTAGCATGAGTCACCAGCACCACAGTTCGTCCCTGATTCGCTAATTCTCGCAATAGCTGCATCATTTCCTTATCCAGTCCTGGATCTAGACCAGAAGTAGGTTCATCCAGAAAGAACAGTTTCGGATCAGCCAATAATTCCACAGCAATACTGACTCGTTTCCGTTGTCCCCCACTCAGATTACCCACAACCGTGTTTCTCACAAAATCCAGTTTGACTTGTGACAAAGTTTGCTTCACCACCTGTTTCACATCAGTATCTGGTGGTAATCGTAATTCACAGGCATAGGTTAATACTTCTTTTACAGTTAAATCCCGATGCACAATATCATCTTGGGGAACATAGCCAATTTGTGAGCGGTACTGATTAAAATGCTGTCGCAAATCTTGGCCATTGATAAATACAGTACCTTTAGTAATTGGTGCAATTCCTAATAGAGTTTTCAGTAACGTAGATTTCCCAGTGCCACTACCTCCTACCAAAGCCACTAACTGACCTGGTTCAATCGGCATAGAAACCTGATTCAGGATAGTGCGTTTTTTGCCTAATTTATAATTAACCTCGCGCAGCAATTTATCAGCATCAATCCGAATTTGATTACCTTGGTCAACTAATTCTAAAGTATCCTGCCTCAACAGTAATATAAACGGACCAATCCGAATCGTATCCCCATCCTTAAGTAAAACTGGTTTATGGATTAATTTGTCATTAATAAAGGTACCATTTCTGCTATAATTATTAATCTGATAATTGCCTTCGGAAATCTTGATCAGGGTAGCGTGAAGGGAAGAAACTGTCGGTGCATCTAATGGCCAACAGTGGGAAAGTTCAGGATTAGGAGAACGACCCAATTGCAGTGGCCAATTTTGCACACTTGCCAAGGAAAGCTGCCGTTTATTTGGCGTCACCCTTGGTTGACTATGGGCAGGATTAAAGTAAGTGAGGCGAATGTAATCCCGAGGATTTTGTCCAATGGTCAACTCTAAGCCATGTTTCAGAAGATACCCATCAGTGATGCGAGTGTGGTTAACAAATAGTCCATTAGTACTTGGATTTGCCCCATCACCATCAAAAATCCGATAATCCTCTCCCTCTTGAAGCAGAAAAGCATGGCGTTGGGAGACAATAGTCCAGCCTGTTTCAGGAATATCGAAATCTGACCAAGTGCGATCGCGTCCTAATCGATAAAATCCTTTCTCAAGAGAAAAACGAAGTACTTGACCTTGATTGTTTAGCTCTAGATATATCATTGTCATATATAGCACTCTCAATCGGATGAGGTACCTCGCCCTTAGGGTTTTAGGGAGCTAAGGCCGTGGGCCACGCTTACTGGCTTTGCCAGACGCTGCGCGAACGCGCCCCGCGTGGCCTACGGCCAAACGCGAACGGAGCAGCGGTAAGAACCTTGAATGTACCTCATAGCTATGATAAACGCTATATAATTTTTATTTGAGATGTAAACATAGGATTGATATAAAAAGCAAACATATTCCTTCTAATTCTTAAGCATTCAGCGGTCAGCAGTCAGCGGTCAGCTTTCCTTAACTCAGATTAAACTAATGGTTATTTTTGTTATTCAAAAGCTGTTCGGTGTAGCTTGCCCTATGCCCATAAGCTGATACCTGGTAAGCATTCAGCCGTCAGCCGTCAGTGGTCAGTGGTCAGCTGATTTTATTCAAAAACACCTCAAGTAGGGTGGCACAGGCTTCGACGCTGTGATCTAAGCCATAAGCTGATAGCTGATAGCTGATAGCTGATAGCTGATAGCTTACGATAGCTGTTACCGTAGCCTGGTACAGGCTTCGACGCTGTGCCACAAAGCTGATAGCTGACAGCTGAATACTTACGAATGTTAGGCACTGTTAGCTACCTATAGCAGATTTCGTAGCAAAGGTAATAATGCCAACACCAACAATAACCAAAAAGAAAGCGAAATATACAAACGTCTTTGAATAGGGTTTGCTTTCTATTACTTGCTCCTTGCCACTAGTGTTACTCGTCATAGCTCCGCGAACAGAAAGAAATAGTAAAGGAAGAGAAACAATCATTCCCAATACTTCAATTACAAATAGCGCCTGAGGCATGGGATCTGGCGAAACTGGAAAGAGTGTTCCTAAGTCTAGGGCGTATACGATAAAATAGGACATAGCACATAAGCTAGACACAATGAACGCCCACTTTAAATCTTTGAAGATAAAGTAAATAATTAAAAGGCTGACTATCTCTAGGGAAGTTAAGAAGGTATTAAATGCCCCCAATATCAAGGGGTCAATGTGTGAGAAACTCCTTGTTTCAATTGAACCACCAGGAATTAGAGACCCCAACAATCCAAAAGATAAAACCAAGAGTGCAGATACCAGATGTCTAATAGTTATTGTCATTGTAATTACCTCACAACTAGAATTATTCCTGTCAAACACCACAAATCAGTACCAGAAAATCTTATCGCGTTTCCCTAGGGCGATAAGGGGTTTCCTTAAGCAAATGACTGACTAATATTTTTAGAAAAAACAAAGGGAGAAACCATTCCAAACCAGGCATTGGGGAAAATAGATAGCGATCGCCCAACAGCCCTAACCCGTAAAGCCCTAGGGCTACTGGACGTTGAAGATAGAGGGGAGACCGCAAAATCAACACTGATGCCCCCAACAGGTAGCTGGACACACCGATCAAGAACCCCCAATCTCCCCCACGAAAGAGCAGCGCCACTAACAAGACATGGATCACATGAACAGACACAAATCCTAAATGCTGCTGCCAACCCTGTTCCGGTCGGTGATACCAACCCTTAGCGGTGGAAGTGGCATTGGTGAGGAGACCCCCCACTAAATCAAGGCCAAGAACAGCAATCAGTCCTAATTGCAACGGGCTCCACTGTATTGGGAGGGTCAGCGCGTAGGTTGGAGCTGCTACCAAAGCCACCAGCGACGGCACAAATTGTATCAGCAACTCAGCTTGGGTTGCCCCTGGTCCGGTGAAGCGATCAAGCCAACCTTTGAGACCAGAGCGAGGGGAGGGACAAGTCAGCTCAGAGTGCATTAGCTTAACCTCATAACAGTTGTTATGCTAATAATATAACAACTGTTATGATAAGCTGTCAATAGGCATTGAGACTTTGTTTATGTCCCACTTTATATCTGGTGTTATCTGGTTATAGCAGTCGCCAGGGCAGTTAGGACATCGACATTAGTCTCACACCCTTTGTAAGCGCAATAGTTTTACTTCTGACTTCTGACTTCTGACTTCTGACTTCTGCTATAGTTCCCTTTAATGCTCATGTCCCAACAGGATCGCCGCCTTGAAGTTTCTGAAGCCGCCTGGCGAGTTATTGTCCGAGAGGGGTTAGATCGCACCAGTATGCGCGCGATCGCCCAAGAGCTGGGTTGCACCACCGGAGTTGTTACTCACCACTTTCGAGATAAGCAGGAGCTTATTCTGTTTGCCCTTAATCAAGTAACTCAGCGTCTGCAAAAAACCATGCAGGCTGCAACAGAGCACGCTAGGGGAGTCGATCGACTGGTAGAAATGCTATCTGCGTTTTTGCCACTAGACACTGAACGGCAAGATATTCTCAAGGTCTGGGTGGCCTTTTTGGGGTATGCCATTGGACGAGAATCCCTGATGGCTGAGCATCAACATAGTGCTGCTCAGCTCCGTCAGGTGATTATTCAAGAGTTGAAAGCTCTACAGTCAGCCAAACTGATTCGACCTAACATAGAGCCAGAGTTAGAAGCCAACGCCCTGTTAGCCCTGGTCAATGGGGTTAGCCTCGACTCCCTGATTCAAGCCAAACGCCTTAGCCCTGACCAGCAGCAGATTGTAATTCGGCGCTACGTTAACGAGTTACTGTCTACCCATCCTATCCCTGGCTCCGGTAATCCTTAATCAAGACAAGTTGGTGTTGTCAAACATTAAAGCAATGGCATGTGAACGGCTAATATGATTGCGATTAAGCATTAAACAATCACATGACAGCACCACAGCTAGACAACCCCAAGCCCAACCCACAAAACAAAAGTCTCTTACACATAGAAAACCTACAGATGCACTTCCCCATCACCCAAGGAATCATCTGGCAAAAGCAAATTGGCTCCATCAAAGCTGTTGATGGACTCAACTTCGATATCAACCGTGGCGAAACTTTAGGCTTAGTAGGAGAATCTGGCTGTGGCAAAAGTACCACCGGACGAGCGATCCTACAACTATACCGTCCGACAGCTGGTCATGTTTACTTTGAAAATATCGACCTAACCCAGCTAGAGGCTGAATCCCTGCGCCAGATGCGCCGCCGGATGCAAATGATTTTTCAAGACCCCTATGCTTCTCTCAATCCCAGGATGACCGTAGGAAGTATTGTCGGTGAACCCCTGCAAATCCATGGGTTAGCCATCGGTAAACAAAAACAAGAACGAGTCCAGTCCTTACTAGAGGTGGTAGGACTCAATCCCCAGTTTATCAATCGCTATCCCCACGAATTCTCTGGGGGTCAGCGTCAGCGGATTGTGATTGCTCGCGCCTTAGCTTTAAACCCTGACTTTATAGTATGTGATGAACCGATTGCTGCTTTAGATGTATCCATTCAAGCCCAAGTCGTTAACTTGATGCAGTCGTTGCAAGCAGAATTTGGTTTAACTTATCTATTTATTGCTCACGATTTAAGTATAGTGCGCCACATTTCTGACCGGGTGGCAGTAATGTACCTAGGCAAAATAGTAGAACTCGCAGATCGCGTCTGTTTATATGAGAACCCCTTGCATCCCTATACCCAAGCATTAATCTCAGCCGTACCAATTCCTGACCCTGAACTTGAGCGTCAACGGGAACGTATTATCCTAACAGGTGATGTACCCAGCCCCAGCAATCCCCCCAAAGGTTGTCGGTTTCACACTCGCTGTCCTATGGTAATGGATACTTGTCGGCAAGACCCAGAACCAGAGTTTAAAGATGCAGGTAGAGGACATTATGTTGCTTGTCATTTAGTTCATTGACAAAACGACAACCACTCACAAAACTAATGTTCGTGCATCGCAATGGATCGAGAGCAACGCCAATTACTCGGTAGAGCCGAAGGCCATCCCATGCGCAGGGCTTCTGGGCAAATGGTATGAATGGTCAGCTGGCAATCAATCAGCTGCAAGCCTTCTTTTTCCACCTGCTTCATCCCTTGTTTCAAGATTGAGTCATTCTTGAATTCAACGGTCTGGTTACACTGAATACACACCAGATGATGGTGATGATGGGGAAAAGGCTGATTGAGTTCATAATGTTTATGCCCTTCTGCCAACTCCAATTCCCGCAGGATGCCCATCCGTGACATTAACTTAACGCTACGGTAAATAGTAGATAAGCTGATTCCTTCTGCTCGTTGCTCGAGCAATTCGTGAAGTTCCTCAGCACTGAGATGGGTTCCTCTCGGTAAATTTTGGAAAACGTGGAGAATGGTCTCCCGTTGTGGTGTCATACGCCAACCTCGAGCATTGAGTTCGGCCTTGAGTGAAGCAGCTGTATAGTTAGCCATGGTAACCCTCTCAAAAACGAGCCATTATTGACAATATTAAATAATTATTTCTCTCACTTGCAAGAAAATTTTCTAATTGAGAATAAATAGTAAAGGATTATTGGTTACTTTTGAGAATAGGGCAGGCACGGATCGAGCTCGGATACAGGGATACGCCGAAAATACCAAATCCAGCACGATCCGGATTTGGCAAATAAGTTAGGAAAAGGGCGAATAATGGAAAGACGGGGCACAGAGGGAAGACAGGGAACAGGCTTATGGAAGCAGATTGGCCATAACCCTTGTGCCTTGTGGCTTGTAAGTTATGACTATGTTATTGCCCCCTCTCCCTAGATTTTGGTGATTGATGCTTAAAACTTGCAATAAGCAAGCACACAATACCTACGTTGATACACACATCGGCCACATTAAATACCGGGAAGTTAATCAACCGAAAATCGAGGAAATCCACAACGCAACCCGTTACTGTCTGGTTATCTACCAAACAACTGTTGAAAAAACGGTCTATGCCATTACCCAATGCTCCTCCCAATATGAAGCCATAACCAAGCTGTTCCAACCTAATCAGCTTTGGTCCAAACCAAGCTAGGGCGATTAAACCAAGACTCACAGCTAAGGACAGCCAGCGCAACCAGCTGCCGTCTTCACTAAAGAGACTGAAAGCGGCACCAGTATTAGTGACATAGGTAAAGTGAAACACCCCTTGCCACAGGGGTAGAGTCTCTTTCAATTCAAAATTCTGCACCACCCAATATTTAGTCAGCTGATCCAGAATCAGACCAATAGCAGCAGCAAACCAACACAGGCGGTTTTTTTTCATTAGTCATTAGTCATGATAGCATTTATTGATTGGGTGAGGGACTTACTAGGAGTCGGGAGTCGGGAGTCGGGAGTCGGGAGTCGGGAGTGTCAAAGCCGTTTTACACATCTAGTGATTAGTCTTTTGTTAATTAAACCTTAGCAATTAACAAATTTATTTTGACCAATGACTATCAATAAAACATCAACTGCCGTAGAGCAAATGCCACAACGGTGACAGAACAAATTACCACTAGCTGACTCGGTAAAGGTGAAATGGTATATTTCATGATGGCTTCCATGAGAGGCTCAGCCCCAAGCACTGACCAATTGATGCCGTGGAAAATCATCAAATAGCCGACACCATAGGCATGGATGGTTAGTAAACCACATAGGCAGCTAAATGCCAATGTTTCGACTCGTGGTTGTACGCGAAAGGCTAAAAAACCACACACCCAGGCTCCGGCAATAAAGCCTAGTATGTATCCAAAGCTGGGTTCCTTGATATAGCCAATACCTCCACCTTGAGTAAAGACTGGCAGGTTCAACCCGATCACAACATAGGCAATTTGAGAAAGAGCACCAGCATTTCTGCCTCCTAAACAAGCAGCTAGTAGGACTGCTCCAATCTGATAGGTAACCCCTAAGGATATAGTTTGAACACCTTGAGTTGACCAATCCCAGGGTGGATTGGAGACAAAGAAGGCTTCTAGAAACGTGCCGCCGATTGTCAGCAGCAAACCAATTATGGCCCACAAAATCTCATTGGGAGCAGACACAGTTACATCGATAATCTATTTATTCTGGCTATTTATTCTAAGAGTTATATTCTCCGGGAATCGGAGCTTCACCACCGGTTAGACCCAAAGAGTCCAGCATAGCGTGGTCTTGCTCTGGTGGCTGTCCCAGAGTGGTGAGGTAGTGTCCAATCAGCATAGCATTGATTCCGGATTTTAGCCCTTGTGCCTGCAATTGGCCCATCACGGCTTCTCGCCCACCAGCATAGCGCAGGATTTGCTCAGGTAGGATCATCCGGAAAATTGCGATCGCTTTTAGTGCTTCATAGGTATCTAGCTTGCCAGATTCTCCCAAAGGGGTTCCAGACCGAGGATTGAGCAAGTTCAGGGGTACTGACTCCACCTTTAACTCCCGCAGGGATAGAGCTAAATCCACTCGGTCTTCCCAGCTTTCTCCCATGCCCATAATCCCACCAGTGCAAGCTTGAATCCCCACGGCTTTCAAGTTCTGGATCGTCTCGACGCGATCGCGCCAGCTGTGAGTAGTGACAATTTCTGGGAAAAACCGCTCTGAGGTTTCTAAGTTGTGGTTGTAGCGAGTTACCCCAGCTTCTTTCAGGGCTTGGGCTTGTTCCGAGGTCACTTCTCCCAAAGCACAGCAAGGCTTTATGCTGGTTTCGGCAATAATCTCCCGTACCGTTTCCAGAATTTGTTCAAACTCTTTCGATTTAGGACTACTGTACTTTGGTCCACGTCCCTGACTCACTAGGCAAAAACGTTTGGCTCCAGCCGCTTCAGCTGCCTTAGCTTGAGCCATAATCTCTTGCTTAGACTTAAGACCATAAATCGGGGAATCAACGCCAGGATGGTGAGCCGACTGGGCACAGAAGCCACAGTTTTCTGAGCAGCCGCCAGATTTGACATTGACGATACTACACAAATCCACGGTATTACCACAGCAGGCTTGGCGCACTTTGTCAGCTGCTTGGCACAGCAGCAATATATTATCCTGCCCTTCGAGTTTGGTCAGGGCTAAGGCTTGCTCTCTAGTAATGCGATCGCCTGCAATAATCCCCTCAGTTAGCTTTTGTAGCCACTGATTCAGGGATGCTGGGGATGTTAAGCATTGTTCTGGTGTACTTGCTAGTGTACTTGCTGGTGTAGTTGATAAATCTACAGATAGACCTACAGCAGTTGACAAAGGTGCTTGAACCACAGTATCTCCCACATAATATCAGCTTTAAAGGCACCCCTCACTATACCACCTTAGAGTAAGTTAGCTAGTGAAACCTACTACACCAACTATAAATTTAACCTTTTCTTAATTAAATTTTAACCTAATGCTTAACCTAGTCTTTAGGATAGAGCGCTACACTCCGGCTGTGACGCCTAAAAAAATTAAGCCAATTCCATGTTGTCTCAAAAGAATTCTTTATTGTCAATAGCATTGATCACCACCTTAGCCGTGGGCATTACATCCTGTGGTAGTGGTTCAGCCCCCACAGCTCAAGTTAAGGTAGATGGTTCCAGTACAGTATTTCCCATCTCTGAGGCAATGGCGGAAGAGTTCCAGAAAGCCAATCCGGAAATCCAAGTTACTGTCGGTGTCTCTGGTACTGGTGGTGGATTCAAGAAGTTTTGTGCTGGAGAAACGGATATTTCCAACGGCTCCCGTCCGATCAAAGAATCAGAAATAGAACTTTGCAAGAAGGGAGGAATTGAGTATATCGAATTACCCATCGCCTTTGATGGACTTTCTGTAGTAGTTAACAAAGAAAATAACTTTGCTAGCTGCCTAAAAACCGCTGAACTCAAAAAAATCTGGGAGCCAGCAGCTCAAGACAAAGTCAAGAACTGGAAGCAAATTAATCCTAAGTTCCCCAATCTCAAACTAGGACTTTATGGTCCAGGAACTGACTCGGGAACCTATGACTACTTTATGGAAAACATAGTTGGTAAAAAAGTTGGCTCTCGGGGCGACTATACCGCTAGTGAAGATGACAATTTGATTGTGCAAGGGGTATCTACTGATAAGGGTGGACTAGGCTTCTTTGGTTACGCCTACTACGAAGAAAACAAAGATAAACTCAAACTGGTAAAGATTGATGGAGGAAGTGGTTGCGTTGCCCCTAGCACAGCAACTATTGCCGATGGGACTTACAAACCTCTATCTCGCCCAGAGTTTATCTACGTCAAGAAAGAGGCGGCAACTCGACCTGAAGTTAAAGCCTTTGTAGACTATCAGTTGGCAGCAGCAAATTCCAAATTAATCTCCGAAGTTGGCTATGTTCCCATGCCAGAAGACATTATGATGCTGGTGAGAAAGCGTTTTAGCGAAGGTACAGTTGGTTCAGTCTTTGCTAATGCTCCTAAAGGCTCCAAAGTGAAACAGCTATTAGAGAAGTAAACAATAGTAAAGGATGTCTTAAAGACTTAAGGATGAAAGATGAAGGCTGAAGGGTGGAAAAAACAAAGTGGCTAAGTAACGTTGTCAGTCACCTTAATAGATATCAGCAGTACATCTATAAGTAGAATTATTTCATTCCTCACACTTGATTCCTCACACTTAATTTCTCACAATTGAGCCTTCATCCTTTAGCCTTTATCCTTCATCCTTTATCCTTTATCCTTCGCACTGCATCCTACCCTTACAGAACGCTATCAAGCGAACACACTTGATCCTTCACACTTGATCCTTCACAAGTAATACTTTACTGATGACTACCACTCCGTCATCTTTTGAGTCATCAGACTCTGAGATGTTTCGACCAAACCGGCAGTTAAACAAGCGGGTAGAAATGGTAGTAAAAATACTTTTTGCTACCTTTGCCTTTGTTTCTGTCGCAACTACCATCGGCATTGTTCTAACCCTAATATTTGAAACAGTAGGATTTTTCCAAGAAGTATCACTCTGGAAATTCCTGACTGATACAGCATGGACTCCTTTGTTTGCTAATCCCCAGTTTGGCATTTTCGTGTTGATTAGTGCCACCTTCCTGACCTCTGTAATCGCGCTGATGGTGGCATTACCCCTGGGATTGCTTGCAGCTATCTGCTTGAGTGAATATGCATCTAGTGGTGTCCGTCGCTGGCTCAAACCTGCCCTAGAAATATTAGCAGGGGTTCCTACGGTGGTATTTGGTTACTTTGCCCTGATGCTAGTTAGCCCCTTCTTAAGAGATTATTTGATTCCCGGGTTACAAGGATTCAATGCCTTAAGTGCTGGAATTGTTTTAGGAATAGCCATTATTCCTATGATAGCTTCCCTCAGTGAAGATGCCATCTATGCTGTACCCAATAGTTTAAGACAAGGTGCTTATGCCTTGGGGGCAACTAAACGAGAAACCATCATCGGAGTAGTCATACCAGCAGCATTATCTGGAATTGTTGCTTCCTTCGTACTAGCGGTTTCTCGTGCTGTGGGTGAAACCATGATTGTTAGCATTGCTGCTGGTCAAAATCCCACCTTAGGAGTAAATCCCCTAGTACCAGTGATGACCATGACAGCCTATATTGTTCAGGTCAGCTTAGGAGATACACCAGCAGGTTCCCTAGCCTACAAAACTATTTTTTCTGTAGGCATGACCCTGTTCTTACTTACCTTAGCCCTAAATATCTTTAGCTTTTGGTTTGTCCGCCGCTTTCGGGAGAAATACGACTAATGGCACAAGACCTAAAACCTCTAGGAGACGATTCCCCAGGTTACTTCAACCTGGCGCTACCCAAGCGCTATAACTTTGATAAAATCTTCGCCATTGCTGCCTGGGTTGCCATCTTTTTTGGGCTAGTGATACTGGCAGTATTGCTGATTGATGTTTTTCTCGATGGTCTGCCCCGGCTTAATGGACAATTTATCAGCAGTCCTCCCTCCCGTAAACCAGACCAAGCTGGTATTTTTCCTCCCTTAATCGGTAGTGTATGGCTGTTGGTGATAACAGCAATGGTCTCTTTTCCCTTGGGAGTAGGGGCAGGGATTTTCTTAGAAGAATATGCCACTGACAACCTGTTGACCCAGATTATTGAAATCAACATCGCTAACCTAGCTGCTGTACCTTCAATTATTTACGGCTTGTTGGGTTTACAAGTGTTTGTCCGGTGGTTGGCTCCCATTACTAATGGTAGGAGCATACTAACTGGTGCGCTAACCCTGTCGTTGTTAATTCTGCCCATCATTATTGTTGCCACCCGTGAAAGTCTACGGGCAATTCCCAATAGTTTGCGTCAAGCGGGTTATGCCTTAGGAGCAACTCGCTGGCAAGTGATTCGAGAGCATATTTTTCCTCTGGCTTTACCTGGTATCCTGACAGGAACGATTTTGGCACTGTCAAGGGCAATTGGGGAAACTGCTCCTTTGATTACTATCGGAGCTTTGAGCTTCATTACCAGGCCGCCAATGAACCCACAAGATCCATTTACTGCACTGCCAATTCAAATTTACAACTGGATCTCCCGTCCCCAACAAGCCTTTCACACTAACGCGGCGGCGGCAATTGTGATGTTGATGGTAGTGCTGTTGGTCATGAATGCCGGAGCAATTTTCCTGCGCAATAAATTTCAAACCAATAGATAGTAATTTACAATACCCACTATTAAAATACCGATTCAAAGGAATGGAAAAGTTTTCAGTTTTGATTTCAAAAGTTAACAATTACACAGATGATTTAACTATGAATACCAACCAAGTTATCGAGTCCACAAGTTCTTATTTAGAAGTAGAAGAACCGGTTTTACGGGCTGAAAAAGTTTCCGTCTACTATGGATCATTTTTAGCAGTCAAAGATGTCTATTTAGATATTCCGAAAAACCAAGTTACTGCCTTTATCGGACCTTCCGGTTGTGGAAAAAGCACCTTGTTGCGGTGTTTTAATCGCTTAAACGACCTGATTCCGGGAGCAAGGGTGACAGGTAGAATAACCTTCCATGGGGAAAATCTCTATGATAAAAAGTTTGACAACAGCATTGAAGAAGTACGTCGCCGCATTGGCATGGTATTCCAAAAGCCAAACCCTTTTCCCAAATCCATTTATGAAAATATTGCCTTCGGAGCCCGGATTAATGGCTATCAAGGGGACATGGATGAATTAGTGGAGCGCAGTCTCCGACAAGCTGCCCTCTGGGATGAAGTCAAAGATAAACTAAGACAGAGTGGTCTGTCTCTATCTGGCGGTCAACAACAGCGTTTGTGTATTGCTCGCGCCTTAGCCATTAAGCCAGAAGTGTTGTTGATGGATGAACCTTGCTCCGCTCTTGACCCCATCTCCACCCTCAAAGTGGAAGAACTAATGCACGAGCTGAAAGAAAAATACACCATTGTTATCGTTACCCACAACATGCAACAAGCTACCCGAGTAGCAGACATGACAGCTTTCTATAACGCTAGGGCAACGGAAACAGGTGGTAAACAAGGCTATTTAGTAGAGTTCAATAGAACTGAAGTCATCTTCCAAAATCCTCAGCAGGAAGCCACCAGGGACTATGTTAGTGGGCGTTTCGGCTAAATCCCCCTCACATTTTGCCCTAAAATGGGGCGAAATGTAGCGAAACCTTGTGTTTCAAACCCAACTCGTGGCAGATTTGATCTGAGACTACACATTCCATGGCAACACGCCCGTGGGATTTTTTTTTCTGATGGGGATGCTCCCCCCAGTACCAATTCAAGATAGGATCAAATCTGATTATAAAATTGGATTTGATGTCAATCATGCTAATAAAGCGCTACTTATCAGGTTTTATTGCCCTGGTACTGGTTATGGTTATCGGTTTAACTGGTTGTGCCTCAAGTGGTACAGGCTTAACAGGAGATTACCGTCAGGATACAATAACTGCTCTACAAGAATTAAGACAAGCCCTTGAATTACCAGAAGATTCACCAGATAAGACGGCAATTCGTGAAAAAGCCACTCTACTGATGAATGACTATGCCTCGCGCTACCGCAGAGATAGATCTGTGTCTACCCTCAATTCCTTCACTACCATGCGAACTGCTGTCAATTCCTTGGCTGGTTACTACAGTTCCTATCCCAATCGCCCTTTACCGAAAAAGGTGAAGGATCGTCTAGAGCAGGAATTTTCCCAAGTCGAGCGTTCTCTCAAACGGGGCGCTTAAGCTGTCCACACCTCGCCTATTGTAGGCGAGGCATAAGCCGGGTGAACAAAAAATTGCCAGTATAAACCTGTCCTATCTTCAGGTTTCTTGAGAACATCCCAGGCAAGGGAGGGTAGGATTATCGATGATCTAAAACTATTGGCCAATTCTTTCCCTGCTCCTACCCTAACTCTCGTAATCAGTAAGAATTTTCCGGAACAGTTGCTAAGAGAGCTGAAAACCTTTAAAGGTAATGCCAGCCGTTAGCGGTTAGGGGTTAGACTAATTATTATAGGGTTGATCACTACTAGGGCTTTAGTTAACTAATAATTAATGGAGTATAATCTAAAGTTGACAAATTTAATGATATATGCATCAAATAAAACGATATAGATTTACTTATAGATTTACCTCTACCCCCTCCCTTGGTGTTTCCCTTTCTATCCCTAAACTAGATCATAACTAGCTAAAGCTAATTTTAGAAAAAATCATAGTTAAAAACCCCTGTGCAATAACGGCGGGGATGAAAACGAGTTAGTGACTTGCTGACCCTCTCGTAGTATCCGTTTAGAATCCCTGATGCTGCACCTGGGGGAGATGTCAAAGATATTGAACCAATCGGGGATGAGTTAGCTGGCTTTTGGCTAACTTTCTGTTCTTTTGTAGTGTTTCTAGGAATGTATAACAGTTTTGGTAAACGGAGGCAACACCGGCAAGGTCTACATCGTAGCTTGATTGCCGCCCTTGCAGTAGGAAGTAGTCTGTTGAGTCAGTGTTGGTTGGTACCAACAGCTGAGGCAAAAACAAAAGCTTATTGCCACTTTACTCAGGAAGCGATCGCTCAAAAAGAAAGCTTAAGAGTTAATTCCTTAAAGAATAACTCAGACTCTAAAATCAGCTACCAAACCATTATCCAGGCACACGCCAGTTTCTTACAGCAGTGTCGTTCCCAAACCTGGCCGCAAAATCAAGCAATTTGGGTGCGCTTATATCCCTGTGATGCTCGTCCTGGAGCCCTTGAGGAAACCCTAGACCGTATTGTGAACCAAGGCTACAATCAAGTCTACGTTGAAGTATTTTACGATGGTCGCGTCCTGTTACCAAAGGCAGATAATCGTACTCCTTGGCCGTCAGTCATACAACAACCGGGGACTGAGAACGTAGATTTATTAGCCCAGGCGATTCAAAAAGGTCGTGAACGGGGTTTGCAGGTATATGCCTGGATGTTTACGATGAATTTTGGTTATACCTACGGTCATCGTGCCGAGCGCCAACAGATTCTTGCCCGCAATGGTCGAGGAGAGACAAGTTTGTCTGTAGTTAAGGATGGCTCTCAAGTATTTATCGACCCTTACAACCGACAAGCCCAGGTAGACTACTATGAGATGCTTAAGGGTGTATTAAAGCGACGCCCCGATGGGATTTTATTCGACTACATTCGCTATCCCCGTGGTTCAGGTTCCCAGTCTGTGGCCAGCAGTGTCAAGGATCTTTGGATTTACAGTGATGCAGCTAAGCAAGCCCTATATCAACGGGCTGGTAACAATCAAGGTAAGGAGCTAATTCGGCGCTATCTGAGTAAGGGTTCCATTAGCACTAGGGATATAAAAGCTGTCAAAAAGCTCTACCCTGATGAACAAACCCCCCTCTGGCAAGGTCGCACTCCTTCCCCAAGAGAGAGTACTCGAACTATACAATGGCAGTTGTGGCAACTAAGTGTTGCTCACGCGGCTCAGGGGATATTAGACTTTCTCAAATTAGGCGAATTAGCAGCAGAGCGAGCTGGGGTACAAGCCGGTGCAGTGTTTTTCCCCGATGGCAACCAAGTTGTAGGTCGCATGGGTTATGATTCCCGACTACAGCCTTGGGAACATTTTCCTCGTTCCCTGGAATGGCATCCCATGTCTTATGGTGTTTGTGGTCACACCGGTTGTATTGCTAATTTAGTCAAACGGGTGTTTAAGTGGGCATCGTCGGAAACAGACGTAAAACCAGCATTAGCAGGAACTTGGGGAAGATCTATAAAAAATCGTCCTTCCCTAGAAAACCAGATGCAGGCATTGCGCCGAGTGACACCACAAATTAACTCAGTCAGCCATTTTGCCTTCTCTTGGCAAAATCCAGAATTTGACCGCGAGCGAAAGTTTTGCAGATTATAGCAGTTCTCAATTGGCTGAGGTACTTATGACCTTAGGGGAGTAGGGAGTAGGGAGTAGGGAGTGGGGAGTAGGTTTTTTAGATCAGGGTCAAACCCAACCCCAACCCCCTCATGAAGGCGCTGAATCGCTTCGACACACCCTACACCCTATACTCAAGTCTTTGTTAAAAACCTACTCTTATCAGCCCCTCGACCTCTGATTAAGATTTGCCTAATCGGGATCGTTCCGATTAGGCAATTACTAACTCGGGTTCAGGACGCTTGCTGTTACGAATACCGCTAATTGCCTCTGCGTAATCTGGTGCCTTGAATACAGCCGAGCCAGCCACAATCGCATTCGCTCCGGCTTCTAGCACTTGCCAGGTATTGTTAACCTTGAGTCCCCCATCAACTTCAATCCAGGGAGAAAGACCACGCTCATCACACATCTGACGCAGTTTGCGGATTTTTGGCACAACTTCTTTGATAAAGCTTTGACCACCAAAGCCAGGATTGACGCTCATAATCAGGATCAAGTCACAGACTTCTAGGACGTACTCAATTAAATCCAAGGATGAGGAGGGGTTAAGTACAACACCTGCTTGCTTACCCAATTCTTTAATCTGACACAGAGTGCGGTGCAGATGGGGTGAAGCATTGTGTTCAGCATGAACAGATATAATGTCAGCGCCTGCCTGAGCAAAGTCTGCCACATACTTTTCTGGTTCCACAATCATCAAGTGGACATCCAGTGGCTTTTCGGTAATCGGGCGAATGGCTTTAACAACTAGAGGACCAATGGTGATGTTAGGGACAAATCTACCATCCATGACATCAACATGAATCCAATCAGCGCCTGCGGCATCCACAGCCTTAATTTCTTCTCCCAGTCGGCTAAAATCAGCTGACAGGATAGAAGGGGAAATAACAACTTGCTTTTGGGATAGGGTGTTGCTCATGATTGGAGGTGTTCTCCTGGAAGCTTATTTTTCAGTATTTTAACAAAATCTTTAGATTTTCCCTAACCAGTTGTTGTGCTGCTGAGCTATTTGGGGACCAGTGGGATGGTGACCAGTTGGCTATAAATCACCCCATACCTACGGATGCTTACCTCTAGCAGGTCATTATGAAACTTTTGATAACATGGGCAACAGTTAGTCAGTCTGTACTCTTATGCAGCTGCCTTACTCAAACGATAGAATATCCTGCTTTAATAGAATTTTGGAGGAAATATGACGTCAAATCCCCAAGCATCTGCATATACTCAAAGCAGCACCAATGAAACTACCCTTGAGGATGAAAAACAGCTGAAAGTAGACCTCAAAGTTGATCAACCTGGTGCTATAGCCAAACTCACTGCTCCTGAGCCAGAACTCACCCAACCGTGGCAGGAATGGTTGCAAACTCTTACAGACATTTTGTCACAATTGCCGGAATATATCGGCGGATTTGTTAGCAATTACCAAAAACCCTTGCTTACCATTGGTCTTTTGCTCGCTGGGTTCATGACTGTTAAGATCACTTTGGCGGTGCTGGATGCAATTAACGATATTCCCCTGATGGCACCGTTGTTTGAATTAGTGGGTATTGGCTATACTATCTGGTTTGTAGCTCGTTATCTACTCAAAGTCGAAACACGCCAAGAATTATCAGGGGAGATTCAATCCCTTAAAGGTCAGTTTATAGCTAAAAAGTGATAACTAGTGTGGTGGCATTAGCCCTTGTCAGGTGAGGAGTAAAAAAAATAGGGCATGGACAATCGTCTCAATTGGTTTCCATACCCTATTGCAGTAAATTAGTTTGACACTCCCCGGCCTAAAGGCGCGAGGATTCAAAGCGCGGAGGTACCCTTTTGGGGCATTGCTCGTAACAACTACCAACATGGGGTTGATAGTCCAATTGGCGGTGCCAATTGCCTCTACTCTCTCCGACAGAAATGTCATTGAGTCTACTTTTTTTTTAAGTACTTTGATTCGCTTTCCAAAAAGACTCAGGCGCACGCCTCCTAGGCGAATTAAATTACGGGGTCGCGCCTCTTGCGTGGCATTGGGCTGGAATTGGAGTCTTAGACCGAGTCCCCATTTCGAGTAACTACCATTTAACCAAGGCGTCCCACTGCTGGGAGTTTCACCCTTCCTTTTCGGGTCATTGCGTCTTCTGCTATTATAGCACAAAGCCGTCCGTTGAAGTTACCGTAAGGGAGTTGAGCCTTTATGGTTAGTCTGCTATGGGTAAAAGGGTTAAGTCTTTTGTAATAAGGCTCCACTCCCTAAGGTTTCGTCTCCTAGAAGGACGGGGTTTCAGACCCATTTTTTTTGATGACAGTAAATTAGTGTTTTTTGGCTGTAGCTCCTTGTAGCTATACTAATTAATACCTATCACTTATTTATAAATTAGCGCGATTTATTGGATAATAAAATTCAAACCTCAACTTGCCGAAGCACTGCGCAGGGCTTGAGCTGCTAGATAGAGTTTGTTCCATTCACCCATCACCTGGTTACTTCTCCAGTTAAGATCGTTAGCGATCGCTTCGAAGGTATGACCAGCTTTCAACTTATCCAGCAACTGCTGTTGCTCAGGGGTCAGTTTTTGCTGATATTCTTGCCATTGCCTTGGGGTTAGTCCAAAACTGTGCTCAGTATAGGATGTTTCCAGCCAACTTGCTACTAAGTCTGGTTTGCCTTTTACCCCATTGATGGAAAAGACACGAATGGCATGGTAACTAATTTTTTCCCGTAGACGATAGACCTTCTTGATCGGCCAATTTAGGCGACGAGCGATCGCCTCTTGAGATTGACCTTGCAAGTAAAGTCGCAGCCAAAGGGCCGCCTCAGACCCTAAGTTTTTCTCTAAGTAAGCCTCAAATTCCTTAGATACGGACATCCTTAGGCTTTGTTTCTCTTCCCAAGCCTGCTTATGTTGATAATTAGTAATGGCTTGGTTATCCAATAGACTCACTGGGGCATCGGTTTCCCCTTCCGGATTGATTGACTCTGACACTAAACGTACCATGTCTCCTTCCGGCACATGGGTCATACCGCCACGTTGAGACCGACGCAGAAAGTTGACAAACCGATAGACAACTAAGGGCTGGTTGCGAATCGGGCGCAGACAATACTCTTCAAGAGTAGTTAATAATAAAGCATTGCGCAGCGGTTCTTCGAAGGTACATTGTCTAATCCAGGCAATTTGCTTTTGGATATAGCGATCGCTATTTAATAATTCCTGAATCACTTCTTGGAGAACATCCACCACAGCCCTTTGGCGATCGCGACTTAGGGACACCCAAGTGCGGATTTTATTGCGTAAGGTAACTAGACTGGCTAAGCGGGTGGTCAAATTGCGATAGGAACGTTCTGGTGGCACCCCCAAGTAACGCTGTTGCAAAATTCTGTAACGATACTCCATGGCTTGGACAGCGATTGCCAGTTTGCTCTGAGTGAGAGTGTCAAACCCCTCTTTATCTTCTCCAATTAACCACTGTACAATACTGGAGCTGATGGCTGGATTTTGGTTTGGACAGTCACTCAACAAGCGCGACTGCCATTCTCTTTCCAGTTTGTCCGCCAACTTTGCCATGACATTGCACTCCTTGGATCCCTGTTTTAAAGTTTGCATGACAACCCTCCCTGTTTCTACTCACTCGAAGTGGGTAGTGACTGCTTTCTATTTGACCACTAATTCCTAGGTATTGGAAGTGATCAAACTCCCATAAATACGCTTACAAAAGTCACACCAGTAGGATGATAGATAGCACGCCTGTCTGGAGATCTAGATCGTCTTTTAGATGTGTTCTAGATCACAAGCCCTAAATATACTTCTGGGACACCCAGCAAGTTTTACCTTCGTAAACTAGGGTAAGCACCACTATTTAGATATCACTGAGAATGATATGAATTATGCTGATAGCAGCCAATTGATATACCGTCACAGTATCTTCATAAGTATTTATCAAGCTTTTAGTGTAAAGGTGTTTAACTGAGTCGTCTACCCTGATAATCTAACCCTGACGATTTAGCTGAGTACACCCGATATCCCGGTAGCTCTTGACCTTAGGGATTACTATTTAACATACCTTCTTGAATCAGAGGAAATGCTCATACCTAATAATGAATATATCAGAAAACACCCATCAGATCAGCTAACTTGATGCTGAAACAGGCACCCTCGGAATTTTACACAGGTTGGAATTACCGCTGTGCCTATGAATTCTATCCTCCAAGCTAGTCAACTGCTAATAAGGAAATCAGGAGTTCCCCATAGACAGTATATCCACCCAGACCTGTCAAAGGTCTGTAATTCTGATATCCCCGTTCGCCGTTGGCGGTTACCTATTGCCTAAAACCTTAATTTTTCGTTTCAGCTGGGTAATTCCTGACTGTTTTGAGAAGGGAAACCTGATATCTTGATAAAGATACTTGTTTTGATCACTATACTTGTTCAGTTAATCATGTCTGACCCATTGTCTCCTGAGGTAAGCGATCGCATTTGTAAGCACATGAACGATGATCATGCTGATGCTGTGGCACTGTATGCTCAGACTTTCGGTAATTCCCCTGATACAGAAGAAGCAGAAATGGTTTCCATTGATGCTCAAGGCATGACGATCATCACAAAAGTTAAGGGGGAGTCTTCCACTGTGCGCATTACGTTTGATCATGTACTTAAAGATTCTGAAGATGCTCACTACACCTTAATTGACATGATCAAACAGGCAAGGCAGTCAATAAGCAACCTGAAGGGGTGACAAGCACCATTGTTAGGCTTGTTTTCACCCCCTCAGGTCACTGACTTTCACTCCCTGAAAAGGTTGAAGATTTACGCTTACCGATACTTTTTAGCTACCATAATCTACCAAAGGTAAACTCTAGCTCGCCAATGCAAGATGCGATCGCATCCAGGGGGTATCTCCCAAAGCCCTCAGGAATATCCCGCGAGCGCCATAAAAATGTCAAAAAAGTTCGTTCCACCGGGATTACAGCGCAACTATTAAACCCTTGGTTTTCGGGTTTAATTTAAGTTACATAATAATCCCTGTCGGTGTTACCCTAATTTAATTCTAACAAATAATAAGAGTTTTTGGTAGACTCTGCAACATTTTCTCTAGCTGTTTACTAACCCTTTAGGCAGGGTGAGTTTCAGCATGCCGTTGTGATATTCAGCTTCAACCTGATTTCTGTTAATCTTGGCTGGTATTGGAATAACCCGTTTGAATTTCCCATAGCGTAGTTCCGAGCGTACCATACCTATTCCTTTAGTCCTAGCTGCTGACTTGCGCTCGCCACTGATGCAAACAGAGTCTTCGGTCAGTTCAACATCAAGGTCTTTGGCTTCCATGCCTGGAATTTCTAGTGTCAGGTAAACCGCTTTAGGAGTTTCCTCGATCTCTGCATAGGGCATAAACGTCATCCCTGGAAATCCTCCCTCGCCGCTATTCATGAAATGGGTGAGTCGGCGGTTGAGTTCCCGATGCACACTTTCTAGATCTGGCAGATGTTCCGAACGAGTAATAGCCATCATGGTTATCTCCAACTATCCAGTTTTTTTAACCTTCACTTCTAATTTCCGCCCAGTTTATTGTTGCCCAACTAGCCACACTCTAGATAGAAGAAAGTTCCAGACTGGCAGGAATTGATTCACAGAAAATCTTGGGATGTTTGGAAGCCCCGTCTATGCACAACCGGGGTGCTGATTTTAGTATCTGATTTTACTGTTTGGGCTGCGGTGAGCAGATTTTACTCTTTTGAGATCTACTTTTTTGAGATCTATCTATTTTTGAGATCTATTTTTTGAGATCTAATTATGAGTATTTATTTATAATATCTCTATTATAACTTAATCTTATGAAAACTGCTGGACGCTTTGGCAAAGTTGTTTAATATTTTTAATACTAATTTAATATTTTTAATAATCAGAGCCTTGATCAAACACTCTATCATGGCCTAATTAGCTATTGATGCATCAAGACAGGGCATAAGGAACTTCGGATCAGGTAACTTGGCATGGGTTGGGAATACGCCATAGGGAATACGCCATAGGGAATAGGTAAAAAAATCCTGTGTACCGCATTAATATGAGAACCGCTAAATGAAATACTCAAAGATTTCCCCAAATGCCTAAAATTGCGGATCCTGTCACTTGTCTGTGGCAGATAAAACTAGAGAAATGCGATGCTCCAAGCCGCTGCGCGATTGGCCGTAGGCCACGCTAAAAGCGATTGACCGTAGGTCAAGCGGGGCGCGTTCGCAACTAGGGTTGAGATTCCCGGGTAAACGCCTCAAAATTTGTATCAAAAATTACATCAAAAAAATAAACAATAGTATCAAAAATCTATAATCGATCGGTTGATTGTCAACAAGCCCGAAACATTGCTCAATTATTTGCCGTGTTATCCTTGGTGGATTTGAGAGATCTGGAAATTCTCGTTGCGGGGAGCATCCCAATTTGGCACGTTAGCTCTTTTTAGGGGGCTGAAACCCTTGAAATATCGTTGCTTTGGGTAATATTGTTTCCAAAATGGGATGCTCCCTCGTTGCGTAAGCAAATGCTCCTGTGATTTTTGTTCAAAGTCAGCGGAAAATTCGTTGAAATAGAACAAAAAAACTGCTTTAGGATTCGATTTATTCGACTTAAAAAAAAATTGAGTTAATTAAATTTTTTATGTTACAATTTATACCAAATTATAGGCGTTTACCCTGGTTGAGATTCCCGACTTCTCCAACCAGCCAGGAATCTTCCCAAACTCGGTTCACCAAAGCTTTTGAAACTCTTCAGGCTGAGAATCCCGAAAATCCCGAAAATCATGACATTCATCGGAATCATCTGGGAAAATCGCTGACGGGGTGACGAAACAGGCTCAAATGCTTGCTATGTAAAGGTTGTACCATTTTATGGTTAAAAAAAGTAGGTCTGTAGACATCTTGGGGGGGCGACATTAGAGCTAAAAAGTAGACTGTATAAGCGACCTAGCTCTCATACCTGTCTTGATGCAATAGCGAGTGGGGGGAACCACGGCAGTCGCTCATGGTTTTGGGTCTGTGTGCGGAACCTGCGTCCGCACCGCTGTTTGCCCCGTGGAGACCCCCAAGACCGTAATGGTGCGTTTTCCGTAGGCGAATTAAATTCGCCACGGGTCGCACCTCTGCATCGCTTTTTATAGGCAGCAATCGCCTCACAATTACTGTTCATGTTTGTTAGGATAAACCAACCTTCTTTTGTCACATATTTTCGATAACTCTTTTTCCATTTACAGGCGACACTAAATCCTTTAACTTTTTTGGCATTTGTAACTTTTACATTTTCAATAAATAAAGATATTACCGGTTTTTATCCACAATTATTTAAGGAAAACAAACCAGAATTTTTTAGTTCAATCACGATTATTTTAGTATAAAAAAAAATCAACCCTTGTGTATCTAGCCATTGAGCCAATTTAACCGAACAAAAATCTCGGTCTCCTAAAACCAGAATTTGATAGTTATAAAATAGCCCTATAATATTTAAAATTATTTGTTTTTGCTCTTGAAGTTACCGTAGAACAGTGGAGCATTTATGGGTAATCGGTTATGCATAAAAGGGTTAACTCTTTTGTAATAAGGCGACCCTGTTCAAGGTTTCGTCTCTGAAATATTGCTTGATACCAACTTTGATAGAAGTTCAAAATAAACAGGTGCGACCCGTGGCGAATTTAATTCGCCAAGGTCAAGCGCACCTTAGGAATTGCTCGGTTTTTATAAATGATACTAATCATTAACAAATTATAGTTTTTCCGGACGAAACCTGATTACGTTGAGCCTTATTTACAAGATTTAACCCTTTTACTCATAGCCTGCCGACATTAAAGGCTCAACTGTCTTACGGTAACTTCAAACCAATTAGTTCTATCGATAGCTAAATAGATTTTTTGCTATGCACGTACATGTTTGATTTATCCATTCTCGAATAATTGGAAACCACAAATATTTGACCTCAAATACTTGCAAAGATAAAAATCTCTGTAGTTTTTTACGTCGTGAGTTAAATTGAATGGGTAAAGGGAGTGACTCTGCAATTTTTTTAATTTTGATATTTTTGGGGTCTTGTCTAATTCTTATTATAAGGTAAAAAAACAATAATTGAGATTTAGAAAGTAGATTTTTTAGATGTTTTTGATATAATTATGGTAGCATTTTCAATCTTATTGGTCGTATTGACAAGTTATGGCCTATCTTTTTTTACCATAATTCGCTCAATTTCAGATATATCAAGGGTTACAGGGCGCTTGTCGCCCCCCCAGGGCTTTTACTCCTTGATTACGGTCATAAGAACCTCTGAGACTTTTCCCATCTATAGGAACAATCTATCCAGCAATCGAACCGAGCATACTTTGAAGCCATTTAGCCAAACATTGTTCTAAAGCATCGGGATGAATTCTTTTCTCCTTCGGAGACGCTGCGCGAACAAAAACTCGTCGAAAAGTATCATCACTGGGGATACCATTGGGTAAGTCTAAGAATTATTCTAACCATTGTTGTTTGGCAATCCCATAATTTTCCATGTCCTCCCAGCCCTCTGCACCTCCAATGACGGCTAAAATAGCGATTACTAAAATATCTTTTAGGAGGTGTTTTTGAGTTCTTTGGACTCTAGGCTCTTCGATATATTCGACATAACTTAATAAGTTAGATTCGATAGCATTGATGGAGTTTAACTGTTGGCTTTTTACTTGTTTACATTCAAAGTTTATTTGGGTTTTTAATTGAGAAACAAAACCCTTAATCATTTGCTATTTATCCGTTTTTAAACTCAGATTAAAACTTGATTATAGTTTGACTTTAATTTTTGGTCTAGGAGGATACTTGAATAGTTTTGTAAAGTACATTTTATACAAAATTATATGAGCTTACCCTGAGGTAATAGGGTGCATCTCATATTTGTAAATCTATAACTAAAAGAAGTGTGGGGAGGGTGGTAAGTGTGGGGAGGGTGGCAGGGCTGTTTCATTCTAAATTGCAATATTTTATGCATTTACGAGGATACGTCTTTTCAGCCTTCGATAATTCCGGTTAGTGATGGCTGAAAGACTGTAAACTCGTTACCTAGATCCAGAATGAAATAACCCTGGGAGGGTGGGGAGATGGGGGAGATTTTTATTAAAGGTAATTGTCATAAAATGATATTAGCTTTCTATTGCCGAAGAGTGTTTTTGCACAAGTGAGATGCACCCAGGGAATAGGGAAACAGAAGGAGGTTTGGGAACTGTGGCGAGTGTGATCTGATTGGCGTTTGAATACTTATAGCCCTTTGCAGATAAGTTAATTATGAAAATGGGACAAAAAAGATAAATTCCACTTCTTAATTGGCAATAATAAATAACTTAGATTGGATGCCAATTGCTCTATTCCCTGTTCCGGTGAACCGCTGTTCCCTGTTCTATAAAAAACCATAAATATGTACTTAACAAAGTCGCAAACCGCTATATTTTATAGCGATTCTCATATTAATGACGTACACAGGATTTTTTCCCTATTGCCTATTGCTAGCTTGCCTATTGCTAGCTTGCCTGTTCCCTATTGCCTATTGCTAGCTTGCCTATTGCTAGCTTGCCTGTTCCCTATTGCCTATTCCCCCGCTGTTCCCTAAGAAGCATTCTACCTAGAATCCCAAATCCACAGCAATACGGTGAGCACAAGCAAATCCCGAAAACGCTACTGCATTTAAACCTTGCCCCGGAAAGGTGCTATCCCCAACACAATAAAGCCCTGGAATCGCAGTCCGATTAAACGGCATTCCCAACAATCCCATTAATTTGCGGCGGGGAATTGGCCCATAGGTTCCATCCATACGGTTCAAAAATCGTCGATGACTGCGTGGTGTTCCCACCTCCATGTAATCCAATCCAGCATCTAAGCCAGGAAAAATCCTCTCCAGTCGCTCAATTAAGCCTCCAGCTGCCTCTTCCTTCTTATGTTCGTACTGACGAGGGGATAACCCTTGCCAATCTTCCATCCAGCTCGGGGTAAAGGTGTGGAAAACATGATAGCCTTCTGGCGCTAAATTGGGATCAAGCAAGGTAGGAATCGAAACAAAAATAGTCCCCTCCGCATCCTCCATATTTTCCCAGTCTTCTAGGACAATATGGTGACACTCTGTACCAGGTGGTAAAACATCTGCCTTTACCCCTAAATGTAAACTCAAGAAACCCGGTGATTTCTGATAACGCTGTTGCCATTTCCGCTCAACTCTTGGCATTTGGTCAGCTGGCAGCAATTTCTCAAATGTATCCCAACGGGTAGCATTGGAAACAATTCGTTTTGCTCGATACTCTTTACCATTGACTAGCTGGACACCCACTGCCTTGCCCTTTTCCAGCAGAATTTTCCCCACTCGAGCTTTATAAAGAATCTGACCTCCAGCTTTCTCCAATCCCTCCACTAGTTTTTGGGCGATTTTTCCTACACCTCCTACCGGATAATTAATCCCACCGTAATGTCGGTCAGAAAACACCATACCAGCATTAATCATCGGTGTTTTGTCAGCAGGTACCACAGACCAGCAATAACATTCCATGTCTATAAATTTCAGCAACTCAAGGTCGCTAATATACTTACGAGCAATGTCTCCCACATTTTGGGGTAGGTACTTCACTAAACCCAAACAAGCCAAGGGATGCTGGAAAAATACTCTGGTCAAATAGCCAAGTTCTTCCAAGGACAGTAAGTCCATCGCATTCAGGCAATTAAAGACCTTCCAGCATTCATCGTAAAATTTGCGAATCCCTTGGCGTTGGTCAGGGAAGTGAGCAGTAAGTTCTTGCAAAAAATTCTCATACTCTCGATGGACTTTTAGCTCTAGACCACCAGGGAGATGATAGTGAATCTGTACTGGATCTGGAATTGTTTCCAGACTGACATTGACAGCCTCAAGGGCTCGGGTAAGTAGATTGGTTGTCCCCTTGGTGCCAAACCCAAAAATCATTGATGCTCCCACATCAAAGCGATACCCCTCTCGCTCGAAGTAACCCGAACTACCACCAGGAATGATATAGCTTTCTAGCACCAGCACACTCGCTCCCTTTGCTGCCAACTGAGTTGCGGTTACTAGCCCCCCAATACCAGAGCCAATCACAATAGTATCAAATACCGATTGATTGGAAATGGTATGGGATTGATTGCTTGATGGGCAAGGTTGGGATCCAGCAGTCATGGAATTAGCAATTTAAATAGATTAACTGATGGATCTGAGTTTAGCGTTTCTTGTTGAGATAGGAGTTCATTACCAATGCAAAAAAAAAAGTGGGCACCAGCCTGCTGCTGCGTACCGGTCCCACCCGCCTATCCTTAATGAGAGGAGAACACTTATTACTACTATAAGCTTGTTGATAAAAAATGTCAACATTTAGGGAGCCATTTTCCCGAAAAGGGGAGTGTCGGGAGTGTCGGGAGTGTTAGGTAACCATCCACCGGGGAGGCTAACAAGCAGCCTTGTTAGCCTTACTGGGTGTGGGCGAACCTGTAAGGAAAACTTTTTGGGAACTAAGGCAATCATTACACCAGGGTCCCCCGCCCCAGCCCACACCCGGTGACCCCCTCAGATGTATATCTGAGCTGACGGGGTTTTTTTGCTTGTAATTGACGACTTAACAGTATTATTGGCATAGTTACAAGGATCAGCAAACCCTTTGAGTGCTGTCTCTATTTTGACAACTTGTATAGGGTTTGCTTGAATCAAGCAAACACTCCTTAATACTGTGTTCATCAATGTAAAACTTGAAACTATCATCAACTAGATTAAGACTTGTGGTTATTCCGAAAAACCCTACTGCCCAATTCCTCTAACACTACCTAATTTGTTTATCACTAATTCTTATAGTTACTAGCTGTTATGACTCTCCAACTACGTGTCTATGTTCCACCCCATCCCCTAGTTAAGCACTGGCTAGGGGTTGCCCGTGATGCCTCGACACCACCTCCATTGTTCAAAAGCGCTATGACCGAGTTGGGACGCTGGTTGACCTATGAAGCAATGCGGGATTGGTTGCCGAATGAAGAACTAACAGTGCAAACTCCCCTAGCTCCGTGCAAGGTAACTATGGTGAATCCAGAAGTACCCATAGTAGTTGTGCCAATTTTGCGGGCTGGACTAGCGCTCTTAGATGGAGCCCAAACTTTGCTGCCCTTGGCATCGGTTTATCACCTTGGTCTGGTCAGAAATGAGGAAACCTTACAAGCCAATTTTTACCTGAACACCTTACCCAATCAGTTTGACCCAAATACACGAGTCCTAGTTCTCGACCCGATGCTGGCTACTGGTGGCACAATGATGTTGGCAATGTCAGAACTTAAAAAACGAGGCGCAACACCAGATTTAACACGGATTATTAGCGTGGTAGCAGCACCACCAGCCTTACAAAAGTTGGGGGCAGATTATCCTAGTTTGACCATCTACACTGGCATGATTGATGAGGAAGTCAATGGTAAGGGATATATAGTACCAGGCTTGGGTGATGCAGGCGATCGCGCTTTTGGAACTTGACCGAAACCGCGACAAGCCCCTATTACCCTGACAGACTTAGACAGCAAATCCAATTGATAGTAGAGGTGTTGCCTGGAACACCTCTACCTAGACTTCCTGATCATGGTTCCAAGGTTCACATTCCCGGTTCGCTCACCAGACCGGGCTTTCAAAGCTTTGTCTAAAACGCTTCCGATACGATATTATGAATTAAGGGCTGGTAGCAAACCCCTTGTCTAATCAGCAAGATCCTCTCAAACTTGATGGGTTAATCTGGATAAAAGCTGCATTTTTCAAATCAAGGGCAACAGAGCAACATGAGTCAGCAAGATGGTTTTGCAAGTGGATTCCTGACTGGAGCAGTAGTCGGGGGATTGATAGGTGGATTAATCGGCGCTTTGGTTACTGCTGGTAAAAGTAATCAAAAGGATGAGGAAGATCGGTCTATGTTAAATTCTGAGCGCTCAGACCCTAAGGCAATTAGGGCTAGAAAGCGCGAACTAAAGGCAGAAGCAAGCATTGAAGCGGCACGTCAGAGTTTGGAAGACAAAATTGCCCAGCTCAATTCAGCCATTGACGATGTACGTCAACAAGTCAGCACAGTGAAAGGTACAGCTGAGGCAAATACACATGAACGGGTGCTTGAGCCATGAAATAATTCTGTTTTAGGCATTTTAAAGCTGTACTGCATTGGTCTTCAGGCACAGGGTGATCTAAATCCGTTAAACTTAACATCAAGGCATAACACTCATACAAACTTACTAAGAAAGCTTATAAATCTATGGCTACAGAACTGCTCACCAGCACTCTCCAGAGCTTTATCCAAATCTATCTAGTTCTATTAATTGTCCGAATTCTGTTAACTTGGTTTCAAACAATGGATTGGGCGAATCAGGTCGCTTCTGTCTTAAGTCCAATTACTGACCCTTACCTGAATATTTTCCGTTCCTTCATTCCACCCCTTGGAGGTATAGATTTTTCCCCCATAGTGGCGATTTTTCTTCTACAAATTGTAGCTGGGCTGTTTTAGCATAGCCGTGATCAACAGCTGTAATCAGAATAGTAAGTTCTAATCCTTGTTCACAGTATCAAATTAGCGTGCTCTAAATTTAGCTTATCTAGAATAGGTAAAGGATAAATGGGAAAACGATGCATAGGTGCGACCCGTGGCGAATTAAATTACGGGTCAGGCGCACCTAAGCCGTCTTGGTGAGGTGACCTTACCAAGATGGCGCTGCATCAAGACAGGGGCGACAGCACTTAATCCTGAACCAGTCAACGACCAATTCTGTTCCTAAAACCGGATGCCTTAAAACCCTTAAGGATCAGAGGCGTTTTTACATTAGCAGGAACCGTAACCTGGATTTCAAAATCACTGGTTCCTGGTTCCACTTCATCAATTAACCCCACGCGACCCCGATTTGGGAAGGTATTATTGCCATTGGCATCCAAGATACGACCAAAAACATCAGCATCAAACACCTTTCTGCCAGTGGGATTCTTGGCTTTACCCTTGATCAGATAGCAACTAGCCTGCCTAGCCGAACCCCCACCACTGATCACCCTGCCTTTCCCAATTTCTAAGGGACACTCCTGGGAAGACAAGTTGGAGAGTTTAATGCGGATCACAGCCAACGCAGGGGGAGCAAATGCCGAGCTGATCACCCAAATCAGACAAGCTACAGCAGTAGCAGTTAACCAATTTCGAAATCCCATAAAGCCAACAAAAAATCAACCTTATAGCTACTTTACATGTAAATTGGATAGGGTTTAGCTTGAAGCAGAGAAAATATTGTTAACTATAGGTAATACTGAATAGCTAACACTGAAGTGGATGGGTCAAAAGCTCAGTGTAAAATCAGTAACCATTACCAAGATTTGGGGGGAAGGTAGAACTTTTCTAGGGATAACCCTGACCAAACAATACGCGATCGCACTAGCAAAACTCCTAAGGTAATTATTCCCAAACTGACAGCTCTGAGATGGTTGTTTCCAGTCAAAGCTAACTGTCCCAGGTAGCTCGAACCAATCATCACGGCATGAATTGCAGCTAGGACTAAAGCAGGGATACTCAATAAATGAATCCGTCGCCAAAGCTTGCCCAAACCCTTCTGTAAGTGGTCAAAACTCGTGAGAGCCGCTGGGGTAATCAACACGAGGGCTAAAATTCCTGCTAACAGACCCCACTTATGCTGCGGTAGCATAAACCCCATAGCATCTAACTTCCAGTTCAAGGCATGGTCTAGCCTAAAAAATGTATGAGCGATCGCCAACACAAATGCCCCCACTCCTAAAGCCCGACGATAGCGTAACAGCCCAGCCCACAAACGACTAATCGGACGAGCAATCAAAGCTAACATCAGTAACAGCAGCGCCCCATGACCGGTGTAATCCACCATAGCATCGGTACGGAGAAGGGTTAAAATACCAATCGTGAGGGTAACCCAGCCTCCTAGGCGAAACAGCTGGCTGCGCTTGCTAACACTGAGTCTAGATGCAGATACACCCACTCCTAGCATCATGGGCATCGTTCCCAGTCCAAAGGCCAGCATCGTTGCTGCTCCCCACCAAAGATTACCCATTTCCGCTGCTTTAATCTGAGCAGCATACAGGAATCCACAAGGCATCAAACCCCAGACTCCTCCTAAAAGGGCTGGTGTCCACCACTGAGATTCCCCAGACAATTTAGTCATCGCGACCGTCAGCCGTTGATGCCCAATCCCTTTAGATAGGGGGTGTAATAGGGGCAGACGGGGAATCCAATCGGGTTTAAGCTGCACACAGCCAAACCAAATAAGCATTAAACCAGTCAGAATTGCCATGGCTTGGCGCAATCCACTGCCAATCCCAGCCAACTGACCACTAGCAATCAAGACCGAACCCATACCCCCAAGTGCAGCTCCGACAAGAGCATAACTAATTGTTCGTCCTAGGTTAAGGAGACTATGAAAACCCAGCTGATGGAGCCACTTTGGAGACTTTTCCTGCTGCTGAGATAGGGAAAACGCCACTGTCAGAGGTCCACACATTGCCACACAGTGACCAAAACTGCCCAGAAACCCTAGGGTCATGACCAGCAGCAAATCTAAAACCATTCCGTGCTTATGTTCCTTAGCTATAAGACTATGGTAAATATTATCATCAGCCATTCATCCTTATTGTGAACTTATAGCAATTTATAATCAAAAGATTCATGTGTGATCTTCGATATCCTCTGTATCTCCGGCATTTTCTGGTTAGGAGCTAAGAGCATCTTTGAAGAAATCTTAGCATTAAGAGTTAACCCCCATGACCATTCAACTGCGATCCCACATTTCCTCTACTGAAAACTCAGCACTCAGAACTGAGCAGTATTTTCCGATAATTTCTCACAACATTAAAACCTCTGCCGATGTCGGTGCTACCTTCCACATTGAACCCAATCACAATCCTCGCGCTAGAGAACCTGCTCTAGCATGGTTTGCCCTTACTCGCCAAGGGGGACAACTCATTCCCCTAGAGCAATGTGACTGTCAATTAGTGGTTTATTCTAAATCCTCATCAGACCAAGGGAATTCCCCTATCCTTGAGCCACAGCTCAAAGCTATATCAGCTGAAAAATACCTTGGTATTCCTGGAGCTGATCTAGTCTTTCCTAAAGCGGGAGTCTATGAGTTAGTCTTAAGCGGTACTCCTAAATCAGGAGCTAGTTTTAAGCCATTTGAGATCAAGTACGACGTTACAGTCACTCCTGGGAAAAAAACTGCGACTGTGCCAAGTCCTACCACTGAACCTGAATTTAACCAGCACTCAGAATCCTTTTCAGAATCCTTCGAGGATACTGCACCATCAGAGCCTCAATTATTACAGTGGTGGTTGCCCATAGGGATTTTTGCCTTACTCATCCTAGGTATAGGAAGTGTGTTGTTATGGAAAAAGGCAACCGGAAAAAAGTAAATATAACCCTACCTTCTACTAGGCAGTGGCGGGAAAACTACCACCGATAAAGTGAATATCACTAAAGGTTTCGATCCACAGACGAGCACCACAATCAAGAGGGTGATCCGGTTGATACACAATCCGACACGGACCAAGAATTTCGACCTGGTTGCCGTATAGATTGTTGCCGCTTCGTTTCACTGAAATCACTGGCTGACGCTCTTCGGGACGTTTAGTTTTGTTGCTACCAATGCGATTGCGATTGACATTGATCTTAGCTAGAGCCGGAGGACGACTTTTACGCCACTTGCCCTTTGGGCCACGGCTGCCCTTGATGATTTGCGGTAAATGATTGAACAGAGGAATAATCCAGAATTTGCCGCTTTTATAGGCACCCCGGACGCGACCGTCTTGGAGGAGTTGTCTCAATCGTCTAGAAGATATTCCTAACAGAGATGCTGCTTCAGTAGTACAAACGCACTTGTTCATCAGTTAACTCTAAACTTGATTTGATTAACTATTCCGACATATGTAGTATAATGAAAATCGACCATTAATGTCAAGTTGTGCTTAACTGGAATAACTTTTTGTTGAAAGAGGGGATTTATCCTATTCTTAGTGAAGTGTTGGGATCCATCCTGCTAGGAATTTTTACTCAATAGAGCTAGGAACCGAAAATAGAAAGAAAATCGAAAGATATAATAATTCTTTAATAATTCTTAATTAACTAATAATTATCAAATGAACATTCTAAGTAACCTGCTTTCAGGAGTCACTAATCCCTCTAATCCCTCCCGTCCCAAGAAAAAACGCCGACGGATTGAAATCAAATCTGAGCGTGAAATTGAGATCATGCGGCAGGCGGCAACTATTGTGGCAACAGTACTCAAAGAAATTTCTGAAATGGTTGAGCCAGGAATGAGCACAGCGGATTTAGATACCTATGCCGAAAAGCGGATCCGTCAGATGGGAGCAACCCCAAGTTTCAAAGGCTACTACGGCTTTCCTGGGTCGATCTGCAGCTGCCTTAATCACGAAGTAGTTCATGGTATTCCTAGTGCCAAGAAAGTAATTTGCAGTGGTGATGTGTTGAAAGTTGATACAGGTGCCTACTATCAGGGATTTCACGGAGACTCATGCATTACTATTCCGATTGAAGAGGTTAAACCAGAAGCGAGTCAATTAATTCGGGTGGCAAATGAAACCCTCTACAAGGGCATCGAACAGGTTAAAGCAGGGAAGTACTTGTTAGACATTGCTGGTGCGATTGAAGACCATGCCCAAACTTATGGCTATAGTATCGTGGAGGATTATACGGGTCATGGTGTGGGGCGAAATTTACACGAAGACCCCTCAGTGTTCAACTTCCGCACCCGGGAATTGCCGAATGTCAAGCTGCGTGCTGGGATGACTTTGGCGATTGAGCCAATTTTGAATGCTGGTACTAAGTTCACACGCACCCTATCTGACCGTTGGACAGTCGTTACGGTCGATAATTCTCTATCCGCTCAGTTTGAACATACTGTTTTGGTAACAACTGATGGCTACGAAATCTTGACTGACCGTACCAAGGTCTAACTATAGCGTTACTTATGAACTAGTGAAAGACTTGCTGGCACATGGAACTTATCAGTGGGTAGTCGGTATGCGTGAATAGAGGAGCATCTCCTACTCCAGGGGAAATGGTCTAGGTGTACCATTTTCTCCCAAGCCATAGCTATTGCTTACCAGATTAGGTATGATATATTGGGTTGGGACTATTTCTAAAAACTACCAAATTTCTGGCTGTTAACAGCCGGGATACTTGATCGCAAGTAAGCGCGAAGTTTTAAAACCCAGTCTCGTCAGAGCTGGGATTAAAAACGATTAACGCGCTAATTTATTTGGCACTCAGTCTTTTCTGAGCAATCATCATCACCCAATCAATGTAGCCTTATAATAAGGAAGTTTCCTCTAGGCGGTGAGAGCATCCACATCGCAACCCCACTCAGAAAAGTAAATGGGTGAAAAATATTGTTGGACGGTGCTTCTAGTAACTAGTTACATAGACCGCAATCTATCTACTGCTAAAAAACTCCCGATCAGATCTCAGGGGTGTTGATCAGGTTGCATCTAATTTCTTTCTTCTTAGTTACTTTACTAATCTCCGGAACTATGACCAATCAAATAGTCGAAAAAATTGCCGGAATGTCTCTGGTAACTATTAGCTTTGATAGGGATTCGACAGCTGTTTCAAAAGAAAACCCCCAAACCGTTGAGCCTAGGGGTAATTATCAGGGTGCATCTACCATTTATTTCTTCTGATTGATGGGATTGATATCCGGAAAGATGACTACTAAATGGCTAACAAAACCCACGGGATAAATTTGCTCTTAGCCAACAGCCAGTTGAGAAGCTGATGGCAACATCTACAGGTGCGACCCGTGGCGAATTTAATTCGCCAACGGCAAGCGCACCTAAAAAAGAAAACCCCCGAACCGTGAGCTTCAGGGGTAATTATTAGGGTGCATCTACCATTTATTTCTTCTGATTGATGGGATTGATATCCGGAAGGATTACTAGTAAATTGACTAGTCAATCAATCACAAAACCCACGGGATAAATATGCTCTTAGCCAACAGCCAGCTGAGGCGGTGATGGCAACATCTACAGGTGCGACCCGTGGCGAATTTAATTCGCCAACGGCAAGCGCACCTAAAAAAAAAAATCCCCCGAACCGTGAGCTTCAGGGGTAATTATCAGGGTGCATCTACCATTTCTTTCTTCTGATTGATGGGATTGATATCCGGAAGGATTACTAGTCAATTTACTAGTCAATCAATCACAAAACCCACGGGATAAATTTGCTCTTAGCCAACAGCCAGCTGAGGAGCTGATGACAACATCTACAGGTGCGACCCGTGGCGAATTTAATTCTTAATCCGGAAAGCGCACCTAAAAAAAAATCCCCCGAACCGTGAGCTTCAGGGGTAATTATCAGGGTGCATCTACCATTTCTTTCTTCTGATTGATGGGATTGATATCCGGAAGGATTACTAGTCAATTTACTAGTCAATCAATCACAAAACCCACGGGATAAATTTACTCTTAGCCAACAGCCAGCTGAGGAGCTGATGGCAACATCTACCAAAAAAAATCCCCCGAACCGTGAGCTTCAGGGGTAATTATTAGGGTGCATCTACCATTTATTTCTTCTGAGTGATGTTACTGAAATCCGGAAGCTAAGGTATGGCTAAAGATTCTATATGATTGCTAAACCTAGAGAGGACTTTACTTTTAGCTGACAGCCAAGTTATGGTCTATGGCAGCATCTACCAAAGAAAACCCCCGAACCGTGAGCTTCGGGGGTAATTATTAGGGTGCATCTACCATTTCTTTCTTCTGAGTTACTTCTCCACTATCCGGAAGGTTTAGCAGGGGATGATTGACGACTAGCGGCAAGACCGTTCCTCGAAAGTTGTATTAATTATCAATAGACCCCTAGAGAAAACCCCGGAAACTGGAGCTCCGGGGATAATTATCAGGGTTCATCTACCATGCTTTTATTCTAAGTGATTTTACTGATATTTTAACACATATTTTTATTGACATATATAAATAGATGTGTTAATGAAGTTCTATAACAGTAAGTCAGTTGACGCTCTAGGTATAGCAGAAGTCATTTGTCAGAAGTCATTTGTCAGAAGTCAAACTCTTGCGCTTCTTGATGCAATAGCGAGTGGGGGAAACCCCCAAGACCGCTTAGGTGCGCTTGACCTTGGCGAATTAAATTCGCCACGGGTCGCACCTCTGCATCGCTTACAAAGGGTGTGAGACTAATGTCGATGTCCTAACTGCCCTGGCGACTGCTATAACACAGGCATGACTTGAGCTATAGCACTACGCGCTATATCAGCTTATTGAGGGGTGTTCAAGGTAAATCATGTACTTGCGGCAGTTAGCCCAATCAATGCTTAAGTTTTCCTGGATTGTTGAGCTAACTGCTGAGAGGTTCATAGCTAAATGCTGACATGACGAGATAGGATGATCTACAAGGTGAAGACTATAGACCCACGTAACTATGCCACGCACTCAACGCAACGATAACTTTATCGATAAAACCTTTACGGTGATGGCAGACATCCTCTTAAAGGTTCTGCCTACCAATAAGCAAGCCAAGGAAGCTTTTGTCTATTACCGAGATGGTATGTCAGCTCAAGCGGATGGGGAATATGCTGAAGCTATGGATAATTACAAAAAAGCGTTGGAACTGGAGGAAGACCCCAACGACCGCAGCTTTATTATCTACAACATGGGGCTGATTCAAGCCAGTAATGGTGAGCATGAGCGTGCTTTAGAACTCTATCATCAGGCTCTTGATATCAACCCCCGTATGCCTCAGGCCCTTAATAATGTAGCCGTAATTTACCATTATCAAGGTGAACAGTCTAAGGAAGCTGGGGATAGTGAGGGGGCAGAAGCTTTGTATGACAAAGCGGCTGATTATTGGAAACGAGCTATTCGCCTTGCTCCTAATAACTACATTGAAGCCCAAAACTGGCTGAAAACTACAGGTCGTTCTACGATGGATGTTTACTTTTAGCGGCTAGCTTCTAGTTAATAAATTTGATAGTCTGTAAGCTATCAGCTATCAGCGTGTCGCGTATCAGCTATCAGCTAATGCTCTAAGCACAGGCTAAGTGGAAAGCTTTTGAATAAAACAGATGAGCATTCGTTTAATCTTTGTTATCTCTACTGCCAGGGATTCATAGTCTTTGGCTGATGGGCAAATCCCCAGACTTTGAATTATCATTAATCTCGAACTATTAAATTATCCCGTTTGCTCAATGCCCATGCTACGGGAACTAGCTTTATTTTAAACATGATAGCTGACAGCTGACCGCACCTCAAGTAGCACCATCTGTAGCGCATATGCTTACGATAGTCTTTATAGTTTTTGATTTCGGCTAAGCCTTTTTATAACCAAATTATGATAGACCGCGAACAAGTCCAAAAAGTTGCCAATCTTGCTCGTTTAGAACTGAAAGCAGAGGAAGAGGAGAAATTGGCAGCTCAGATGAGTAGTATTTTCGAATATTTTCAACAGCTGAGTGAATTAGATACTGAGGATGTGCCGCCCACTACACGGGCGATTGATATTAGCAATGTGACTCGACTGGATACTCTCAAACCCTATACTGACAGGGATTGTATGTTCAGGGAAGCTCCTGAGCAGGATGGTGATTTCTTCAGAGTGCCAAAAATTATCACTGAAGGGTAAGCTATCAGCGTGTCGCGTATCAGCTATCAGCTATTAGCTATCAGCGTGTCGCGTATCAGCTATCAGCTATTAGCTATCAGTTATCAGCGAACAGCGATTAGCGCTACGCGCACGCTACGCGAACAGCTTATGTGCTATGGGCACGATGATTGAGGAGGAAACCGTTAATACTACAATAGGTAAGTATTCGTTTAATCTGAGTTAAGTCACAGCGTCGTTCGCACAGCGTGGCCAAACGCGCACGCGTGGCCGTTCGCGTAGCGTGGCCAAAAGGCCAAAAGGCCAAGGCCAAAGCCTGTGCCACAAAGCTTTTCGCTACGCTGGGTTGATTTTAAGCTGACCGCTGACCGCTGACCGCTGAATGCTTACACTGAAGGATAACTGGGGTTGAAAGGGTTAACTAATAGTTTGTTGTTGATGGTTGATGGTTGACGGTTGAGGGTTAACTATCAAAATAAACCATAAATTTTTCAATTAAACTATAAAAAACACACCATTTTATGGTAGTGAATTCCTCAGCTTTGATTTCTGATCCTTCCTTAGACCCATGCATTCCCAAGTAGATTTCCAAGATGCCTTTGATGTGATTGTAGTTGGCGCGGGACACGCTGGTTGTGAAGCCGCCCTAGCTTCAGCACGGTTGGGCTGTCGTACTATCCTACTTACCCTCAACCTAGACAAAATTGCTTGGCAACCCTGTAACCCAGCAGTGGGAGCACCGGCCAAGTCTCAACTCACCCATGAGGTAGATGCTTTGGGTGGAGAAATTGGCAAAATGGCTGACCGTACCTACCTGCAAAAGCGGGTACTGAACTGTTCACGGGGACCAGCGGTTTGGGCTTTGCGAGCGCAGACGGATAAGCGAGAATATGCGGCTGTGATGAAGGAGATTGTAGAAAATCAAGAAAACTTGACTCTCCGGGAAGCCATGGTCACGGATTTGGTGCTAGGGGCTAATGATCAGGTGATAGGTGTTCAGACTTACTTCGGTGTGGCTTTCCAAGCATCGGCAGTAATCTTGACAACTGGGACTTTCCTGGGTGGACGGATCTGGGTGGGAAACAAGTCCATGTCAGCAGGACGGGCTGGGGAATTTGCGGCAATTGGGTTGACTGAAACCCTTAACCGCTTAGGCTTTGAAACGGGACGACTCAAGACGGGAACCCCCGCACGGGTAGATAAGCGCTCCGTAGATTACAGCAACTTGGAACCTCAACCAGGGGATGAGGAGGTGCGCTGGTTTAGCTTTGACCCAGATGTGTGGGTCGAACGAGAGCAGATGTATTGCTATCTGACCCGTACGACTTCTGAGACTCACCGGTTGATTCGGGACAATCTTCATCTATCCCCAATCTATGGAGGCTGGGTGGAGGCTAAAGGACCCCGTTCCTGCCCTAGTATTGAAGATAAAATTGTGCGCTTTGCTGATAAGGAAAGCCACCAGATTTTTATTGAACCAGAAGGACGAGATATTCCAGAACTCTATATCCAGGGATTTTCTACTGGATTACCAGAGAATTTGCAGTTGCAGCTATTGCAAACTCTTCCGGGATTAGAAAATTGCGCTATGCTCCGTCCTGCTTATGCGGTTGAGTATGATTATTTACCAGCGACTCAGTGTTATCCAACACTGATGACTAAAAAAATTGAGGGATTGTTCTGCGCTGGACAAATTAATGGTACCACTGGCTACGAAGAAGCAGCAGCTCAGGGGATTGTAGCGGGAATTAATGCAGTGCGCTATGTAGGCCATCAGGAAATGGTGGTGTTTCCTAGGGAAGAAAGCTATATCGGCACGTTAATTGACGATTTGTGTACCAAAGACCTGCGGGAACCTTACCGAATGCTGACTAGCCGTTCGGAGTATCGGTTACTATTGCGGTCCGATAACGCTGACCGCCGTATGACTCCTTTAGGACGGAAACTGGGTTTGATTGATGACCGTAGGTGGCAGCTGTATCAACAAAAACAGGGAAACATCACCACAGAAAAAGCCCGACTCCAGTCGGTACGGATTAAGGAACATGATCCAATCGGAATTGCGATCGCATCCGATACCCAGCAAAAGATCAAAAACTCGATTACCTTAGCTGAGTTACTACGTCGTCCTGGTTTCCACTATGTCAATCTAGACCAATATGGACTCGGTGACCCTAACCTGAATCAGTCGGAACGGGAAGGAGCAGAAATTGATCTAAAATATGATGGTTATCTTAAGCGTCAGCAAAAGCAAATTGACCAAGTTTCTCGGCAAGCTAATCGGCAGTTACCACCAGATTTGGATTATGCTGCTATTGAAACTCTATCCAAGGAGTCTCGTGAAAAGCTTAGCCAGGTCAAACCTATGACTATTGGTCAGGCATCCAGAGTTGGCGGGGTTAATCCAGCAGATATCAATGCCTTGCTGGTATATCTAGAGGTGCGGGAACGAAAGTTCACTGCTGTTGTGGCTCCCTAATTTCAGGTTCGTTATTGCTCCCTGGTTGATCACCAGACGGGATATCCAACCATGGGAGGATTTTTCCCATAGAAAAGTCTAGTTTTGGGTCTCGGAAGATAATCTTCTGAAAGATATAGTCATAGTCATAGTAACGAGAGATACCATCGATGTCTCAGGATGTGATTACCAAAGAAAAATCAACAGAGCGGTTGAACCCTCCCCTTCCCATTCAGCCATGGTCGGTAGATGCTGAAGCCGATAGGTTAATGGATGATTTATTTGGGGATCTGTACCAAATGATTGAGAACGGCTGCGAGTTGCCGACAGAACCCCCTGAGCCAGACTATGTCTCCTTGGAACCGATAGCAATCCCGAAAATTCCCATACCAGGGGCAATCATTCCGTTTCTGGAATCCCCACTCCCCTCAACACAGGAGTTAGCCGAAACCACCTCAAGTGAGTTGCAAACGACAACGGCAGATACTAACTCTAGTACTGTCGCCGATCACTCTGGTCAGTTTTTAGACAAGCTCCTATGGGCTTTAGCCTTACTGTCCCTATCAGCAATCACAATGATGTGGCTGACTAGCCAGGGAAAGCTAACTTGGTCATGGTTGAACAACTTAGTGGCTTTGGGATCAGTTCAACAAGGCAAAGTCTCAGAACCTGATGCCCAGTTTATTAACTATATGTTGCGATCGCTAGAAGTGATTGACCGCAAAGCAAAAGCTATCAAAAAGCCTGTGATCGCCCAATCATTACCAAACCCCACGCCTCCCAATCGTCCGGTAGCTCATAATTCAGCACCAACTGCACCACCAACTGCTGTCAAAGAACGTGTCTTAGAACGAGTTTATTACATCCCGATTGAAAAGGTTCCAACCCCTGATCCTGCCATAGCATCCTCAGCGCCATCAGCGCCAGTTAAACCATCCCCTCCTACCACCCCTAAAATTACACCTAAACCATCACCAATCCCGAAACCACCGTCAAATGCTGTTCTAGAACCACCACCACCAACTATTCTAGAATTACCGCCACCACCAATCCCAGACCCCCTGCCCACCGCTACTCTTGACCGACTCCCTCCGCCCCCACCTCCCCCACCCTCATCACCTGCCATCAAACATACCTTGGTGGGATTACTGGAGCTAGGAGAACAATCTGCTGCTTTGTTTAAAATTGATGGTGTTACCCAACGGGTTAAGCTGGGGGAAGCAATTGCTAATAGCGGTTGGACTCTAGTCTCTGTAGATAATCAGGAAGCAGTGATTCGACGCAATGGTGAAGTTCGTTCAATTTACGTTGGACAACATTTTTAGTTATGTAAGATCATGACTGTAATAAATCACCATATCGAATTTAAAAAACAAATTCTAACGCTCTAAGGAAATTAACAACAGGATGGCTCGGTTGCCAATTGCCAATGGTATTTTATAGTCGATTATATTATGTATGCGTACGCGTAGCGTGGCCAAAGGCCAATCGCGTACCCGATTTGTGCGATCGCGATCGCACAAATCCCAATGCCCAATTTTAAATTAACTATTCATAACTAACTATAGTTATAGCAGTCGCCAGGGCAGTTAGGAGATGACAAAATTCTCACACCCTTTGTAAGCGCAAGAGTTTGACTTCTGACTTCTGACTTCTGACATCTGACATCTGACATCTGACATCTGACATCTGACTTCTGACATCTGACTTCTGACTTCTGACATCTGACTTCTGACTTCTGACATCTGACTTCTGACATCTGACATCTGACTTCTGACATCTGACTTCTGACATCTGACTTCTGACTTCTGACTTCTGACTTCGTTAGAGTCGATGCCTGGTATTACCCAGGGCACCTCTCCTTCAAATCTGGGCGTGCGACTTTCACCGCACCCAGCTCCTAGATATCCTGACCTTTCGGTCTGCTTCCGTGGATTAGTTGATGGCAGCTGTGATGAACTGCTAGCAAATTCTTTGGTTTCCAGTTATCGTGGTTTCCATCAATATGATGTAAGTGTACGACTTCTTCCCCTAGGAATTTGTGTCCACATTGTCCACAGGAATGGTTTTGCTTAGTTAAGGCTTTGGAGGTAGCATTATCATAGAGCTTGCTATTGCGTTTGCTCCAGTAAACTAGGTCACCATCATAGGGTGACTTAGTCCCTTTAACATTGACATGTTTGTTCTCTGAATAAGGTACCGCCGGAAATGCTTTGTTCACTAACCTTACGGCTTCGTGTTTGTCGATTTTCTTTTCCTTTATGAATTTACGGCGTGCTGATTCATTTGCAAACCATAAACTATTTCGGGAGCCGTCCATCTTGCCATACCGGTGGTAGTTTCTCCAGCCCCGAACAATGGGGGCTAGTTTTCTTGCCTTAACTTTTGCACCATAATTCGAGTTGCTGACCACGGCTTTGATTTTCTTTCGGGTTGTTTTATAGTTTTCCGGTGAGGGGAAACTTCTGAACTTTCCGTTTTTCTGGACTCGAAAATTCCAGCCCAGGAAGTCAAATCCGTCTGTCGTTTTAGTTAGCTTAGTCTTTCGAGCGCTGATTTCCATTCCACGTTCGGCGAGGAAGCTCTTGATTTTATCTAGAATTTCCTCTGCATTGTCTTCTGGCTTGAGAATTATTACCATGTCATCCGCGTAACGAATGCTATTGTGTATATCTTCTATTCCATTAAGTGCGATATTGGCAAGTAATGGGCTGACGACACCTCCTTGTGGGGTTCCTTGCTCAGGGAATTCAGGATTGACTCCTGCTTTTAAGCATTTGAAAATCCCGTATTTTAAGCCTGATGGTGCAATTATCCCGTCCATGATGGATTTATGGGAAATGCGGTCAAAACATTTCTTGATATCTAGCTCAATTATTCTTTTGTTGATGCCGTTTTTATTTGAGCATAAATTCTGGAATATCAGCTTCTGAGCGTCGTGAGCACTTCTTCCGGTTCTGAACCCGTAACTTCGGGCGTGGAACGTGGCTTCATGTGCTGGTTCTAACGCATATTTGGCTAGACATTGCCATGCTCTATCGGCAATTGTAGGGACTTTGAGAGTTCGAGTTTTACCATTTTTCTTGGGTATTGGGATTTCCCTAAGTCGATTATGCTTCCAGGTAAAAGCATAATCTTTGAGTTCCTCAAGAAGCTCGAATCTTTTTCGGTAGGAGAGGGATGCCTTTCCATCAACACCGGCTGTCCTTTTACCTTTATTGAGCTGTGTCACTTGACGGATGGCCAAAAGTTGGGCTGAACGGGATTTTAGAATCAGTTTTTGTAATGACCGAGCTTTCTTGAGGTCACCATCTTGAACTGCTTTAAACACTCGTCTCTGTAGGCGGAATAAATTTTGCCGGAGTTTTTTCCAGTTTTGTTCTTTCCAGAGTTCACTATGTTTTACCATGTGTCTAACTATGCTCTTCATTGATTTGTGTTTTCTAGATACCCGTGACCAGTTTCCGGTCACATCCTACCCGACAGGAGGGATTAGATTTGGCATAACTTACCGGGGTTTCGACCCTTCCCCAGACCTCTGCTGGTGCGCTTTCCACTGACGAATTAAATTACGGGGTCGCACCGTTTGCTGTCGTTTTTACTTGTTCCGTCCTTTGGATTGTTTTGGTGATTTAGGGTGATTCAGTTTGCCTACCCTCTTCTCGGAGATTGCAGCTATCAAGCAATATGCTGCGAGAATGAGAGGATGAAGTCCACACATTTCCCAGGCTGTGGCTTTGTCATGAGACACTTTTTTAGAATCTGTTTACCCGTGTCACCTCCCTATTAGCGCCGGGGAACCTACCTGTTTCAGTCCTGATTGCGCCCTGCTGCCAGCTTCACTCTGCGAGGTTGCCGCCTGCTCGGTGTGGCCAGATAAGGAGTCACTTCTCTCCTGAAGGGCGGGGTTTTCACCCGCATCCGTTAGACAGTTAGACTTTTGAGGTTTTTATTCCTCGCGAAGTCCCCTACTCATACCCCTCTATTTTCTAGAGGCTCCTAGTAGGAACAAGCCGCACTGACTTCTGACTTCTGACTTCTGACTTCTGCTATACCATTCCTGTAGCTATTTCAGATAAGCTGAGATATGTTGATATAACAGAGTTAAAAATATATGATCTAATAGGATATAGGATAGTGGTGCAGTGGGACTATTTGAAGACCTGAATCGATTTCTAGAAAGTCGTCTAGAAGAATTTCTCCGCAACAATCCTCATCTAGAGTTACAGGCACTAGAGGAGCAGTTGCGCGAGCAAGAAAAAGACACACTGCGGCTAATTATTGACTTACAGCAACAGGAAAAGCGGTTGCAAGACCAAATTCTCGCCGTTGCCAAAGACATTCAACGTTGGCATGAGCGTATTGACAAGGCGAAGTCCCACAACAGATTTGATTGGGCTAAAGCAGCTCAAGAGCGAGAAGCAGCTCTGTTACGTCAAGGCAATCAGCTTTGGGGCCAGATGGAAGGGGTTAAACAGCGAATTACGAAAGCCAAGGAACTCCAAGAACAGATTAAAAACCATCGCGCTGAAGTGCAGGCTAAAGCTAGAGATACAGCAGCAGCTCGCGCAAGTTCTCAGCCTAAGCAGAACTCCCAGACATTTGCCTGGAATCAGACTACCAACAGTAACCAATACAATATCCCTTCTGGTGTAGACCCTTTAGAGCAACAGTTTAAAAGCTGGGAAATGGATGAAGAGTTGGAGCAAATGAAGCGGAATATGAACGGTTGATCTAAGCTATCAGCTATCAGCTATCAGCTATCAGCTATCAGCTATCAGCTATCAGCTATCAGCTTTTGAATCAAAGAGGTAAGCATTCGTTTCATCTGAGTTATTTCACAGGCTAGAAGCCTGATCCACAAAGCTGATCGCTTAGGGTGAGACAAAGCCCAACGGCTGAAAGATGACATGAATTCTTCATTCATTCTTTTTTTCAAAAGGACGATTAATAATAAAAGAAATTGATTTTTGTGGGAGAGGCAAGGTAGGAAATAAGGACTGCTTTGTAGCGTTTAATTTAGCAGTATTGGCAATGTCTTGGTCTTGGCTGTCTTGGCTTAGATTAGGAGCAGATGAATCAGATGGGAAGGAAGGCTGGCGAAAAATCCAGCCTGGATGCTTGCCATAGTTAGAAGCGATCGCTAATAAGGCTCCTGCTAAGATAAACACCGGTAGTGGTAGAGTTACGTGTCTAACCCACTGGTAGATTTCCACCATAACAAAAAACACCAAAACACTGGCTATCCAAATTCTTATAACTCTATCCGATACCATGCCAATCTTATGCTCTGATTCGGTTTGTTCCGTCTGAGGAAGCTGATGGAATTGGAGTCACGCAAACATTTATCCATCAGCTCCTGTAGACCATACTACACCTTGGCTGCTACTTTGGCTTCACCAGATACTAAGCTTTCATAAGTTGACCGCATCTTCAGACCAACGAGAACCTGGAACAACCCAGAACCGTTGTTAGAGCCAGGATAATCGGTGTGCTTGAGCAATAACTCGGTCATCTCTCCATAGTACTTGGTTGAGGTCTTGCTGAGGTGACTTTCGATGTAAATCATCTCCTCTAGGTTATCGAACTGACCATCTACCTCTAGTACAGAGACTTCGTTACCCATGTAGCTGTCTGGCCCATAGTACATTTTCAGACCAGGATAAGCACAGGTTAGCTTGCGACCACAAGGTCTCCAGTCGATGGTTGACCCTTCATCAAACAGATAAACTGGGTCGAAGTTTTCCACCCCTTCCTTCTGAAGTAGGCGCACCCGCAGTAGATTGCTTTCCTTAGCTGCCTCTCCCTGAAGCAGCTGTGTGGGAAAGATTTGAATGACCACATCAGCGTATTGCTTCTGGACTTCAATGTAAGCTTCAAAGTCTGGACGTCTAGCTTCAATCGACGCTAGGATATCCTCATAACGGTGGCCCCGTTCTGCCATGTCCCGCTGGATTTTCCATTGGATTTTGACTTCATCGCTAATGTCTAGGTAAACGCCGAAGTCAACCAGCTCACGCACCCGCTCATCATAAAGAGGGTGCAGACCTTCAATGACTATGACTTTATTTGGCTCAACCCGTTCTGGTGGATCAATTTCACCGGTCTCATGGTTGTAAATAGGTTTGTCTATGCCCCGACCTTCTTTTAGCGCTTTGATTTGCTCATACATCAAGTCAAAGTTATTTGCTTTAGGATTAAGGGCAGTAACCCTTTTTTCTTTGCGCTGTTTGCGATCCAGACTGTGATAGTCATCCAGACAAATCACCGTCATGAACTCCTGGCCAAATAGGTCGGTCAAACGCTTCAGAAACGTTGATTTCCCGCATCCTGAGTCTCCAGCAACTCCTATAACTACCACCCTCTCCAGATCTGTGGTCATATCTTCCCTCTAACGTAAAACATATTCTCAAATCAGTTTTCAGTAAGCCAAAGCCCAAGCCTGGGAGCAATCTGACACACGCTTATAGTGGTGCTTGATAACATGCCACCATAAATCCACTCGCTTAAGTACTAACCACTAGGGAAGACCAAAGCCAAGCTCTGCTTAAGTATTTACTACTAGCTGCTCATAGTGGATTCTACCAAAACCAGATTGCTTATACAAGGCTGATTGTCAGTAGCATTACCTCGCTTAGTACTTATGCTAAGGTTTGTTGGGCATTTTTTAAAGAAAAAATTAAACTGACTCAGGATTTACAGTTTTTGAGTTACTGATCATGTAACTTGAGAGTAGTGCCTACCAGTGCCTCTACACTAATTCTCTCCCTGATAAACCAAAAACATTACTGGGCATAGCTTTACAATGTTACGCTAATAAGGCATTATTCGGGGTTATTACTAGCTAGCCGCTCACCCATCGACCGTGAGTCTGTTTGTGGTGCCAAGGCAAGTCTTAGCAATACATAGTTAGCAATACATAGTCAGTTTGGTTTGGAGCAATAGAAGCAATGTACAGTCCTAGCGAGTCTACTAATTCCAGCACTGTTACAGAATTTGGTAGTCGCACTTACCTTTATGAGGTAGTCGGTCTTCGTCAAAATGGACCGATTCGTCAGAGTGGCACAGTTTTGTTGACGGTGCCCTATAACCGCATGAAGCAGGAAATGCAGCGTATTGCTCGCATGGGAGGGAAGATTGTAAGCATTAAACCTTTATCCAGTAGTGCCGCTAATGGGTCAGTGGCTCAAACACAACCTACCCAGTCAGAAAACACAACTAAGCCTACCCAGTCAGAAAACACAACTAAGCCTATGACTCAAGCGAAACCCAAAAAGGCCAAAGATGATATCCCTGTCAATACCTATCGACCCAAAAACCCCTTCATTGGTAAGTGTATATCAAACGAACAACTAGTCCGGGAAGGGGGTATTGGTAATTGCCGTCACCTCAAATTTGACCTTTCTGGAGGTGATCTGCGGTATCTCGAAGGTCAAAGTATTGGTATTATTCCCGAGGGTACTGATGACAAAGGCAAACCCCACAAGCTTCGTCTGTACTCCATTGCTTCTACTCGTCACGGCGATGACCTGGATGATAAGACAGTATCCCTGTGTGTCAGACAGCTGCAGTACAAACATCCGGAAACTGGGGAAACCGTAAACGGTGTTTGCTCTACTTTCCTGTGCAATATGAATCCAGGGGATGATGTTAAAATCACTGGACCGGTCGGTAAGGAGATGTTGCTGCCATCGGACCCCAATGCCAATATCATCATGATGGCAACGGGCACTGGTATTGCACCATTCCGCGCTTTCCTATGGCGGATGTTTAAAGAGCAGCACGAAGATTACAAGTTCAAGGGCTTGGCTTGGCTGATCTTTGGTATTTCTACTACCCCTAACATCCTCTACAAAGATGATTTAGAAGAAATGCAGCAGAATAACCCAGATAACTTCCGCCTCACCTATGCCATTAGCCGTGAGCAGAAGAATTCTGAAGGGGGCAAGATGTATATCCAGCACAGGGTGGCGGAACATGCTGACGAGTTGTGGAAGCTGATGCAGCAACCAAACACCCATACCTACATCTGCGGATTAAAAGGTATGGAAGGTGGTATTGATGAGGCTTTGACTGCTGCAGCTGCTAAGGAGGATGTAGATTGGACTACATACAGACAGCAAATGAAGAAAGCACATCGCTGGCACGTTGAAACCTACTAGGTTACGGCTGGTATAAAGTAAATCCTCCAAAAGGAGGATTTAGAGCAAACTAGCGCGTCTGTTTCTTTTGGCCATAGGGCTGAGGGACACAGGCGCGCTACTGTTTATTTGAGTTGATTCTAACTACCTTGCTCACAGAATGAGATTTATGTTAAATTTAGTTAAAATAACGTTACAATAACTTGTGTTATCACGAGTTATGTGGCAATACCCCTCAAAGGTATTGACCAAAAATACAAAAATACTCAGGAATTACGCAAGTGCCCCCTAAATCCCCCAATTCTGGGGTACTTTGACATCATTACCCCCCAAAATTGGGGGGCAGGGGGGCAAAACCAACTAAACTTCGTAAGTTCTAATACTATAGGCAAACGGTTTTAGGGTATTGAATCGATTTTTGATCTTGATTTGCTTTGTAATCAGATCCTCCCTAACAGGGTGATACCAGCATTCGTTACCAGTAATAGAGGCGAATAAAACATGAAATTTTCTTGGAGAATACTCCTACTCTGGACATTACCTGCCCTAGTCATTGGTTTTTTCTTTTGGCAGGGAACATTTGCCAGTACTACCGGGAATATGGGTAGTAATACCGCCAGTACTCGCATGACCTATGGTCGCTTCTTGGACTATATTGATTCCGGTAGAGTCACTAGTGTTGACCTCTATGATAGTGGTCGCACAGCGATTGTAGAAGCTGTGGATGTGGATCTTGATAACCGCTTACAACGGCTGCGAGTAGATCTGCCAATTAGTGCGCCGGAACTGATTTCTAAGCTTAGAGAGTCTAATGTTGCTCTGACATCCCATCCCGCTCGCAATGATGGGGCAATTTGGGGACTGCTGGGGAATTTAATTTTTCCGATTCTCTTGATTGCAGGATTATTTTTCCTATTCCGTCGCTCCAGCAACATGAATGGTGGTCCTGGTCAAGCGATGAATTTCGGGAAATCCCGGGCGCGGTTCATGATGGAAGCGAAAACTGGGGTCCTGTTTGATGATGTCGCCGGTATCGAAGAAGCGAAAGAGGAACTCGAAGAAGTAGTTACATTCCTCAAGCAACCGGAACGGTTTACCGCTGTCGGAGCACGAATACCTAAAGGGGTGCTGCTCGTCGGTCCTCCTGGAACTGGTAAAACCCTCTTAGCTAAAGCGATCGCTGGTGAAGCAGGAGTGCCTTTCTTTAGCATCTCTGGTTCCGAATTCGTGGAAATGTTCGTGGGTGTTGGTGCCTCTAGGGTTCGTGACTTGTTCAAAAAAGCTAAGGAAAATGCCCCTTGCTTGATATTTATCGATGAAATTGATGCGGTAGGACGGCAACGGGGAGCTGGAATTGGTGGTGGTAACGATGAACGGGAGCAAACCCTAAACCAATTGCTGACGGAAATGGACGGGTTTGAAGGAAACACCGGCATTATCGTGATTGCGGCTACTAACCGTGCGGATGTGCTGGATACAGCTCTGTTACGTCCCGGACGCTTTGACCGCCAGGTGATGGTGGATCCCCCAGACCTGAAAGGGCGGATTAAGATTTTGGAAGTCCATGCTCGGGATAAAAAACTGGCTTCAGAAATTTCCATTGAAGTGATCGCAAGACGGACCCCTGGATTCACTGGTGCTGATTTATCCAACCTGCTCAATGAAGCTGCTATCCTGACTGCTCGCCGTCGCAAAGAAGCGATTACAATGCTGGAAATCAATGATGCGGTTGACCGGGTAGTGGCTGGGATGGAAGGTACTCCCCTGGTAGATAGCAAGAACAAGCGATTGATTGCTTATCATGAAGTTGGTCACGCTATTATTGGTACCCTAGTCAAGGATCACGACCCCGTACAGAAAGTTACCCTGATTCCCCGGGGACAAGCTCAAGGTCTAACCTGGTTTACTCCTAGTGAAGAGCAAGGTTTAATTACCAGATCTCAGCTTTTGGCTCGCATTACTGGAGCGTTAGGCGGTCGAGCTGCGGAAGAAGAAGTATTCGGTGATGCGGAAGTCACTACTGGTGCCGGTGGTGATTTGCAGCAATTGACTGGAATCGCACGGCAAATGGTAACTCGCTACGGCATGAGTGACTTAGGTTCTCTGTCCTTGGAAAGCCAAGAGGGAGAAGTCTTTCTCGGTGCCGGATTAATGTCTAGGGCAGAGTATTCTGAAGAGGTTGCTGCTCGGATTGATCAGCAAGTTCGTCAAATTGTGGAACATTGCCATCAAGAAGCACGAGATATCATTCGAGATAATCGAGATGCGGTTGACCGATTGGTGGATCTGTTGATTGAGAAAGAAACTATTGATGGTGAGGAGTTCCGTCAAATTGTAGCTGAGTACACCGATGTGCCTGAGAAGCCACAGTATGTACCTCAGTTATAAGGGCTTCAAGAAGGTTGAAGGTTGAAGAAGGTTGAAGGTTGAAGGTTTAAGGTTGAAGGTTGTTCGCGTAGCGTGGCCGAAAGGCCAAGGTTGAAGGTTGTTCGCGTAGCGTGGCCGAAAGGCCAAGGTTGACCGTGAATCCTTAACAAACAGCCTGTTGATCTGATTTTAGAGGATCTAATGGTTAAGGCTACAGCAAAATTTAATTGGTAGTTGAGTGGGCATCGAACCCATGCCAATACCTACTATGCTTCCCCGGCTTGTTCAGAAGTCGGGGATTGTTGTAATTTTGTTCATTGAATATAGCGGTTTTCTTGAGCAATCAAGTATAGCGAATTTTCTGGCGTTGCTGAATTAAGGAATGAATGTGCGATCATTTGGTTTTATTAAAGCCCCCTAAATCCCCCAATTCTGGGGGACTTTGATAGTTTTGTTCCCCCCAGAATTGGGGGGCTAAGGGGGCAAAACCATACGCATAATCAGCAACGCCAATTTTCTTCCCCTTGCTCTCTATTCCCTGTTCCCAGATCCGCTGTTCCCAGATCCGCTGTTCCCTTTACTAAACTACCTCACCCAATTTAAAACCGCTATATTGATTAATCCAAATATGGCAAGATTACTTGAAACTTTGTTCCCACACCAACTTCGCTGTCCAGGTTAATCTTACCCCGATGCAATTCAACACATTTTTTAGCAATAGCCAGACCTAATCCTGTTCCTTTTATAGCACCAACATTAGTGGCTCGATAGAAAGAGTCAAACACTCGTTGCTTTTCTTTTGACGGAATACCAATCCCTGAATCCCGAATAGTTAAAATTGCTTCTTCTGGCTGACAAAATACGTCAAACTTAATGATGCCTCCTTGGGGAGAATATTTAACCGCATTAGATAGTATATTAGTCAAAATTTGTCCAACTAACTGTTCATCTAAATTAACTTGACTAGAATTACTCTGAGTAGAAAAATCTATTTTATAGTCACTACTTAAAGTAACCTGTAAATTATTAATAATTTTTTGGCATAGTTTCTCTAGATTCAAGTATTCAGGATGACAATCAAGTTCCCCTGATTCAGTTTTATCTAGGAAAATCACATTGGTCAGGAGTTGATTCATGTGTTCAACTGCCCATCCAATTTGTTGAAAATGTTTCAGTCTTTTATCTTCTGACAATTTCTCACTGTACTTAGCTAGCAATTCGGTAGACGATTGAATCATCATCATTGGAGTACGAAACTCATGAGATATCGTACTAATAACCCGAGATTTAAGTTCACTGAGTTCTTTTTCCTGTTCTAGGGATTTACGAATGATTTCTGAGCGACGTTCTCGTTCTTGGATATCCGCTTCCAATTTGATTTTCTCTTTTTCTAAAGCTTGAGCTTTTCTAAGTTCAGTGGTGTCTTGTAGCATACCAGAAAAACCGGTAACCACACCATCAATCATCAAGCTTGAATGAATATTAATCTCCCCCCAGCGGCACTTCCCTGTTTTGGTAACATATCTTATTTCATGTTTAAAGGAATCCTTTTCACCGTTGACTAGAGACTGCCACAATTGTTGATAACGTTCCTGATCATCAGGATCAATAAATTTTAGGCAATTTTTCCCTAGACTTTCTTCTACAGTAAAGCCAGTGAAAGTAGTCCAGGCGGAATTGAGAAATATCCAGTGTCCAGTGGCATCGATTTGAAAAAACACTTCTTTAACACTTTCTACCACAGAACGATATTGTTTCTCCCTCTCCCGTAAGGTTTTTTCTGCTCGATTAGCTTCGATCAGACGACGGACACGCTTCCTTAGAACTGATGGTTGGATGGGTTTAGTTATATAATCCGTTGCTCCGACTTGAAATGCCCAATCAACGGAAGCTTGGTCATTAAGTCCAGTAATCATTAATACTGGTGTTGATTCATTTTTAAGTAGCTTTTGGATTTGGGCGCAACACATAAACCCATCCATCACTGGCATCATAGCATCCAGCAAGACTATATCGGGTTTTAGCTCAGTATAAGCTGCCAGACACTGCTGCCCATCTCCTACATCTTCGACGTTATATCCCTCATTTTCCATAATTGTACGCAGCATTATCCGGGTTTGTTTATCATCATCGGCGACCAGGATTATAGGAGCATTGTTTTGTTCAGTATTCATCATATTTAAGCTAGTTTATACTGTTATTATAGTAAGCGTTAATAACGGTTTATCTCAGAGGTTGTCTGAGAAGTCTCATTTGCTACATCCAAGCCCCCTAAATCCCCCAATTCTGGGGGACTTTTAGAAGCAAATGGACTCTTCCCCCAAAGTTGGGGGGTCAGGGGGGCAAAATTCAATATCAAAAAACTTTTCAGATATCCTCTCACTAGTTTTGGATTTAATTAAGGTATTAATTTAAAATTAAAATAATAAACAAATGGTTATTAAACCTCAATTTCAGCATTGTTAACTGACGCAATAACCTAACGGACTTGTAAATATATTGATAAACATTACTATAGTTGTCAACCTTAGCACAGGCATCTTACCTGCACAAGGATGATGCTCACAGGAACAATTTATTTGACGAATCAAATCAGATAGTAGTTTGAGAAGGTTTAAAAGTCCCCTGCTTTATCTTCCTGGATCATCTCTAGTTGCTAAAACCGTATTGTTGGGGATTTTTTTGAGCTTGCAGTCAATTAAGATCTAGAAGAAATTACTCAAAGTGTGGACTGTTGACTGTGGACTGTTGACTGTGGACTAGCAATAGTCAACTTAAGCCAATGCATAGCCTACCCAAATTTTAGTGAGGCACACACCAAATTTTTTTCCTCTGGTCTGCTTCTTCCCACTCTGCCCCTCTGACCCTAAAAAAAAATAAGAGAGTCACAACTGCGGCTCTCTTAATCATCAGGGTGCATCTACTGATCTAAATATAACACAAATAATGAGGGGTGCAACCCCTCACCCCAAAAATCTAAAAAAATGTTATTTTATATACCGTCTTCAGGGAAAAGTTAACTGGAAACGGATGGGTTAACCCATGTAACGGATATAACGGAAGATGATATGGTTCTAGAAAGACTCAACTTGTTGTCAAGGCGTCAAACTCTGCAATGGCTAATCTTTGCATCCAGCACCTTTATCCTGGGGGCATGTACTCCCCCAAAGCAAACATCTTCTGGCAATGACTTGGGTGATGCTAAGCCCAGCCCATCGATGTCTTTCTCTCTAGGGGTGACCACTTGGATTGGTTTGACTCCTCTTTTGATTGCGCTCAAAAAAGGCTTCTTTCAGGAACTGGGGCTAAGGGTTGACCTGAAAACCTTTGGCTATAATCCCGATTATATCTCTGGCTTTTTAGCAGGAAAACTGGATGCTATTGCTCCTGTAACTTCTGAAGCAGTCTTATTGGCAACTAAGGGCAAAGACTATCGCATTGTTTTGGTAGAGGATAACTCCGTTGGTGGGGATGGCATCTTAGCCCGCAACAGTATTAGTAGCATTAAGGACTTTAAGGGTAAGAAGATTGCTGTTGAAAAAGGGGCAGTTAGCCATTTCTTTCTACTAAAAGTACTCACAGCAGTTGGGTTGAGTGAAGCTGATGTTACCTTGGTGAATGTGGATCCAGCCGGAGCAGCAGCAGCTTACCAGGTGGGGAATGTGGACATTGCTGTTACCTATGCACCATTCCTAAAACAGGCTAACTTGGCTCAACCTGATGGACGCATTATCTATGACTCGTCCCAAATACCAACAGCGATTACGGATGTTTATCTGTTTGCCACTGAGTATATCGAAGCTAACCCAGAGGCGGTGGAAGCCTTTGTCAAAGGGGTTTTCAAAGGACTAGGGTTTCTCAATCAATATCCATCGGAAGGGTTAGCGATCGCAGCTAAGGAGTTGAAAATTAAGCCGGATGCCCTAGCTGCTGATCTAAAAGGCATTAGTATCCCAGACGCTCGTGCCAATCTGGAGATGCTAGGAAATAAGCAGAGTGATTCCTACTTACGGTCGCCGTTGATGGATGTGGCGAGATTTTTGGCAAACCAAGGCAAGATTGATACTATTCCTGATATGGAGCAATTCCTGGAACCCAAATTTGTCAAAGCCGCTTTAGAAACATTGTAGAGAAACATTACCTAAATTTGCTGTCACTTAAGACCCCTGTGCCACAACCTATATCTTCTCCCCGCAAACGTTACCTACGACCATCCGTATTTTGGAGTATCCGTCAGGGCTTTCCTGGCTGGCTCAGTATCTTTCTCACCATCATTGCCTTAGTAGTACCCCTGCTAGTTTGGATCGTCCTAAGCTATGAAGAATTAGTAGACCCAAGATTCTTGCCAAGTCCGATGGTTGTCCTGAAAGCTGGCTGGAAAATGTTGACAGAAGAGCAGTTACTGACTGATATTATCGCCAGTTTTACCCGTGTGCTAGTTGGTTTTTTGTTTGCCGCAGTAGTTGGTATTCCCATTGGCATTGCCATGGGGACATTCTACAGCATGGAGAGCTTGTTTGGTACGATTGTCGGTATTGTACGCTATATGCCAGTGGCGGCGTTTATGCCCCTAATTGTTCTGTGGGCAGGGTTAGGTGAAACCGCAAAGATCCTAATTATTTTCTTAGGAATTGTCTTCTACAACGCCATAATGATTGCTGATGCTGTCAAGTTTATCCCTGATGAAATGCTGAATGTGGCTTACACCTTGGGGGCGAATCGGGTTGATGTATTATTTCGAGTGATTCTACCAGCAACTCTACCAAATATTATTGATACGATGCGGGTTAATGTTGCTGGTGCCTGGAATTTTCTGGTGATTGCGGAATTAATTGCTGCTGAAAATGGTTTGGGCTTCAAGATTATCTATTTTCAACGATTCCTAGAGACAGATAAAGTGCTCTTTTGTATTTTAGTGATTGGATTGATTGGGTTGATGCTGGATTTTGCGTTTAGGTGGCTTTTTCGATTAACTGTTCCTTGGTCGGAGCAATTTGTTGAGCGTTAAAGGTTTAAGCTTTAAGGTTGTTCGCGTAGCGTGGCCTTTTGGCCAAGGTTTAATCAGCTTGAATGTTGAATGTTGAATGTTGAATGTTGAACGTTGTTCGCGTAGCGTGGCCTTTTGGCCAAGGGTAAGCATTCAGCTGATAGCTTCAGATATTTTCCCGATTCCCGATTCCCGATTCCCGATTCCCGATTCCCGATTCCCGATTCCCGATTCCCGATTCCCGATTCCCGATTCCCGATTCCCGATTCCCGATTCCCACACTTCCCCTTCTTTTTTACAAATATCAGATGCACCCTTTTAAAATGACCAATGATCACAATTTGCCTAAGCTACAGGTGTGTGATATTTCCAAAAGTTTTCGCCAGCGACGGGAAGAATTGGTAGTGCTAAAGGATATTAATCTCAATCTTGAAGCAAATGAATTTGTGTGTATAGTTGGACCGTCTGGCTGCGGCAAATCAACCTTGCTCAACATTATCGCTGGACTAATTCCTCCTTCCAAAGGACAGGTAAAGGTAGATGGTGAGGTGGTTTTAGGTCCTGGTCGGGATCGGGGCATGGTCTTTCAGAACTATACCCTATTTCCCTGGCTAACCATTGCTGATAATATCGGTTTTGGTCTGAGGTTACAACAATTGCCTAAGGGGGAATCCCAAGAACGGATTGCTTACTATTTGGATGTAATCGGTCTAACCCGCTTTGCTAATGCCTACCCCAAACAGCTGTCAGGGGGTATGAAACAGCGAGTTGCGATCGCACGAGCGTTGGCTAATGAACCGGAAGTGCTGTTGATGGATGAGCCTTTTGGAGCCTTAGATGCCCAAACTAAGGAGGAATTGCAGGAATTCTTTCTTGGACTTTGGCAGAAGACCCATATTACGGTTTTGATGATTACCCATGATGTGGAAGAAGCGGTGTTCTTATCCGAGCGTATCTATGTGATGGGAGCTGATCCAGGTTGTATCCAGGATAAGATTATGATTGATTTGCCCACTGTTCGTACTCTGGATACAAAGCTAACCCTGGAATTTGTGGAATTGAAACGGCAGGTAATTCAGGCTTTGCGCATTTGATCTAAGCCATCAGCCATCAGCTATCAGCTATCAGCCAACGGCTGATATCAAATCCGGTTAGTACAGACAGTAAAAAATATTTCTCTTCGTCTTACTCTACGGTTGTTTGACCCTAATCCTAATCCTTTTTTTGCTTTCCGGATTTGGTATGACAGCTGACGGCTGAATGCTTACAAAAAAACTAAAAATCCTCTCCCCTGCTCCCCTGCTCTGATAACAATAGAATTTAAATCAAGACCAGCTTACTCCCTGTTTCCTGTTCCCTGTTCCCTGTTCCCTGTTCCCTGTTCCCTGTTCCCTGTTCCCTGTTCCCTTGAAAAACTAAATAATAATCAACCTTTCCTTTTGATCAGCACAGTTTCAACTAGAGTCAGGGATAGACATACTGCAATCATTAGCCGAATCCCATCCTGTACTGCGATTACTAAATAAGTAGCCATGTCTTCCTGTAGTGCTGCTGATTGATAATCTACTTTAATCAACGTTTGCTCAAACCAATTTAGAGAAGTTGGTTCTTGATGATACAGAGGGTAAGCCAAAATATCTAATAACACTACCACAAGCAATCCTGCAGTTCCTCCAATTAATAATCTTCGCAATAACCTTTGTAATAACCTTTTCCCAAATGACATGATATCTACTCCTGATGCTCCCATCTTACCTTAGTTTTTTTTAGCCAATACCTATTACCAAAAGGTATTGGTAGAAAGTTGTAAGGGCGCACAGCTATACACCCTTACTAAATTTTGACCTTTTGACTGACGAATAATCACACCCTGCAGACACAAAAATACTGACAAAACCCCTTAACGACTTAAGGCTCCATGGAGTAATCCACCAGCACCTCCACCGACAATCGGACGCCAAACTGACTTTGGATCAATGCCTCGTCGATAGCCTTGTATCCATGGTTGAGCCAATTTTATCGGTTTCCAAATGGTAGAAACTGGACTAATAATTCCTGTAACTGCACCTCCTGCTGCTGCTTGGAAAACACCATCACCTAGGGGTTTACTAGTAATAGCGTTGGATGCGACCTGAAACGCTGCTCCTGATGCAGCACCAATTCCAGCTGATGCGAGCAGTGGAACAATTGCTCCTTTAATCTGGTCTGTCTCGGTTGTTGTTTGTTCCGTAAACTCTAAATCTTCAATTTTCATTTTTATGTCTGCTTAAGGTGTTTTATTATTATTACTATTACTTCCAAAAATGTTTCGCCAGTTTGGCGTTGAAAATTGTATATAGTAAAGGGAATAGGGAACAGGGATTAGGGAGTAGGGAGTAGGGAGTAGGGAGTAGGGAGTAGGGAGTAGGGAGCAGGGAGTTGAAGGTTGTTGGCGTAGCGTGGCCGAAAGGCCAAGGTTGAAGGTTATTTTATTTAAAGTTTAAAATTTAAAGTTGAAGGTTGACAATTAACTGTTAACTGTCAACCTTCAACTGTTATGATTTTTGCTTAAATTAAGGAAAATCCAAGACTAATAATTAGTCTTGGGGAATCGATAGTAGAAGGTTAAGCGATCGCATTGTAAGCATTCAGCATTAAGCATTCAGCATTCAGCATTCAGCATTAAGCATTCAACTTTCAACTTTCAACTTTCAACTTTCAACTTTCAACTTTCAACTTATGGGCTACCCACGCTACTTGAGTGGCCATTGGCCAAGGGCTGACCACTGACCACTGACCACTGACTACTGACCACTGACGGCTGTTCGCGTAGCGTGAGCTTTTAGCTCACGGCTGAATGCTTAAATCGCATTCACAAAATTATGATAAGCGGTCTCAACCTTCTGGGCTTGGGAGGCGACATCAGCCTCTAACTGGTTCAAGCGAGCTAATTCTTGCTCCCGATTAATTTCACGAGATTCTTTTTGCTTAATTAAATTATCTAATTCAGCTTTGCGAGCTTTAATATCATCATCCATCCGCTCAGTTACTTCCTGCTCATACATATCAAAACATTCTTTGATAGCATCATAAATCGGTTGCCATTGCTCTTGTGCTACCTCAGGCAAATATTTCACCAACTCTTTTCTAGCTGCTTTCACCAATTCCTTACGAGCTTGATCGGCTTGCACGACTCCAACTCCTAATCCTAACAACGCTAGACCCACTGGTCCGAGAGCAATCCCAGAAACAGTGGTAATGATGGCACCAATTCCCATAACTGTGATGAAATTCAGTACAATATTTTTCCAATCGAAACCAGCTCCAGCCATGGCGACTCCTGCTATATTACCCCTAGCTAAGGAAAATAATCCTGCTGCCCATTTTGCCCAAGCGGGAGCGTTATCTTCTGTGGTGTAGCTGCTGACAGGTCTTACGGTTTGTCCGGTTAATTTTTGATTAATTTTATCCGTGACTTTAGTATAAGAAGCACCGTAGGTGACTGCACTGCGAGATAGCTGAGCAAAGGCAGCATCCATCTCTTTTTCAGCGGTCTTACTCCACTCTGACAATTTATCATTAATATACCGTTCAAATCCTTGTCTCAACTCTGATTCAAAGGCTTCTCGTTTCCCTGTACTCAAGAAATCCATAAATCTTAGTTCAGGTTGATAGTGTAAAAAATCTGACTCAAAGGTATTTCCTAAATTTAAAACATAGGTACGAAAGGAATCTGCGATCGCTTTCGCTTTATTATCACGAACTGTTTTAATTTCATCCTTGAATTGCTCACCAATATCCTTGAGTTTATTAAATTCTGGTTCAACGGAACTAATCCGTTCCTTCAATTCATTTAAATCTTGCTCTAGCAAGGGGATGCGACGTTCAATAGCTTCATGAACATGGTTACTCCCTTGACGGGCTAAGGGTGCATCTCATATTTGTAAAAAAGATCGGAAGTGTGGGGCCCGGGCGCGGGGCGGGGGCGCGGGGAGTGTGGGAATTTTCTCCCGAATTTTTGCCTAATTGCAAAACTGAGATGCACCCATAGAGAAGAGGAGAGAAGAGGAGAGAAGAGGAGAGAGGGGGAGTTTTTTTGTATTTAGAGATTTGGTCAGAAAGCATCGAAGGGAAATGGGGAAATGGGGAGATGGGTCGAATTATCTCGGCAATTAAAGTATAAGATAATACATATTTTGAGGGATTTAAACGGAAATGAAAGTACGTACTCGCCCCAAAGTAAAAAACCTACCCAAGTGAGGTAGGGAGTAGGGAGTAGGGAGTAGGGAACAAAAATTATCACAATTAATTAATTTAGCATTCCTATATATTTTACCAACTATTTATTGTAAAAATTAATTATAATACTATTTATTTAGTTGATGTTGAACTATTTTGGTATTGGCAATTTATAAATTTAACCTTATTGCCTTTGGCTTTTGTAATTCATTCATCATCTTTCCAAAAAATTTCGTACCCTAACCAGGCAATTCCTCCAACTATCATGACTAGAGCAAGCCAATAAGCGACTCTAATGGTTACAACAACAGCAATGACAACGGCTAAGAATTTACCGAATCTAGCTAGCTTTCTGCCCCACTTTTTTAGTTTACCTTCATTTTTTTGATGCTTATGGGTTTGATTAAATTGTAGTTCTTCTTGATAAATGTCCGTTTCAATTTCCCGGAGTCTAAGGTCTCGCTCCCGTTGCTGGAGTTCTCGTTCTCGAAGCTCAAGGTCTTTAGCTTTTTCTTCTTTGGAATTCATCGGTTTTTCCTTAGTTGACTGCAAATTTACTGGTTGACTGACAAATCTAGTCTGATGCTTCTTTAATGGCTTGACAGTAGCCACAGGGGTACCTTTATGATTAGTCTTTAGCTACTATAGCAATTCTAAATTGAGTCAATATAGCTCATAAGTATGATCAAGGCTATAGTTGTTACTATAGCGCTACGCGCAAGTCAGAAGTCAGAAGTCAGAAGTCAGAAGTCAGAAGTAACCTATGACTAAGTTTCAGAGTTTAAAAATGTCACACATCTGAATGCATAGTGCTATAAAACCTCCTTTCAATATAGTGCTGAGTAAGACTTGTCACTATTCACAACTAGAGAGGTTACAGTTGATAGGTTACAGTTATAGAGTTCCCGGACAATCTGGTCTGATTAACAGCAGGAGGTCTAATCTCCTCAGGACATACTTAGGATTGCTTGAATCACATGGAAACTGAACCATTACAGGCCAATACAACACCCTTTTTCCATGTGTCCGTATTGAGTCAGGAATTAATTGAGGGACTAGCTATCTGCCCTGGTGGTCATTACTTAGATGCCACTGTGGGTGGTGGTGGACACACTGAGTTAATTTTAGCAGCAGCACCGGATGTGGAAGTTACAGCTATTGACCGGGATGCTAATGCGATCGCAGCCGCCAAGACCAGGTTAGCCAGTTATAACGGAAGAGTTAATTTCTGGCAGGGAAATTTTGCCGAATATCAGCCTAATGATAGGGTATTTGATGGTATTATTGCGGATTTAGGCGTCAGTTCAGCTCAGCTAGATTTACCAGAGCGAGGCTTTAGTTTTCGCCATGCTGCTCAGTTAGATATGCGGATGGACCAGAGCCAGTCTCTGACGGCAAAGGATATTATTAATAATTGGGGTGAGGTACGGTTAGCGGATGTTTTTTATAAGTATGGGGAAGAACGGTTATCCCGGCGGATGGCACGGCGGATTGTGGAGAAGCGTCCGTTTCAGACAACCACTGAATTAGCCAATGCGATCGCATCTTGTGTTCCCCCGAAATACCGCTATGGCAGGATTCACCCAGCGACTCGGGTGTTTCAAGCCCTACGGATTGTGGTCAACCAGGAACTTGAGAGCCTCGAAAGCTTTCTCGACATTGCCCCCCATTGGCTGAAACCAGGGGGAAGACTTGGAATTATCAGTTTTCACAGTTTGGAAGACCGGATTGTTAAGCACAAATTCCGGGAGTTGTCAACTAATTGCTCACTATTGCGGGTGCTAACTAAAAAGCCAACTGTAGCACAAGCTGAAGAAATCCAGCATAACCCTCGTGCTCGCTCCGCTAAACTCAGATTCGCAGAGCGACTAGAGCTGAGCACTCAAGAGTGACAAGTCTAAGCTATGGATTCACTTCTCGACACTAAACGAATTGGCATGCGATCGCGGGGAAATACTGTCAAATACTGATTAACATCTTCTAGAGAATCTCGGCCATTGACGAGTTCCCAGTTAAAATGACGCAGGAGTAAAGACAACATCACCGTTGCTTCTAAAAGTGCTAGAGGTGCGCCTACACAAAAATGAGATCCTCGGGAAAATCCAAACAGGAGGGGGAGTGGCTGTTGGTCAGTTTCCTTTTGCAGCCATCGTTCTGGACGAAATTCTTCCGGTTTTGGAAACATCTCAGGATCCTGTCCCGCAGCCCAGAAAAAAGGTTCGACGCTTACATTTTTCGGCATCTTGACCCCATCCAGTTCTGTCTCTTGGGTCGTGACTAGGGGGATTCCGGTGGCCACTGGGTGGAGTCGTAAGGTTTCCTTGACCACAGCTTCTATATAGTCTAAATGTTTCAAAGTAGAAAGATTTAGCTCCCCTTCCTTCTCCCAGGCTTGATCCACAGCCTGTTGTGCGGCCTGAAAGACTCCAGGATTAAGCCCCAACTCCCCGACTGCAAAGGACATAGTATGAGCCGTAGTGTCATGACCTGCAAAGATAAAGGCTCGGGTCTCGGCCATTAGGGAGTCTTGGTCATGCTGGGGGTTTTTAGCAAATTGAACCAACATCGAATCCCGAAATGACGAACTGACTGATGGGGATTCGGCCTCAGAAGCCCTGGCCACTTGCAACGCCATCGCGACCCGAGGTTTTAAATTCTGTTGTAAATAATCTTGAGCCTGTCGGTATTCTCGCCCTTCTGACGTAGGGAGAAACTTAAACCATCGACTGCGACCTGCGGTCTGCAAAAGTACATGTTTTTCGAGAAGTGCAAGAGCTGCATACAGGCGGTTGGCATCGAAGGAGGGTTCCCCTGCAAAGTTTGAGGTTTTATCAAAGGTAACACCTAGGAAAAAGTAGGCAATGATATTCATGGTCAAGTCCACAAATAAGGGATCAACTTGAACCTCTTTGCCTGTTTGAGCCGAGCTTTGAAGTTGTGTGATGACTTGCTGACACCCCTGACGGATGAGATCGAACTTTTGAGTGAATCGACTGGCTCGGAAAGCTGGTGCTGCGGTTTGGCGACGCCACTTCCAAGCTTCACCAACCTGGTTTCCGATATGTACGCCAAACACATCTTTGTAGGCGTGATAAAAGGATGGACTGCGGGTAAATATCCCCTTAGTTTGCCCCTCTGTCAAAATGCTTTCAATCAGTTGGGGCTTTGCCACCATCACCATCGGTCTGGTGAAGATCCGTAGCAAAATCATGGAGCCGTATTGCTGCATCCATCGAAAGATTCTCAGAGAATAGGTTCCTTGTTTTGCAGCGGCAAGAAGTTCCATGGCGTTACCTGTGAGCCATTTCCCCTTGGGTGATGGCAGAGCATATATCGAGCTCAAAGCTAGCTGGCGTTGTTGCCAACGCCACAGGAGAAGGCTGATCCCTGTTCCTACAAGGAAAGCTAAAATTGTCCATGAATGCTCGAACATGCTCAAGGTTCTCCTGACTTTTACACTGCTAGCTAAATTCTACTACCGAGTTAAAGCCCTGATATTCACACAACCACTGAGTTAGGGAATACGATTGGCCTTGGCCTTTGGGCCACGCTACGCGATGAAGCGTTTCGGCAAAGCCGACGCTACGCGAACGCAAAGCGTGGCCAAAGGCCTCAGCTTCCGCTAAAAGCGAACGCATCTTATGTTCCCCCTAAATTTGGAAGACCGGATTGTTAAGCACAAATTTCGGGATTTGTCAAAGAATTGCTCACTATTGCGAGTGCTAACTAAAAAGCCAACTGTAGCACAAGCTGACGAAATCCAGTTTAACCCTCGTGCTCGTTCCGCAGCACTCAACACTGACCCACTTAGGGCTCTAATCTCGGGATGGGGCAGGTGCTAATAGTCCAGCCAAGGAACCCAAGGAACCCGTGCCAATCCCCACCAGGATATCAGGCACATCTTTACCCGCCACAGCTAGTCCGATGGCACCTGTAACAGTTACCAGCATGGTACCGCCCAAAGCAGTGACCACAATCCGGTAAATCCAACGGTCTGTTTCTAGAGGTGGACCAAGTCTACGGATAGTTTCCACTGGGTCTCTTTTGATTTCTTCCGCAAGTTCTGGATCTTTAGATACCCGTTCTACTAGTTCATTCATGGATTTAACTGGTTTCATCATCGTGAGCTTTTTGTGAATCTAAAACTTAATACAGCTCGATTGCTCTAAATTCCTGATGTTTAGGGATTAGACTTAGCGGCAGTTGTGGGGAATCGGGAATCGGGAATCGGGAGTCGGGAATCGGGAGTCGGAACCCACCCCTAACCCCTCCCAGGAGGGGAACGGGAATCGGGAATTGGGAATCGGGAATCAGGAATCGGGAATCGGGAATCGGGAATCGGGCAGAAGAATTGAGGCAAACAGTATGATAAAAGCGATGCAGCGACCTAGCCTTGTGATCCGATTACACCATCTCCGCAGTCCCTCCAGTTAAACTACTACTGATACTAAAGATCTGGCACGAGTACAAAAAAACTTAATAACGGACGTGATAACAATCAATTTCAGTACTGAAAGCGTCAAATCTTATCAATTCTCCCTACTCCCTACTCCCTATTCCCTATTCCCTATTCCCTTCACTCTATGACTGATTTACTGGAAAACCTCTACAATGCCTTTGACCCCTCCCAACCGTTACCGGCAGGGGACCCGGTTTATGTCGATTGTCGGGAAGTGCGGGGGGATGGAGAGATCCAGGTGGATTTAGGGAAAGAGATGTTGCTTTCTAAGCGAGAGACCTATCATTTATATGGAGGTCATCGGGGGGCAGGAAAATCTACAGAATTGTTCCGATTGAAGCAATATTTGGAACAAAATAACTTTTATGTGGTGTATTTTGCCGCTGATGAAGAAGATGTGGATTCCGAAGATACTCAATATACCGATATTCTGCTGGCCTGTACTCGCCATTTGCTCGAAGACCTCAAGGATAGTGCTAATCCCAGGCCGTTGCTGAACTGGCTGGAAAGCCGCTGGCAAGAGTTAAAAGATTTGGCTCTAACTGAAATAGCATTTGATGGACTAAGTGCAGAAGCAAAAATTTCTCAGTATGGCAAGCTAACTGCTAATTTAAGAGCTGTACCAACCTTGCGTCAACAGATTCGACAGAAAATTAATCCCCACACGGTTACTCTACTAAAGGCGTTGAATCAGTTTATTACAGAAGCCAAAGAAAACTTACCAGCTGGATGTACTAAATTAGCAGTGATTGCGGATAATTTAGACCGGATTGTGCCAGTTATCCAAGAGAGTAACCAAACGAATCATGAAGAAATTTTTTTAGACCGTAGTGAACAATTAAAAGGATTAAAGTGCCATATTGTCTACACAGTTCCGATTTCCATGCTGTACTCCAAGCGAACTAATGATTTGCGAGACATCTATGGTGATGCCCAGGTGTTACCGATGATTATGGTGCGAACTAAAGAGGGTAACCTCTATCAGCCTGGATTCAATAAAGTTAAAGAAGTGATTAGCAAGCGAGTCGGCCAATTTGCTCCCACTCGCTCCCTAGAAACCGATATATTTGAAAGTCCAGAAGCCTTAGAGCGCTTGTGTCTTATGAGTGGAGGTCATGTGCGGAATTTGCTATTATTAATCCAAACCGCCATTGCTCGCACCGAAACCTTACCAATTTCCCTCAGAGCAGTGCAACGATCCATTACTGATGCACGAGATACCTATCGCCGAACGGTTCAGGATGGACAATGGTCAATTTTAGCGGATGTTTACCGCTCCAAGCAGATACACAATAATGACCAGTATCGTCAGTTATTATTTAATCGCTGTTTGTTAGAGTATCAATACTTTGATGACGAAGGAGAAAGACAGTGTTGGTACGATGTTCATCCCCTGATTAAAGGGATTAAGCAATTTCAAGACGCCTATGCTCAACTAGACTCACAGCCGTAAGGTAGTTGCCTAGGGTGTGTTACCGGGCGGGCTGTTTCAACCAGGAACGAAGAGGCGGAAAATCAGGGCTAGCCCAAAAATGGTGCGTTACGGGGCGGACTATCCCAACCCTGGCTACGAGGGCAAAAATAAGGGCAAGTCCGCCCCTAACGCACCCTACGCACTCCCGATTCCCGATTCCCGTTCCCCTCCTGGGAGGGGTTAGGGGTGGGTTCCGATTCCCGATTCCCGACTCCCGACCCAAATTTAAAAAACCTACTCCCTACTCCCTGCTCCCTGCTCCCTTACAACTAATGGTAAACTTTACAGATGCGGACGAGGATTTACCTCCAGCGAGTCCAGAAGAACAATACCAAGACTTACTCCGTGCCCTCCGAAGGCGTAGAGGTTTCGGATTATTATTTGTCCGTTGTTCTCCCGTAGAAGCAGAGAAGTTGGTTAAGCAGGTTAAGCAAGATTTGCCTCAGAAAACAATAGAGGTGTTGCGCTTCGAGGAACCGATTGATAATTTATACGGCATTGTTCAGGATCGCCCCGACTGTCAGGACATCAAGGTTTTATTTATCCAAGGTCTAGAATACTCGTTTTATAAGTATGAAGAGACGAAACGTCAACAGGGATGGGATAGCGAAGCAATTTATTCCTATAGTTGGAAAGGGGTTCCTCATATATTAAATCATCTCAACCAACACAGAGAACGGTTTCGAGATGATTTTCAGATTTGTTTTGTGTTTCTCTTACGGTCATTTTCCCTGAATTATTTTATCCACCGCGCTCCCGACTTTTTTGACTGGCGTTCTGGTATGTTTGACTTTCCTAGCAAATCAGAGGAGTGTCAACAAGAAGACTGTCAGAATCAGTCTTTGAATCCTGAATACTTACGTAAAGAAATTATCGCTATTGAAAAACTGCTGGAAGCAGAGCATCAAACTCCTGAAGAGCAAGCGGATTTACTAGTTGAACTAGGAATGCTACTGGTTGCTGCCCAAGAATATGAAGACGCGATCGCTAACTTCGACCAAGCTTTGGAAATTAAACCCGATGATCACCACGCTTGGTACAGCCGGGGGGTTGCCCTATCGGTATTAGGACGTTTGGAAGCAGGGATTGATTCCTATGGCAAAGCTTTGAAAATTAAACCGGATCTCCACCAAGCTTGGTACAAGCGGGGGAATGCCCTATCGGATTTAGGACGAAATGAAGAAGCCATCGATTCCTATGACAAAGCTGTGAGAATTAAATCTGATTTCCACCAAGCTTGGTACAAGCGGGGGAATGCCCTTTTGGATTTAGGAAAAAACAAAGCAGCGATTCAATCCTATGACAAAGCTGTGAAAATTAAATCTGATTTCCACCAAGCTTGCTACAAGCGGGGTATTGCTCTATCCGAATTAGGACATTTAAAACCAGGGATTGAATCATTTGAACAAGCTTTGAAAATTAAACTGGATTTCCACCAAGCTTGGAATAGCCGGGGGGTTGCCCTATCCGAATTAGGACATTTGGAAGCAGGGATTGAATCATTTGACCAAGCTTTGAAAATTAAATCCGATGAACACGAAGCTTGGTACAACCGGGGGAATGCCCTATCCGATTTAGGACGAAATGAAGAAGCCATCGATTCCTATGACCAAGCTTTGAAATTTAAACCCGATTTCCACAAAACTTGGAACAACCGGGGGATTGCCTTATCAGATTTAGGACGAAATGAAGAAGCCATCGATTCCTATAACCAAGCTTTGAAATTTAAACCCGACCTCCACCAAGCTTGGAATAACCTGGGGCTTGTTCTATTGAATTTAGGACGAAAAAAAGCAGCGATCTATTCCTATGACCAAGCTTTGAAAATTAAACATGATGACCACCAAGCTTGGAACAACCGGGGGAATGCTTTATCGGATTTAGGACGAAATGAAGAAGCCATCGATTCCTATGACCAAGCTTTGAAAATTAAACATGATGACCAAGAAGCTTGGTACAACCGGGGGAATGCTTTATGGAAATTAGGACAAAATAAAGCAGCGATTAAATCCTATGATAAAGCTGTGAAAATTAAACCCGATTACCACCTAGCTTGGAATAACAGGGGGAATGCTCTATCGGATTTAGGACGAAAAAAAGCAGCGATTAAATCCTATGATAAAGCTTTGAAAATTAAACCCAATTACCACCTAGCTTGGAACAACCGGGGGGTTACCCTACGGAAATTAGGACAAAATGAAGCAGCGATTAAATCCTATGATAAAGCTGTGAAAATTAAACCCGATTACCACCTAGCTTGGTATAACCGGGGGGTTACCTTATTGGCATTAGGACGAAATGAAGCAGCGATTAATTCGTTTGACCAAGCTGTGAAAATTAAACCCGATTACCACCTAGCTTGGCATAACCGGGGGATTGCCCTAAGGAAATTAGGACAAAATGAAGCAGCGATTGAGTCCTATGACCAAGCTGTGAAACTTAAACCCGATCACCACCAAGCTTAGTACCACAAAGCCTGCTGTTATGCCTTACAAGGAAATGTAGACTTAGCCCTTGATAACTTGCAACAGGCCATTAATCTCAATCCTGAAGAATATCGAGAGATGGCAAAAACTGATTCATCTTTTGACACCATTCGCTCAGATCAGCGGTTTCAGCAGTTGATTAATATCAAGTCTGGGATTTTAGGGAATCGGGAGTCGGGAGTCGGGAGCCGGAAATAGGGAATAGGGAAAAAATTCTGTATACCTGATTACTATGATAAACGCTATAGCAATGGGTGTAATGGTGTTGACAACTTTAAGGAATGAAACATCGCTAATACCAATTTTAAATAAACTATTCTCTTGCTTCCCATCTCCCCATCTCCCCATCTCCCCATCTCGCCGCGCCCAGCCCTATAGCCTATTCCAGTTGCCGTTCCGAGGGTGTTATGGTGTCCATCAACCCTTCAAAGGTACCAGAATTGACGATAAAATACAACAATCCAGCAAACACTAGAAGAGCTAGAAGCATGGAACAACCGCGCATATCCTTCTCCTCCTTTAATTTATGAGCACTATCAGCATTATTCCACAAGGTTGTTACCTTAGCGGACAGGCAATTACCGTAAAAGCAACAACCCTGCGGGGTTAAAAGCGGCGGAGTTAAAGAGGTTTAAACCTAATATTTTCCGCTACTGAATTAATTATATTTAATTCTGGTCAAAAAATAAATATTTTTGTATCAATTTGTCATTAACTGTGTAACGAAGTGTGAAAACCTATCGTAAGCTATCAGCTATCAGCTAATGCGCTACTTGAAGTGCTACTTGAGGTGCTATCAGCGTCGAAGTCTGTGCCAAGCTGTTCGCGTAGCGTGGCCATAGGCCTGCATAGGTTTATTTTAAGCTGACAGCTGACAGCTGACAGCTGACGGCTTACCTAAATACTTTGCCAAAAGGTATATTAGATAACAGATTTACGGTATTAGTCACAGGATTTTTCACAAATCGATTATGATTGCTATATTACCGGTTTCACATTTAATAATTACTTAATTAAATTTTTACAGTATGGTAATTGGTGAAACCAGATAGGGCTATAAAATATAGTGTAACTAGTTATTCACTAAATAGTTAACCAGTAAATAGTTAACACTAACTATTTCAAAAATAAATCTACGACATATATGGTAAAAAATCAGCCATATGTCGTAAAAATTAGCAATTTAGTGAAACACAAACTGGTGTTTCATTAGAATTTGAGGTAATTTAATTCGACAATAAATCTAAGTGATCAACCAAAGGGGTTGATGCCATCATGGTGGTGAGCATTTAATAGTGGTATTAGTGTATTTCAGAGTGTATTTCGAGTAGTAAATGGAATTCCTTGAACTAATGAAGGGTGTTTCTCTAGAGCCAACTGACAATTCACTTAGAATTGACCTGAAGGATGCCAACTTAAGGGGTGCTGACTTAAGGGGTGCTGACTTAAGGGGTGCTGACTTAAGCAGAGCTGACCTAAGTGATGCCAATCTCAACGGTGCCTTGCTCAACGGAGCTGATTTGAGTCGTGCCTACCTCAGATGTGCGGATCTCAGTGATGCCAACCTGAGTGATGCCAACTTGATGGGTACTTATCTGAGTCGTGCTGACCTCAGTCGTGCTAACCTAGGTGGTGCCAACTTGAGTAATGCCAACCTGATTGGTAGTCGAATAGACAATACTCAGTTTAGAGATAACTCAGGAATTTGTAAGGATCTCAAGGATGACCTAAAGCGACGAGGGGCAATCTTTTTTGAGGAGTCTCCGAGTCTACGTTCTGGAATGCTTGCCTGTTCCTGACCAAGCTATGTGCAGTGCTATACCAAGTCCCAATTACCACTTAGCTCTCTCAGGGATTGTCCTTGCAGGAGGGCTAAGTTCTCGTATGGGTAGGGATAAAGCTTTGATTCTGGTCGAGGGTGTCCCCTTACTGCGCAGAGTGTGTGATGTTGCCCTAAGCTGTATTGGTCAAGTCTCGGGTCAAGTCTCAGGTCAAGTCTCAGGTCAAGTCTATATAGTCACTCCCTGGCCAGAACGATACGTGGATATCTTACCTGAGACTTGTCGTGTTATTCGGGAAGTCCCGTTACCAGAAGAGACCACACCTCATGGTCCATTGGTAGGATTTGCTCAAGGATTAGCTCATGTTGAAACAGATTGGGTACTGTTACTGGCTTGTGATTTACCCCAATTAAAAGCAGAGGTTGTGCAAGGTTGGGTCAAGCAGTTGGAGCAGACTCGGGAAAATGCGATTGACCGGTCACGCTACGCGAACGCACTATTGCCACGAAACCCCAAGGGCTGGGAACCCCTGTGCGGTTTTTACCGACGCCAGTGTCTACCGAGCCTCACTGAGTTTATCAATCAAGGGGGAAGGTCATTTCAGCGTTGGTTGGCCCAGCATCCAGTACAGGAGTTGCTAGTCAGTGACACTAGGATATTTTTTAACTGCAATACCCCTGCTGACCTAGAACAGTTGGAAATACAGGATTAAGGGGTGCGGATAAGGCCCGAAATGCCTAGTTGTTTTATAGCAATTCTGATTTGGGTGAGGTACAGATTCCTGGGTTTTAGGGAGCAGGGACTTCGGAGCAGGGAGCAGGTAAAACGGAATAGGTAAAAAAATCTGTTTACCTCATAGCTATGACAAACACCACATATAACTATTTTTTCAATAAGCTGGTGACAGGATTCGAACCCGCGGCCAGCTGATTACAAATCAGCTGCTCTACCAACTGAGCTACACCAGCAACTCTTCTTATTATAACACCTAGTATAACACCAAGCACAACAAGCAGTATAACACTAATTATAATACTAGGCATCAAATTAAGTATAACACTGATGAGGCAACCATGACTAGTGCGTCAGGATGTAGTTAAAGCTTCCAATCACCCCAAACCCAACACCCCAAACTCACACTGGTGATCAGGTGATGTGTAGCAATATTTTTTGAACGTCCTAGTCACATCCTGCCGACGCTGACCCCGACCGTTACAGCACGGGACTGATAGCTCCTCAGACCCGACCCTAGTTAACTTTCCCTCTTTCTTAGGGGGAAAGCCACCTGTCTATTGGGTGTGCAGAAAGCTTTCTATTACAATTTATGGAATAACATATAGTTTCTTTTTATTTGTGTTAATTTATGTTTATTTGGGTAAAAACCTAGAGTAAAAATTATTATTAATCCTATGGCTAAAGTAACCGTAACTCTCTATATGGAAGAAAAAGACAAAGAAGCGCTTCAACGATTGGCAGATGCCGAGGAGCGCTCCTTGTCCCAAATGGCAGTACTAATTCTCAAACGAGCGATTAAAAAAGCTCAGCAGGCAGGAGACATACCACCCAAAGACTAATGAGTGATGGGGTGAAAAGCGTAAGCTATCAGCTATCAGCGTGTCGCGTATCAGCCTATGCGCTACGGACACACTACTTGAGGTGTTTATGTGCTACAAATGGTGCTACTGTTCGCGCAGCTTGCCCGTAGCGCAATCGGTGCTTTTGAATAAAATAAGCTGTTCGGTGTAGCCTGGCCAACGGCTGACGGCTGATAGCTGACGGCTGAATGCTTAATGACAAGCAGCCTTGTTACCCCTTCACTCATTACTCTCTCTCCTTGAGGCTAGTCAACTTCGTAATCCACTGCGATGATGTCCCCTTGGATAGGTTTGATATAGTTCTGGACTACTTCCTGGTGGGCTGGGTGATCGGCATAGGTACTCAGAGCGTCGCGATTGAGCAGTTGCACTCTCAAAGCATGCTGAAATCCCTGAGACCTGAGGGGGGAAAAGTTCTCTCCACAGGAAAGTTCTACAATCTCAGGAATTTGGTCTTTCATAGCCAGGAGTCCATTCATAGCTAATGCGATCGCATCCGCTGAAGCGTCGTCTTTCCACTTGAACAAAACAATATGCTCGATCATCTTTATATTTCTATTTGGGTTGAAAAAAAAAATTGATTTAAAAAGGGAACAGGGAACGGGGAACAGGGAACAGTATATAGCGTTTGTATTTGAGTTGTTAACATACTGCCAAAGGCCAAGAGGCAATAGGCAAGAGGCAAGAGTTAATAAACTATAAGTACCTGGACATAAATAAACAAAACTGTGTTAAATTTTGTAAAGCTGCCAAAAGTCTCTCTGTTCCCTGTTCCCTATTCCCTATTCCCTATTCCCTATTCCCTCAACAAGTTCCTAAATTCCCATTACCACAGGCCAGGTGGTAAAAACAAAAACAATCACTGTACTCAGAGCCAGCAAGCCTTCAATTAAATTGCCAATCAGCGACCCTACCATAATGCCCACACTTGCTTTTAAGGCTAGCTGAGTTCGTGACGCTAGAGTCCACTCACTGCGATAGAGAAACTCCCCGATAAACGCTCCCAAAACTGGACCGATTATAATACCCAGCAGTGGTCCGCCGAAGGGCAAAGCTGGTAGGAAACCCAAAAATCCCAGTACTAATCCCACAACGGCACCAATTTGACCCCACTTAGATGCTCCCACTTGTTTCGCGCCCCAATAAGTGGCGAGGGGTTCGATGGCTGCGCTTAAGACTAAAATCACAAACAAGATCATCACCGGCCAGCCAATTCCAGCAAAATTCGTGACCATGCACCATACCGCCATCGCCATTAAAATCAAACTTGTCCCAGGTAGACCTGGAAGAGTTGCTCCCAAGACTCCCACAAGCATTAGCCCAATTAGCACCCAGTAGAGAATTGCAAGATTCATCACATTAGTAAATGTTCAGATTAAACACCGATTTCAGCATTGAATGCTCCCCCGCCTAGAGCGATCGCTTAGGTGGAGATTCTGCTCTCCCCTCTCTGCCCACACTACCCCCTCTGGCCACGCTCTTCTAAATTACCCTTAATCATTCCATAATTACCGAAAATTTTGGGTTTAAAGCCCCGTCCTTCGTTCGACGGCTTTCAATGAAAGTTTGTAAGAGATGTGCTATAATGAAAGCATAAACAATAAACTTGAAAAGTAGATAGATACTATCTAATCATAAGTAGGCAACGTAAAAAATATGTAGAGCGTACATATTGCGTAATTGGGTCTAACGACTTGAACGTCTAGGAAAAAATTAGATCAAAAAAAGTATCTATCTATATAAAAAAAAGGTACGGTGGGGTTAGAAGTTACCGTATTCAGAGGGTCGCCTTTATGGTTAGTCGGCNCCCCTAGGCTAATTAAATTCGCCACGGGTCGCACCTTTAGATGCGGACGAAAGGACTTGAACCTTCACGTCTTGCGACACTAGAACCTAAATCTAGCGCGTCTACCAATTCCGCCACGTCCGCTTACCTTGCGATTTATATCATAGCATAAATTATAGCTTTTATTGCAACTGCTGGGGAAAATTTTCCCAAATCCCGGTTAAAAACCCCCTTTATCATCTACACCTCAACTTTCACCCCGCCCCGGAAGGCAACATACCCTTCAATTGGTTTCGCCTTCTCCTTGGTACTGGGGTAATACCAGGCTGCATCCTTATTTTCTTTACCATTCACAACTATGGTATAATAGTTAGCTTGACCTTTCCAAGAACAGGTTGTGTGGGTACTACTTTCCTTGAACAATTTCGCGACGCATTCCCCCACCTAGTTCAGGTGGGGGTTAAGGAGCGCTAGGATATTTGACTTCTTCCCCAACGCTCTATAAACTCTCCAACACTAGTACCTGATTCCTTTGCAGACACTTGCAACCATTTCCACACAGTATCGGTAAGCATGATAGTATGTGGTTTTTTTAGCTCGTCGTAATGGACGGGAACACCTCTGATCCTTTTCTTATTTTCCTTGTCTGTATTTGACATTCCTAGAATACACGTATATACTAAGGATATAGTAGCAAAGGAACTGATTAAAACGACAACCAAGGTAATTCGCACAGATAAATGGACTCTTAACCCGACGACTGAGCAGCGCGTACTGCTAAGTGAAACGGTAAGAGTCTATCGTCGTGCTTGCCGGTACTTGGTTGGAATAATTTACACTCATTGGGGCGAATTGGGGAATCTAACAGCAGATCACTTAACTCCAGCTGTCGAACGGTTAATGCACGAAACTGCTAAACGACCCAACATAAAGTATCCCCAATTCAATAAAACTTTTTACAAGTTTCCTAGTTATTACCGTAGAGCCGCTATAGCCTTTGCGGCTGGACAGGTTAGTAGTTTCGTCACCAGATATGGAGAATGGCAATCTGGGAATCGAAAAAGGAAGGACAGTAACCCACCAAAGCTAAATGCTGACACTGGGTGCTATCCTGCCTTGTATAAAGGACAATGCTATAAATTACATGGTTTCGACCAAGTAGAACTCAAAGTTTTTGATGGCAAAAACTGGGTCTGGACTATAGTTCAGATCACCGGATTGAGAGAAAGGCATCAGGTAGCTACAAATAAAATGATGTCACCTTCGTTGATCATCAAGGATAGGTACTGTCATCTCTCTGTTCCTTTTGCCTGTAAGCCAGAAAAACGAAACCCAGAAACTAATGTAACGGCGGTAGACTTGGGTCTAAACACTACGGCTACCGTAGCAGTCGTAACTCATGACGGCACTGTAATTCATCGTGATTTCATTCACCTTGGAAGAGACATAGACCGCAGAGACAAGCGACTAAAGTCCGTATCCAAAAGAGCCTCAAAAACGATGGGTAGAGGAGGGAAACTACACAAAGGGTTTTGCTCTAACACTTATCAAAAGTGCAAAAGAATCAACAATCAAATTAGCCATATTGTTTCTAAGCGCATTGTAGGGATTGCGGAGAAATTTAATTCTGAAGCAATTGTCTTTGAGAATCTTAAAGGCTGGAAACCAAAAGGTGGACGAAAGCGATCTAATCTAAAGCAACGATTCCACGGATGGCTTAAAGCAAAAATCCGCGATTTTACGGAGACAAAATGGGCTGAGTTAGGCGGAAAAGTAATAGATGTTGTTGCGGCCTATACTTCAAAATTAGCTTTTGATGGCTCTGGTACGGTAAAACGAAATAAAAAAAACTACTCTCTGGCCACATTCCCTTCAGGTAAGCAGTTTAATGCAGACTTAAATGGGGCTTACAATATCGGGGCCAGAGGCGTGCTTAAACTCACTCGCAGAAATGACAGTGAGGGTCGCTCCAGTAAAAAACCTGGACGACCGCCTAGAAGCTGGGCTTGCCTATGTGACTTGTGGACTAGTGGTAGTTCCAAATTAGCATAGGACACCCCCACCTCGGTGATAACCAGGTGGGGTGAGCTTCATATACTGCTTGTTGATGGAGTCGCGGGGAAAGTATTGATTGCCTTCCACCACCACACATTCGTCGCTCTCGGCTAGTAACGCTCCGTTCCAGATTGCTTTTGGCATGGTTTACTTACTTGTGGTTGACCTACTTAATTGAATACTATTTCTAAGTTGACTAGGTCAACAGCATTGAAGTGCAAATGGTGTTTCTTGACCGTTGACCCTAAACTGTGACCTTCAAAAGCATTGAGAACTGCTATAGTAAGCATTCAGCCGTGAGCCATTCGCGTAGCGTGGCCATAGGTCAAGGCTCACGCTACTTGAGGTGCTGTCAGCCGTCAGCTTATTTTATTCAAAAGCTGTTCGCACCTTAAGTAGCGTCGTCAAAGCCCAAAGCTTACCTCTTTTATTCAAAAGCACCTCAAGTAGGGTGCGCATCAGCTGATCGCTGATCGCTGATCGCTGATCGCTGATCGCTGATCGCTGATCGCTGAACACTGACCTGCCATAGATGATAATCGCAATTGAAGGCTAGAATCCAGTCAGGAATAGTTGCCAATCCACCTCAGCCAAATCCATAGTTTGGTTAATTGCTCGCATCCTATTCCGAGGAGCCCACTAGTAAACTATTATAACTGGAGACCGCAAGTCAATATGTCTTTCACTGCTAGTGTCATTTCAGCAAAAGAATGGGGAGCTAAACCCCCAAAAAAATGGCCAGATACTACTAGACCACGATATATTATTATTCACCATACTGCTACTCCCAATGCCCCGAATGATCTATCCAAAGGAACCTTATGGGGCTCCAGAAGTTTGGCTAGGAGTATTCAAAAATCCCACATGGACGGCTTTGGCTGGGATGATTCAGGTCACAACTTTTTGAATACCACCGGTGGATATTTACTCGAAGGTAGACAGAGTTCCTTATCAGCGATTAAAAAAGGACGTTCTGTCAGCTCTGCTCATGCTGGTAGTACCCTAGGTAACCAGTCACCGGGAATTGAAAATGAAGGCACCTTTATCAGCTACCGGATGAATGCCAAACAATGGAAAAGTTTGGTAGATTTATGTGTTTCGATTTGCAAAACTACCAAGATTAGCCCAGATAATATTAAAGGACATCGAGACTTTTCACCAACCCAATGTCCTGGGGATTGGTTATACAGTCAATTGCCTCGGTTGCGCCGAGAAGTTCGTCAGCGCCTTGGCTCCTCAGTTGAAGACTATCTCAGAGAAGGAGACACTGGTCTGAAAGTCAAAGAGCTACAGCAATCCCTCCAAACTCAAGGGTTTAGTCCCGGTCCAGTTGATGGCATTTTTGGTCCTGCTACCACCAAAGCAGTGATTTCCTTTCAGAAGTTTGAGGGACTCAATCCCAATGGATTAGTGGGATCAAAGACCTGGGACGCACTGAAAAGTTCTTCTAAACCATCAGAGAAATCTCCTTCTGAACCAGGTAACAAGAAGAGCCAGCCTGTGGTTATCGTGAACACCTACAAGTATTATCGTGGCTTACCTCACCAAAAACAAGCGATTGAGTGGCTACAAAAACAACTACCAAAAGAAGTCTTGGAAGAGTTTTCAGAAAGATGGCGTAGTGATAAACCCTCATCTGCCTATCTTCCTTTAATTGAAGGAGCAGTTGGCTCAGAAGTAGAGGAACTACAGCAGCGGCTCCAAACCCAAGGATTTTATGCTGGTGCAACGGATGGGGATTTTGGCTCTCGGACAAAAGCTGCGGTGATTGCTTATCAGAAAGCGAAAGGATTATATGCTGATGGGATTGTGGGTTCTATAACTTGGTCTACTTTGAATCTTGACTAATGGTAATCGGTAATTTTGAATTGGTAATTGCTAGTTTACGATGACCCATTAATCATTAATCTATACAAGTTATTTTTTTTATAAAGGAGGCTAACAAAGTATTTTGTTAGCCTCCTTTATCTAGGGATAAAACCAGTTAACTTGAAGCTATTTTTTTATGCCTATAGACAGAATTAAACGTAACTATGTTACTGGTTACGTTTATTAACGTTGATAAAACTCTTTATGTGAACCGTTTACCCTTGTCTAATATAGCACTACGCATTAAAGTTAGGATATTGATACAAGCAGCAAAAGCTGTTGTAGTCAACTTTTTCCTCTTGCCTCTTGTCTCTTGCCTTGCGCGTAGCGCTATACCTGATCTTAACAGTCAAGTTTAATTGTATATAACTACTTGAATCGAATATTTCTGATCTTATCGATCTATTCGGAAAACAGGTTGGTACTGTCGCAGACACGACCTCTGCCAGATATATGAATCAACAGCCAGTCAAGTTGATTGAATTTGAGCAGGTGGAAGATGCATACGAAGCTCTCAAAGCGGGGCAAGTGCAGGCTTTAGTTTATGATTCACCAACGTTACTTTACCAAACGTCACAAAACGGAGAATACCAGATTGTAGGTGAGTTGTTTGCTGAACAAGACTACGGCATAGTTTTGCCTCAAGGTAGTCATTATCGTGAGTCAATCAACCGAATTATTTTGCAATTACAGGAAGACGGAGAACTCACCAACCTAGAGCAAAAGTGGTTTCTTTCTAACCAGTAAGATTAGGTATGCTTAATCACGTACAATAGGGTCGATTCCATGCATAGTAATTGGTAATTGGCCATTGGTAATTGGTAATTGGTAACGTGACACAAGAGATACAGCTTCAAATTGAAACAATTGATGAAAAATCCCTGCACCTAAGGACAGTCAAGGCTTTGGGACGAGCACACGCAACCACTCTTGGTCATTTTCCTGAAGGAGCTTTTGATCAACACGCACTCAGTCGTCAAATACTTGTGGCTCTTACTCCTGAAAAAAAGTGTACCGGTTATTTGTTATACCGGAAGGTGCGTAGACATAATATCATCGTTATTGTTCATCTGTGCATCGAGCCATCATGGCGTGGTAAGGGGATTGCTAGAAAGCTGGTTAATTATCTAAGTCAGAACACTCAGGACTTTTACGGCATTAAACTCAAATGCCGTCGTGATTATGAATTACATAAAATGTGGTCTCACTTAGACTTTGTTCCTTTGGCTGAAAAACCCGGAAGGAGCAAGGATGGAAAACTACTTACCGTTTGGTGGCGCGATCACGACCATCCTACCCTATTTTCTACGGTTGCTACCCAAAAACTTGAGTCTAAATTATGTGCAGTCATTGATACCAGCGTGTTTTTTGACTTGCAAGGAGATGAAGCTAGGTCAAAGGCCGAATCCGACTCTCTACTAGCTGATTGGTTACAGCCTGATTTGGAGTTATGTATAACTAATGAAATATTTAAGGTCATCAATACTATTGATGATACTAAACAAAGGAATAGTAAACGCCAGTTAGCCGATACCTTTACTCAACTCCCCTACAATCAGAAAGACTTTGAAACAGCTTGTCGGTCTCTAACCAAGGTTTTGTTATCAACTCAGGTAACTATCAATGAATCTCAACAGCGTCAGTTAGCTATAGCCATAGCTTCAGATGCACCATTTTTTTTGACTCGTAATTCGCAAATACTAGCGTTCGCAGATGCTATCAATGAAGAATTTAACTTATCAATCCTTAGTCCTACTAGTTTAATTGTTAAGCTAGATTACCTTCACGAATATATTAACTATCAGCCTGTACGCTTAGCAGGCACAGGTATCACTAGACAAGTTGTTCATAAATTAGATCAGGTACCTTTCTTGAGTCAAAGGTTTTTGATTGCTGCTAAGGGAGAAAAACTTAGTGATTTTCAAGGAAGACTGGGCTATATTATTGCTAATCCCGATAAATTTAATTGTTATATTATTCTGCAGTCAAAAAATACTCCCAAAAACAATACTCCCCTAGCTTTAATTGCGTATCATACCGATAAAACTCATGAGTTAAAGGTGCCAATTTTTCGGGTTAGATCAGGTCATCTTGAAGAAACAATAGCGCGTTACTTAATTTTTTGGTTTATATCCCTGTCAGTAAGTAAAAATATGCCATTTACACGAATTACTGAACCTTATTTGAATCAAACTATTCTTAGCGCTATTCAAGATGATGCTTTTTTTAAAGTTAAGGATGGTTATTTAAATGCCAATCTTGCGGTTGCGGTTACGGCGACAGAATTATCCGACTATCTCACTAATTTAGCTAATCTAAGTCCGGATTATAATTTTTGTCTAAAAATTGCTGAAACCCTCAAAACTGATAATTTAACCAAAGCGGTAAAAACAACTATAGACGTTGAACGCATACTGTGGCCAGCAAAAATTATTGATGCTGACCTTCCTACTATAATCATTCCTATTCAAGCAGAATGGGCAAAGGAATTATTCGATGAAGACTTAGCTAACCAGCTCCTATTGAGATCGAAAACTGATCTGGCGCTAAAACGTGAACTTGTCTATTATCGAAGCCATAGAAGTAATGGTGGCTTAAAACCAGGGGTTGTTGGTAGAATTCTTTGGTATGTAAGCTATAATAAAAACTATTGTGGCACAGGACAGGTAAGAGCTTGCTCTAGACTTGATGAAGTAGTCGTCAACAAACCTAAAAATCTCCATCAACAGTTTCGCAGATTGGGTGTATATGAATTAGAAGATTTAATGAAGCTTACCAAAAATGATCCTAATAAAAAGCTGATGGCCCTTCGATTTAGTAATACTGAACTGTTTAAAAATCCTATAAATTTGGCTGAAATTAAAGAAATACTTGGTAAGCGTGTAACAGTTCAATCACCGTTGCGGATTGATCAGGAACAATTTACAATGATATATAGAGAAGGCACCCAAAATAAGTAGTGTTAACAATGCCCAATGTGTTGTTATTATCAATTCGTCCTAAATATGCTAGTCAATTATTCAATGGAACCAAAAAAATTGAACTTCGTCGGGTGCGTCCTCGATTAGAAGCAGGGGATATTGTTGTGGTTTATGTCTCCGCTCCAGATAAGGTTTTATCGGGTTTTTTTGAAGTGGAAGACGTTATTCAAGACCGCCCGGATAACCTTTGGTATAAAGTAAAAGACAATGCTGGGATAGAAAAAAAAGATTTTAATGAGTATTATGAGGAAGCCGCCGTCGGTTATGGGATCTGCTTAAAACTCATAGAACATTTTGAGCCACCAGTAACCTTACAAGATTTGAGAGCAAAATGGGCTAACTTTAGACCTCCACAATCTTATCATTACTTAACGACTAGGGAATTTGAGTATCTTAAGTCTATTGTAGAGGATAAAATGGAAATTAGGTCAGAGCATTATATCAATTAGCTAAATCTTTGCTAAGAATAGATTTGGGAATGGGTCATGGAGAATCGATAATGGATAATAGCAATGCAATAACCCATGAATGATAATCAATGACTAACTAACTAACAGTCTAGAATTTATCAAACATGTTATAAAAAAAATTAGGTGGATAGTATGGTAGGGGATAAGAAAGCTGAATTGGTCAGTCTATTTGAGGAATTTATCAGTTCATATCCCTACACACCGGTTGGGTTAAGTCACATGGCAACCTACAAGGATCAGCGTCGCCTTTGGTGTCGGAATTTTGAAGCAATCTCTGCTATAGTGGACTCTGGAGAAGCTATAACAGAACCGATACTGTTTCACCTATTCCCTGATAGAGAATTGGCGATTACGTTGAATAGTCAATATGGTGAGGGTGATGATTCATGGATACTAACTATTCCTAGAAAACGTGATAATTATTTAGAATTACGATTGCCATTAAAACTGAAATATCAGCATAAATGGATACAAAGGTTAGTAGAGCAGATTGGTTACGACATCCTTGAATTTGTTGGTTGCTGCACTAAGCATCCTAATCAGTTATCAGCAGCTTGTGATCAGTTTTCTACAGGGGAATACTCCAAAGGTTTTCCGACGGAAATGCTGACGAATCTCCTCAATGGGCTGCAACCAGATAGGTTTCTGTTAATCAATGATAATTCTCGACAGGTTATCAATTATTTTGTTAATACATCCTACGGAAAGAGACTGACAGATTATCCAGCAGCAAATACTACAGGATTGAAGCTGATTAAAGCATTAGATCACACTATGCATCAACCGGGTGTTCCAGTGCTCAGGGATAATGATTTATTCGATATGTTTTGCTACTGGTTGGTTGCGGTTAAAGGGTATAATTTTTCGGGTAAAGAGGAGGTTATCGAATTTACCTCTGATGCTTCAAGGAGGGCGTTACTAGAGGACTATACGGTAAGCGAATGTGCTAAAGATACTGGTTTTGATATAGCAGAGTTAGAGGCATGGATACGTGCTATTGAACGCAAAGGACAAGGAATTTTTTACGGCCCACCAGGTACAGGTAAAACCTATAGTGCTCAAAAAATTGCTAACCATTTAATCAGTGGAAGTGATGGATTCACAGAACTTGTCCAATTCCATCCTGCCTATTCCTATGAAGACTTTATTCAAGGTATTCGTCCACAAAGTCAAAATGGGGAATTGAGATATCCTTTAGTTCCAGGCAGATTTCTAGAATTCTGTAATAAAGCTGAGTCTCGGCAAGGAATTTGTGTTCTAATCATCGATGAAATTAATCGTGCTAACCTCGCTAGTGTGTTTGGAGAATTATTGTATCTACTAGAGTACCGGGAGCAAAAAATTCCCTTAGCTGGCAGTAATCAACTATTCAGTATCCCGAAAAATGTTCGGATCATCGGCACTATGAATACGGCGGATCGTTCTATTGCTCTAGTCGATCAGGCATTTCGCCGTCGCTTTGCATTTATTCGGCTCTATCCCAACTATGAAATCCTGAGACGATATCACGAAACAACGGATTTTCCAGTTAATGGATTGATTAAGGTTATCGAACAAATAAATAATGCGATCGCAGATCCTAACTACTCCCTGGGAATCTCCTTCTTTCTACTAGAAACAATAGCTGAGGAAATTGAAGATATCTGGCGAAGGGAGATTGAGCCATATCTAGAAGAATACTTTTTCGATCAACGGGATAAACTAGACCAATTTCGCTGGGACACTATTAAATTAAAAATTAAAAATTAAAAATATAGCGTTTCAAATACTTATGAAGTAAATTCAATGTTCTTACCCCTACTCCCTACTCCCTACTCCCTATTCCCTATTCCCTGTTCCCTGGGCGTAGCCCTATAAAAAATGAAAATAATCAAACTAACGGAGTATCAGCCAGATAAGATTCCACGCTACCAGATTCCAGAATCGATAATCCATGAATTGCAGCAAAAATACAGCAATCAGGTAACAGTAAATCTTGAATACTCCAAAACCGGGGATTACTGGCAACTAACCTCTCAAGGATGGGTAGGTTATATTCCCCTAACCAATGAACTGAGCATCCAACTCCAGCCGAAAGTCCCTCTAAACAATCTTTTCGGAATGCTTGACTATGCCTATAATCTTAGAAGCTTTCACATTCTAGAGGGGTTGATTGATTGTAAATCTCTAGAAGAATTTTACGATTACCTGGTCAGTATCCTCATTAATGGCATACGCGATCGCATTCGCCAAGGACTCTACCGTACCTACATCCCCACAACTGGTCAACTAGCATACCTTCGGGGGCGTTTGGATGTACAGCAAACTATCCAGAAGCCATGGGATATCAAACTTAACTGCCATTACGACGAACACACTAGTGACATCGAAGATAATCAGATTATCGCTTGGACACTCCACTGTATCTGTCGCACTGGTTTATATAGCGCTAAAGTAAGTCCAATGTTGCGGCAAGCCTATCATGCCCTACAAAACCTTGTCACCCTACAACCTTATAGCGCTAGGGATTGTATCGGACGAAACTATAATCGGCTCAATCAGAATTACCAAAGGTTACATGCTCTTTGCCGCTTTTTTCTCGAACACAGCGGACCAAGTCATAAAACAGGTAGTAATACCATGTTGCCCTTTCTAGTTAACATGGCAAAACTCTATGAACGCTTTGTTGCTGAATGGATAAAATCCCACTTACCTAGTGGCTTTGGCGTTAAGATACTCGAAAAAGTAAACATCGACAAGACATTATATTTTTACATTGATATAGTACTCTACGAGGTGGCAAATGAGAAAACATGCTGCATTCTCGATACTAAGTATAAAATCCCTATTAGTCCATCTCGTGATGACTTTAACCAAGTAGTAATCTATGCTATTACACAAGATTGTCAAGAGGCAGTTTTAGTATATCCAGCTCCTTTAACTCAGCCCCTTGATGTTAAAATTAGTGATATTCGAGTCCGCAGCTTGACGTTTTCTCTTGATGGGAATTTGGAAGAAGCTGGTGAACTATTCCTAAAGAAATTAACAGGATTTACCCAGAAATAGGAAACAAACCCTACAGGTAGAGTGACTAATGATTAAACAGACTTGATATCATTCATCATTGGCCAATTCCTCAACCCCCTGATGAATCACGACTGGTGTTCCCACAGATGCCCAATCAAATAACCACTCAGCATGATCCACAGCTACATTGACACAGCCATGACTTACTGGAGTACCAAACTTACGATGCCAGTATGCCCCATGGATAGCATAGCCCCGGTGGTAATACATCGAATAAGGTACATTAGCCAGATCGTAATCTGCACCACGCATTCTGTCCTTGCGACGCTTGGATTGAATAGTGAATGTACCAGGATGGGTAGGTGTTGAATCTTTACCAGTGGAGACAATGATTGCATAAACCGGTTGTCTACCTTCCCAAGCAATCAGCCTTTGATTGGTTAAGTCTATCTCAATCCAGCGTTCTTCTGAATCTTGTAGTTCCATCACTCTGGTAGCGATTTGCTCACTTACAGGATTGGTCAACGCTGGTGTTGTCGAGACAGCCAAGGCGATTAGCATCAGTGGGAAACTGGCAAACCAGGTTCTTAAGGGACTTAGCCAGTGAAAAAACATATAACCTTAGCAGTCAATCAAACAAATCACCCATATCATAGCCTCAACTTAGAGAATCAGGGGCTAATCGTTGCTTTAGCTGTTTTGCTCGTTTTGCGATCGCATTCCAATTCCCCTCATCAATCAGGGATTTAGGAAACAAATTCCCAGAAAGACCGACAGCGATCGCTCCGATATTAATCAATTCCTGAGCATTGTCTATGGTAACACCACCAGTAGGAATTAAAGGGATGTGACCGAGTGGTCCAAGTAAGGCTTTGATGTAACTAGCACCACCGACCGCCTGAATCGGAAACACCTTAACACAGCTAGCACCAGCATCCCAAGCTGTCACAATTTCTGTCGGAGAAAGTGCTCCGGGAACCACTGGCACCTTAGCAGCTACCGCTGCTTTAATCACTGCTGTATCTACATGGGGACTAAAGATAAACTGTGCTCCAACATCAATTGCCTGATGTAACTGAGATTGGTTTAATATCGTGCCAGTACCGATGATACAGTTTGGTAATTCTCTATGGAGCTGACTAATCAACTCAGGAGCATCAGCACTATTCCAAGTAATTTCAATTAACCGTATACCCCCAGTGGCTACTGTCTTAGCCATCTGCTCTCCTAGGGATTTCGAGGATGCTCGAATCACAGCAATTACTCGCTGCTGTCGTAATAGGTTTAACCAGTTATCAGTGATCAATTCTAGTTACCATTAGTTAAGCTCAACACCCTCGTGGGTTCCCGTAGCGTGACCTACGGTCAAACCGCATCTGCATAACTAGCAACTTGGGTTAATAAAATTTATATGACTTTCATAGAAAATGAAAATACAAGATTGAGACATTATTTAGCAAGACTACATCGACGCACTCTGTGCTACTCTAAATCTGAACAAGCGATGCAGCAAGGTCTTGGGGGTCTCTCCACACTCGCGCATTGCATCAATAAAATCTTGCATTTATCAATTAGGCTTCTTATTTATTATTTAAATTATCATAAAATTCCCCTTTATAGTTAAATCATTTCGATATTCAGCAACGCCCAATTTTGAGACAGTGTTTTTAAGTTCACTGAGCAATTGCGCTGTGAGGTAAGTTACGATGGTTTGATACTGGATTTAGGAAAATTAATCTATGAGCCTCGTTTTGGAACGTGAGACACCACCTTTGCGAGAAGATGAAACCGGAGCGATTCGAGTTGGAAATTCAAGGGTTTTGCTAGAGACTGTTATTCGAGCGTTTCAAGATGGTGCATCCCCTGAGTCTATTGTCCATCGATACTCGACTCTATCTTTGTCCGATGTTTACAATACAATTGGCTACTACCTTCGACACCAAAATGCGGTAGAAACATACTTAAATCAGAGAGAGCAATTAGCTGAATCAGTGCAGCAACGTTTGTCTAGTATCCAACCTGATCTCAGCGTAATTCGTACCCGTTTGCTATCTCAGCACAATCATTAGAAAGGGTATTGTGCTGTATTTGCCTTTGTGACCAATAATTACTCACTCTACAATACTGTACAATTTAGTAAATATTCGGAAATTTATGCTTAAAAGCCCGTGACGAGGATTGAACTCGTGACCTCACCCTTACCAAGGGTGTGCTCTACCACTGAGCCACACGGGCTAGATTGAAATTATTAGATTTACATTATTGGTTTGATTTAGCCTATTGTACTTTGGCCAAATTTACTCTGCCAAGGTATCAATTAATCAGCTTTTGATTTACCGAGGCCAAACCAGTCATGGTAATTAGTTAACGGTTAAAATCAGCAAATATTATGCTGACTTATCAAAAGCATATTTAGGTTATATCTCAAACCATTGTGGTGGGCCGGGCTGGATTTGAACCAGCGTAGGCATAGCCAACGGATTTACAGTCCGCCCCCATTAACCACTCGGGCACCGACCCTTTTAGCTCACATTTATAAATGTTAGCACAGCTTTTAGGAATTGTCAATTTTTTCAGGAAATCGACCGGAATTAGCCAATGCTGTAAGCGTTGTGCAATGCCCACCAGATCAGAACGCTGATACTGCCCAAAACCAGAATTGCTGAAATAACAACGGCTTTCGGGCTATCAGCTCCTTTAAACTTCATGATGCCACGATTGAGGTCTGACATAGTTTGTCGCTCCTGTTTGAGTTATCAGGGATCTAACCAACAAGTCGATTATAGCCAGGGCTAAATCAGGGGGAAATTTACCGATTAACCTTGGTATACTCAGCTTTGAGCGGTTATACTCGGCTTTTAAAGTGATCTCAGTACTGAAAACCTAGAGAAAAGTATAGGAAAAATTTATAAAATATATAGGATTTTCTTGTGAAAGTATTGCTATTAACCTTGGCAGTGCTAGTCAGTTCCTTGGTAGCGCTAGAGGTGGGTTTACGATGGCTGCTGGGCTTCGGTAATCCCCTGATTTATGTGGCAGATGAGGAAATTGGCTACTTGCTAGCCCCTAACCAAAGCACCAGACGGTTTGGCAACCGCATTGTCATTAATGAATATTCCATGCGCAGTCCCACCACTACTCCTAGCCCACCGCCATCGATGCTGCGGGTGTTCCTACTGGGGGATTCTGTTGCCAATGGGGCTTGGTGGACAGACCAAGACCAAACCATATCAGCACGGCTCCAATCTCAATTAGAACTATGGCTGACCAAAGACGTCTTACCAAGTCTAACCAAGGAGAAACCATTTGAAACAGTCGAAGTCCTTAATGCTTCTGCTAATTCTTGGGGACCACGAAATGAGTTAGCCTATCTACGACGCTTTGGCACCTTCAACGCCCATGTAGTGGTATTACTGATTAATACCGATGACTTGTTTGCTACAGCACCGACTTCTGTACAAGTGGGACGCGATCGCAATTATCCCAGCCAAAAACCCCTCTTAGCCATAGCCGAGATCTGGAGTCGCTATCTCCTGAGAGCACCAGCTATTCCTGAAATGGAAGCAGTCAGAGCAGAACCAGGAGACCGGGTTGGCTTTAATCTCAAGGCCATTGGGGAAATTAAGACCCTAACTGATGCTGCTGGAGCCAAGTTAGTGCTAGGGATGACCCCCCTACTCCGGGAAATTGGTACCAAAGGACCTCGTGACTATGAGTTAAAAGCCCGTAAACGCTTGAGTGACTTTACTGGCGAGCACAACATTACTTATCTAGATTTTTTACCAGTGTTCAATAACACCGAAACACCAGAAATACTTTACCGTGACCACATTCACCTTAGCCCCCAAGGAAATCAGAAAGTCAGTGAAGTTATATCAGCTCAGTTGACATCTCCCCCGGTTGAAACACGGGGGATTCTATGAGGATGTGAAGTCGCAGCGGTTTTCCCGTGCGACGCTTCGCGAACACAGCTCATTCGATATGATTTTTTAAGAGAGTTAAAAATGTCATACCTATGCGGGAGTGTCAAAGCTCCCCTACCCATCTTGGTTAGATCGAGACCTAACTGTTTGGCTACTTTCCTAGTAATGTTTCCCGCGCCATTACAGTCTGCATTAACTAGGTATCCTTCCTTGGTCTTATAAAGCCCGCGCCTTACTCTTTTTCCCGAAGGTTGCCATCCACTGGGTTTTTCACCGTGCTTAGGTAATGGGTCTTCGTCCAAGTACGACGCTTTACTTGTGTAAGATTCCTCAGTTACTGTCAATTTAATGCCATACTCAGGGCATATTTGTTCCAGCCTTTTGATTAATCTTTTTGTAGGAATTACTACAAAATTTTGATTACCTCTTCGACCTATATTAATTGAGTCTTTTTGTCGTTCATTCCATCCGATTACAATATTCCCAATGCGGTCGTTGAGGCAGCGATTAATAATGAAACGGGCGGCTTTATTGACTGCATCCCGCATTTGGTTATTTCGATTCCGCTGAACTCTATCTAAGTTCGTATCCCAATAAAACTCAGGCTTCCCGGTTTTGTATTTTGCGACCAGGCGAGCATAACCCTGATTCATTGACTTCAGCTTTCGACCATCAAGGATTAGACTCTTTCCATGAGTCGATACACCGGTCAACCAATTATCGCCACCATGATCGAAACTCCATGCCTGAGAATAATCAAGATTTGGGTTATCCTCTATCGGCTGTTTTTCATCATCTATCACCCAGTGGATCCATAGTTGCCCTAAATATGGTCGAATAGTCACCTCTTTGACCCAATCTGGGTCAAAAAAATACGGAGCTTCTAAGGCTATTTCAGTAAGTAATTCTGATTTACTCTCTTTGCTTATAGAAGGATAAAATAAACCTTCTTTGTAAGTAAGAGCTTGCCTGGGAAAAGTAACAGCTGCTAGTCCCCCTTTCTTTCGGTATCTAAGAAGCCTTGGTCTGTCTACCTGGCCTTTATAGTAAAGTCCAACTAATTGGTTGTAACTTGTAATTGATTCAGCCACAGACTTGAGAGTTTGCTGTGCTGATTGGGCGGCCATGGCTTTGTAGTGGGGGTTTTCTTTCAGCTCTTTACAAAGCTCTGCGTATTTAACCCCGCACTTATAAGTTCTCCACCCATACCGCAGTACATCTTCCTTCCAGTAAGTGGTGTAAGCCTCTACTTGTTGCTCTAGCCAACTGTAATGCTTTTGTTTAGAGTAATAAATCGCACAATTCCATAGACTGTTAGCATTCTCACATTGAAACAGCCAAAAAGCTTTTTCTTCATCATTAAATACTGCTTTTACAGGAATTGTTTTGTACATCTTGATCATCACCTCCTTTCAAATATTGTGACATATCTATAGTTTCATTAAATAGTTCCATTAAATAGTTTCATGGGTTCGAGATACGACTGGATTAATCCAGTCGCTCTGTTTCACACCCGGTCTAAAAACGCAGGGCTCTCACATTTCGGGGTGTCTTGGTAGCTTCATCAGTGATCACACTGGTCAGGTAAATGATCAAAGCCACAGGGGAAAAGGTTGATCGCAAATCCGAATTCAAGACCCCCTGTTGAAGTCAGTCCAGGCAGACTTTGTACTTATTTGTTCCTTACCCTATTGGGCTCCCCCTAATGTCGGTCAGTTACAAGTGCAACTGACCCCTACATCATCAACAACAAATCAACAACAAGTCACTAACACGGAACTGTCATGACGGAAGTATGGAGTTTATGATTCCCATTGTCTACGTTGTGCCAAACTTGACCATCAAGAGCCATCTGCTCAATCAAACTGGCCAAGCGCAGTGCTTTCAGAGCTTGTTCACCTCCGACAGAAGGTTGATTACCACCCCGTACACAATTGACAAAGTGTTCTAACTCAGCATGGAGTGGTTCAATATTACTGGTATAAACCTTCTCAATCAAACCATCCTGTCGGTAAAGCACTTGACCATAGTCGGTCATATAATTGGCAGTGGTTTGCCGATGAATTAGAATCTCATTATTTAGGAAATCAGCTTCCGTCAGAGAATTTTTGCAATGGGCAGCGATGCGACGGATTTTTCGGTGTGTCACTTTACTGGCCGTGACAGTACCAACAATACCATTGGCAAACCCCAAGGTAGCAGTGACGTAATCTAAATACCCGGAATCAGAAGCACGGCTGCCACTAGCGGTTAACCTTGTCACAGGTGAGGCTACCAATTCTAGTAATAGATCTATATCATGAATCATGAGATCCAAAACCACCGAGACATCATTGGCTCGGTCAGAGTAGGGACTCATGCGATGAGCTTCCACAGCCAGCAATTGTTCTGTCTTGAGAACTTTGCTCAGTTCAAGGAAAGCTGGGTTAAAACGTTCAATATGTCCAACTTGGAGAATACATTGGGACTCTGCTGCTGCATTTACTAACGATTCTGCCTCAGCAATACTAGCGGCAATCGGTTTTTCAATTAAGATATGCACTCCAGCTTGTAGACAAGTCATCCCGACGTCATGATGTAGACGGGTCGGTACTGCAATGCAAACCGCCTCTACATAGGGAAGAAGATCGTGATAATCTTCAAAAAAGCGAACACGGTACTTACTGGCAATATTTAAACCACGCTCGACGTTAATGTCTGCCACACCCACAATTTCAACGTCTTTGAGAAGACTCAAAACTCGGGCATGATGTTGTCCCATATTGCCAACGCCAATCACACCGATTTTGATTGGCTGCGGTAAGTTGCGCTGGACTTGATGATCTAGATGTCTTTGATAAGTACTATTCTGCACTCTTTTTTGCTCCTCCACCACTGGTAATAAGTCGATTTACTTAATCTAAGTCGCCTTAAACCATCCAGATAGTACCACAGCAACTATAAATGTGAAGAATTTCAAAGCTTTGTCCATCCCACTCAAGCTAAAAGAACCTTTAAAACATGTGTTCTATATTTATTGTGGTTTGACGAAATATGGAACACTAACCCTATGTGTCAGTTTGTGGGTTGTCTGTTGACAGAGCAATGAAATTATTAATTGGTAGTTGTAGTAACAGTGCAAAACGTTTGATTAGGCATTATCCTGATGAGACTTGTGATATCTGGTTGGATCATGTCTAAGAAAGTAATTGTGTTGTTATCTGGAGGTTTAGACTCTGCTACAGTTTTGTATCAATCAGTAGGAGACGGTTATGAGTGTTATGCCCTTTCCTTTGATTATCAGCAGCGACATCGACGAGAACTCAAATCAGCCTACGCAATTGCTACTGCAGCAGGTGTTAAGGAACATCAGGTAGTCAGGTTTGACTTACGGCAGTGGGGAGGTTCAGCGTTAACCGATGATAACCTTGACCTACCCAAGGAGCGTAGTCTAGAGCAGATGTCTCAAGAAATCCCCATTACCTACGTTCCAGCCCGTAACACGATTTTTCTGAGCTTTGGCTTATCCTATGCAGAAGCAATTGGTGCTGAGGGAGTCTATGTGGGTGTCAATGCCTTGGATTATTCTGGGTATCCAGATTGCCGTCCGGATTATATCAAAGCAATGCAGACAGCTTTTGATTTGGGCACAAAACAAGGTAGGGAGGGCAATGGAATTAAAATTTTCACTCCTCTGATTGACCTGAAAAAAACCGAAATTATCCAATTAGGCAATCAGCTGGGTGTTCCTTGGGAAAAAACCTGGTCATGCTACACAGGTAACGATCTAGCTTGTGGTGTTTGTGATGCTTGTCGGTTGCGATTGGCTGCCTTTGCTGAGTTGGGATTGGACGATCCACTTCCTTATCAGGAAGGCTGAGTGCCTCAGTGTGAAGGGTGCTGAGTAAACTGAGTAATCAGTGTGTTGGTAGAAGAACAGGGATTTTCATTCCTGTTGGATACTAGGAGAATTGATTTAGCCGATAGTTACGTCTGGCGTAGATACGGTAAACCCCTGTATCTGCCAGCAATAATTCTTGATCAATCACTAACTGGTAGCCTTTCCTTTGGAGTAAGTTTGTGATCTGCTTTAGTTTTATCCCTGCTGTAATCTGATCAACCTCCATGACAATTTGCTGAATTTTTTCCCAATCCTTCTCCTTGATGCCAGCCAAGATATCTAGCTGAGGTTGATCAGCATTAATTTTGAGTAAATCAATTTTTTCAATGTTCTGTTTATGAATAAAACTAGATATAGTCTTTGAGTGCTTGGAAAGTCCAAAATTGAAGACTTTGGCATTGGAGCCATACAGTGATGCATTGATCTGCAACAGTTCAAAAACATCTGGTAAGGCTTCAAAGGAGAATAGTCTGGCATTTTTACAGATTTGCTGGGCAAACAGGGTGAACATACCGATGTTTGCCCCTATATCAAAAATACAATCCCCATCATGGATAGTTATGCCATGTTTAATATAGGTTTGTTTTTCAAATATTTCTTGATATAATTCCTCAGTTTCTTGTTCATTTTCATGAACAATTACTAAATTATTTGGTAATTGGTAATCGTTATAATTAGCTAGTAATGCTTCGGCTTTAAGAATATCAAAATTGGTAGCTAACGTTAAGTTATACTGATGATTTGCTGATAAGGGCTGATTGGCAGGAGACCTGATCCAATCTTCAAAACTTGAGGAGATGACAGGACTGCCATTTTTTTGAGTAGATATTAGACTAGACTTATCAAGTATTTGTTCAACATCTTGATTAGATTTTGATAAGTTTATTTGGGATGGAATATTTATATCTTCCATCCATAAATTAACAGATTCATTGAAGGGTTCTGCTGTCAGGGTAGCTGTTAGTTTAATAGTTATTTCAGATAGTTTATTTGCGTTTAATACCATAGGTATTTTCGTTAACTATATTGATTAAACTGCACAGTAGTAATATCACTAATTATAAGTAGTTATATCGACAGAGATATTACTGACTTACTTATAGTGTAGTAAAGCACCCTGATTGAATTTTAGTTAATTAAAGCAATTTTAAGCAATCTTAATTTAAATTTCATTAAAATTATAAAAATCAATAAGACTCTGGCGATATTCTTTACCCTGGATTTTATGTTAATCCTCTTCCGAATATAATCATTTCGACATGGATTTAGATGGCAGTTGACTTAAGAGTAAATAAACCTGTATCTATACAATATTGACTCATCCATGTTAGTAATTGGTTGCCATTTTGGCAAAATTTTCGGTTATGAGGAAGGAGAGGCCGTGAGCCACGCTACGCGATTGACCGTAGGTCACCCTAAGCGAACGGATATTCTGGAGGAGCGAGAAAATCCCGATGACCAGCAATATGTGGATCAGTAAGGGTGAATAAAACGATAACGACTGATCATACTATGAAAATATTTATAGTTACTGGTTTAACGTTGAGTAGTTTTACAAAAATATGCGATCGCGTCCAATCAAAGCATGTCTTGTGAATCCAATGGTGTCCTTTAGCTCAACCTCCTCTGACCGAAATTAAAGTCAATCATTATGATTCCAAATACTGGGAGTGATTTTCGGGATACTCTGGGGGGTCAAACCGAGGTATATTTTATAACCTATAGGTTGCACTAAATTTAAGAGGTTGACGCTTGACGCTTGACGCTTGAGTGTCAGGGATAAACGGTCAAAAAAAATTAAACTAGTGACCTCAAACAATCCAAAACCGAACTAGATAAGGAACTAGATATAGTTAAGCATCTTCAATATCTCAATATCTCAATTGATTTAAAACTCCCGTTTAGGATACTTGTTTTATTTACCAATAAAGTATACAATAGTCAATGGAAATTAAGTCAATTTAAATTATAACTGTTGAAACTCTTCTTAATAACCAGGGTCACTGGTCTTTTCTTGCCACTAAACGTAACTAGTTGGTAACGAGTCAGCAGTCAGCTCTCGGCTGTGGAGCTTCTCAAGATAGGTGTCCACAATAGCTCATCTCTTCCTGCTCAGATAGGTACTACGGAATTATTCTGATCAGCAAATTCAGCACCATGTCACCCACAGAAGCGGTTGTCGGGCAAAAGCGATGCAGCGCAGCCATTGGGGAGCAAGTGCGGTCTTGGGGAGGCAGCGCGGTCTTGGGGAGGCAGCGCGGTCTTGGGGGTTTCCCCCATGAGCGACTGCCGTGGTCCCCCCGGAGACGAAACCTTAGACAGGCTCGCCTTTATGGTTGGTAGGTTATGCAAAAAAGGGTTAAAACTTATTGATTAAGGCTCAACTGTCTTACGGTAACTTCAAACCATGAGCGACTGCCGTGGTTCCCTCTCTCGCGGTTTGCATCAACACAATGTCACCACAATCTAAGCAAAAATGTCACAAATAGTAATCATCAAGGGTACCGTCAAACATAAAACTTGCCACCATACTAGATATATCAGTAAGCCCACCTACAACAGTCTTTTTCCCCGAGCTAGACTGTTTTACCCATCAAGGTGTAAGCTTAGCGGGAACTGGCAAGGGGTTCAGTCATTCATGTATAAAAGGTACAATAATCCCGCCGATGGCGGAGTATAACGACGAGTAAAGTAGAAAAAGACACAATAAATGCAGATTTTCTTTCTGATCTGGTTGGGACAGCTAGTATCCCTTCTGGGGTCTAATCTTACCGAATTTGCTCTGGGCGTTTGGGCTTACCAGACTACTGGTTCAATCACCCAATTTGCCCTAATTTCTTTATTTATTCACCTACCCAATATTATTATCTCACCCATAGCTGGTACATTCGTAGACCGGTGGAATAGACGCTGGGCGATGATTCTCAGCGACTCCGTGGCAGGGGCTAGCACACTGGTGGTTATGGCTCTGGTGTTCTCGGGCAGGTTAGACATCTGGCACATTTACCTAGTCGTAGCAATCAGTTCAACGTTTAAGGCTTTCCAGTTGCCAGCCTATACAGCAGCTACGACTCAGCTGATGCCTCAAGAACATCTTAGCCGTGCTAATGGCATGATGCAAGCCTCTAGGGCAACTGCCAAGATTCTTGGACCGACCTTGGCGGGTGTGCTGCTGGAGACCATTCACTTGCAGGGAATTCTATTAATAGACTTCATCACATTCATCTTTGCCCTAGCGACATTGCTAAGCGTTCAGATTCCCCATCTCCAGTCTAGCCATCACACTCATCAAAAGCAAGCCCACTTCTCCCAACTGCGCCAAGATCTAGTATCAGGCTGGCGTTACATTGCCAAACGGCAAGGACTGCAAGGGTTGCTGATGTTCTTTGCCGTGGTCTACTTCACTATGGGTATTCTTCAGGTGTTGTTCTGGCCACTGGTGTTAAGCTTTGCCTCCAGTGCTGAACTTGGGGTCATTTTATCTATTGGCGGTTGTGGGATGCTTATTGGTAGCTTGGTCATGACTACCTGGGGAGGACCCAAGCCCAGGATATACGGTATTTTTAGCTTTGTAATCCTGCAAGGCTTGTTCTTACTTTTAGGTGGGTGCCGCGCTTCTGTGAACTTAGCTGCTCTTGGAGCGTTTGGTGTTTTATTTGCTCAACCCATTATCGTTAGCTGTAATCAAACTATCTGGCAGAACAAAGTCCCAGCTAATCTGCAAGGACGGGTCTTCGCCTTACAACTGGCCATCGAAAACTCCTTATTGATCCTTGCCCACATGCTAACCGGACCGTTAGTCGATCATGTTTTAGAACCGATGATGGCTACCGATGGACTGTTAGCAGGTAGTATTGGGCATATCATTGGAGTTGGTCCAGGGCGTGGGATGGGCTTGCTGTTGCTGTTGATGGGAATTCTGAACATCCTGGCAAGCTTTATCGCTTATCGATATCCACCCATACGGCGAGTGGAAAAGGAACTGCCGGATGCGATTCACCCTAACCTAGGTTTAACTACTTCGACTAGTGTTTGATACCAAATTCGCTCCAAAAACCCCCGTTATGATTCCAGCATTCTTTCTCCTGTTCTCCTGAAGCTCCTGAAGCTCCTGAAGCTCCTCATGCTTTTTGCTGAAAAAGGGGGTAATTAACCCGGATTTGGTATGAAACGTTTCCTAACTCCTGGGATGGGCGAAGTATTTACATACAGATACTGATCATGGTTCAGGGGAAGATGGGGAAGATAGAGAAGATAGAATTGTTGTGCTCTTCCTCAATTCCCTCTCCTGATCACATTTGCCTTACCTGTTCTGACATGATTTATGCAACAATTGGGACGCATCGTCAATGCTTTGCCCCTAAAAATTAAACACGCTCTGAGTGGGATAATTCTATTCACCTATGAAAATTGCTATTATCACCTCTGGATTCTTGCCTGTCATTGATGGCGTAACAGTTAGTGGATTATCTAGGCTACAACGACTGAGTCAGTGGGGACACCAGGTGTTGTTATTTTGTCCTGAGTACAGTGCTTTAGAACATGTCTATCCCAATTGGCGAGATTATACTGGTCAAATCCTGCCTGGAGTGAGAATCATCAATTTACCGAGTACCTCATTCATGGACTTGGACTTTGAGCGTCAGGTGCGCAGGAGTTCCTATTCAATCCTCCTCCAGGAATTAAAAAAATTCCAGCCCGATATTATTCATGTTGATGAACCAGAAAGACTGTTTTTTGGATTTTTTCGAGTGCCTGGGGTGGCTTTTGCCAAAAAAGCTGGTATTCCCTGTGTGAGTTTTTTTAGGACTAATTTTATTGACTATGCCGAAGATTACTTTTCTCTACCGTCTCTGGTCGTCGCTGGAATTAAATTTATTTTTAAAACCATATTGATTTCAGTGTATAATTCTTATGATGTCACCCTAGTTTCTAGTCGGATTACCCATAAAAAAATTATCAATCTGGGCATTAAAAACACCCTACATGCCAATTTAGTTGGCTTTGATGCTAGTAAATTCTATCCTGGTTTACGGGAAGAACAGTTTTTCGAAAAGAACTATGATATTCCAGAGGTTGAGGGGAAAGTTAAGTTAATTTTTCTAGGTCGGTTAACTCCAGATAAGGGGTGGGAATTTACCCTAAATGCCTTTTCACGAGTTGTACAAGAGGTCAACAGTGACAAAATCGCACTGATCATTGCTGGTGATGGTTCGATGCGGGATGAGATTGCTACCCGCTTAAGCAAGTTAACACCTAATAGTTACTTACTGGGTAGAGTGCCACCGGAAAATGTTCCAGCTCTTTTGGTCAACAGTGATATTCATATCACAGCATCAGAAAAGGAGACTAGAGGGCTAACTATATTAGAAGCCTTCGCAGCTGGAATTCCTGTGCTCGCTCCTGAAGCAGGTGGGGTAGTGGAGAATATCCAAGACGGATGGAATGGTTTTTTGTTCACTCCCCAGAATCAGGAAGATTTCTGCGACAAGCTCAAAGTATTAATTGAGAACCCAGCGTTGCGACAGGAAATGGGTCGCAACGGTAGGGAGTGTGTTTCCCAGTATGGTTGGGATGAAAGGGTTCAGAATTTAGTTGGTATTTGGGAAAAGCAGATTGCCAAGAAAACCCACTGATATCAAGTCCAGTTAATTACTCAAGAGAATAGCCTATCGCTTTTTGGTAATGGGTAATGGGTAATGGGTAATGGATAATTGGTAATTGCCTATTACCAGCTAACGGATAGGATGAGTACTCCCATGGACTTGATCGGATTCAGTGGGGTTCTGTGTGTTTAAGGTTTAATAGTAGTCGGTTTCTGGCTGCGGCATTGGTACCATCTCAAAGTTGGATGGATCACGAAGATAACGAATGGCATCTTCTTCTAAGCGGTAGGTTATATAGGATTCAAGGGTATTTGTGTGTTTGAGGGCAGAAAGATAGCCATCGATATATAGCCGCAATTCATCGAAGCTATAACCTCGATTCCACAAATCGACTAGGGAGTCAGTAAGTTTTTGATAGCAGCGTATAGCTTGAGGATCTTGCAGCATAGTCTTAAGAAATTTTGAGTATCAACAGTAGCGGTATTGGCTCACTCAGTAGAAACTCGGATACGCCAACTTAACTTCAGTTTAGCAAAAGTAGCAAGTCCTCAATACTTTTCTCAATTATTTGTTATGTTACCTAGACTAAATTGCATCTTATATGCTATAATCTAAAATGGTCAGTTAAAATTAATGGTAAATTGAAATTTTACTATTGTCCTTATTGTCCCTCTGACCTGGTCCATTTGCTGCCACTAGGAAGTCGTATTGGAAGAACGCAAGCCAATATCGGGATCATAAGTAGCAGTTGTTACAGAATGTTGACCTGACCTTTGCTATGATTAAATACCAACGGCTAAGGCTAAGAGGACTTTAATGTGCCGTGGGCTCAGTTAGAATTCAGATTATTGAAGGAAACCCTCATTTGCGATCGCTTCTAGGGTCGCACCTGAAGAAATCCGGTTATGGGGTGTACCAATCACAAAATCTTGAGCAAGCCAAGGAAGACTTTCACCATCGCCAACCCACTCTGGTTATCCTAGACTCTGATTTACCAGACAGCGATGGGGTTGAATTTTGCTGCTGGCTTCAGCAGCAGCGAAAATCTCTAATTTTAATGTTGTCTGCTCGTAATAGTGAAAGAGATATCGTCACTGGTCTTAAAGCTGGGGCAGACGATTACCTCACCAAGCCCTTTGGTATACAGGAATTTATGGCACGGGTGGAAGCCCTAATTCGTCGCCTCCGCATTACGGTAGCTCCCCTGTCTCTGGACTACGGTGATCTCAAAATTGATTTAGTCCAGCGTCGTGTCCGCTTCAAAGAAGAGTTTATTGACCTGACTCCACAAGAATTTAGTTTGCTCTATGTACTCGCCCAAGCAGAGGGAATGCCTTTGAGTCGCTCTGAATTATTGCGCCGCGCTTGGCCCAATGCTATTGACAATCCGCGCACCATCGATACCCACGTCCTTGCCCTACGCAAAAAAATAGAAACTGATCCTCGACAACCCAACATTATTCAAACGGTTCGCAATGTTGGCTATCGGTTTAATCAAGGCATAAACGAGAATAATCCAAAACTTGGGACAGAACTGGCAGCCCAAAAGATTTATTAATGGTTAATTAACCATTAACCATTAACCCTTAACCCTTAACCATTAAATCCTGATCAACCAGCGTCGCCGATACATCCCATAGAGAATCAACCACCACAACAGTACATTGACTATGGCAAAGATCAAAGAACCATTCATGGCTCCAGCCCACGACCGAAACAGATTTTCATAAATCCAAGTATAGGTACTCACAGCATTATCACCTGTCCCTACCTTAGTTCGATATAGGATGCGAACTACTAAACCAGATGCGACAAACAGAAAAATCGCATTTAACCCCATTACTTCTAACGGCCATCCCCATCTGCGAAATCCCCGCACTTCAATTAACTCATAACAAGCAGCTAGTAACAGCATCGACCAACCAGCAGAAAAGACTACATAGGAACTTGTCCATAACTGCTTGTTAATTGGGAACCAGAAATCCCAAACCCAGCCTAAACCAAGACAACCTACACCAAATAGTACTAATCCCAAACTAGTGCGGGACGGTATCGGTTGATGGCGTAGCCAGTCCCCAACGAAATAGCCAGCCAAGACAGTTACTACCGCTGGGAAGGTGCTAAACAGTCCTTCTGGATCAAATTGAGCTTGTTTATACAAATGGTTTGTTCCCAATACCATACGGTCGATATAGGCAGCAAAATTCCCTTCCGGTGTCAGATTACCAGCACCATAATCAGGAACTGGTACTAAAGACATCGCTGCCCAGTACCCTAGCAAAACTATTCCGGTCAGTACCCACAAACCCCGTCGTCTTAGATTTAGCACTGCTACAGCACTAAGGAAATAGGCAAGACTAATGCGCTGCAAGACACCCATAATCCGAATAGTATCCCAGTTGTAAGTCGGAAAACCATTGAGCAGTAAGCCTAGGGCAAATAGAATGGCACATCGCCTGCCAATACGCCAATACCCCTGGGATACGGATTGGTTGTTATTGGTGTACTTGACTAAGGAAAAAGCCATTGCTACACCAGCAATAAATAAAAAGGCAGGAAATACTAAGTCTGTGGGTGTAAAACCATGCCACTTAGCGTGAAGTAAGGGGGGATAGACATAAGACCAACTTCCGGGATTGTTGACTAGAATCATGCTAGCCATGGCAATACCTCGAAAGACATCAAGAGAGGTTAGACGCATGATAGGCAAGAGGCAATAGGCAATAGACAAGAGGCAATAGGCAATAGACAAGAGGCAATAGGCAATAGACAAGAGGCAATAGGCAAAATTAAAATAACCGTCAACTGTCAACAAATGATTAAGCCCACTCTTGAGATGCTTTAGCTTCTGCTTGTACTAATCTCTCTCGTAATTGTTGCCAATTAATCTGCTCAGCTGGACTGTCTTGGAGTAACTGAGTATCTTGCAAATACAATAGTCGATTACAAAATAACTCAGCCATATCTAGCTGGTGATTGACCATCAAAATTGTGATCTGCTCCTTTCGGGCTAAATCGGTAAATACCCTGATCACCTGAGAGGCTATACCAGCATCTAAGGCTGAGGTGGGCTCATCAAGTAACACTATCCTTGGTTGGACAACTAGTGCTCGTGCGATCGCAACCAATTGCCGTTGTCCCAAAGACAGTTGTAACTCTGTACGCTCTAACCACTCCGCTGGGATGCGCAGTCTCTCTCGAATCTCTTGTGTCCGTTGTGCGTTCGCGTAGCGTGGCCTACGGCCAATCGCTTTTTTTGGCAGCTGTTGCAATACCAACGGATAAGCTAGAGCCTCCTGAACGGTCATTCCTAACAATTTTGGTTCTTGAGGAACCAGCATGATCTGTCGCCGCAATTCTAGGACAGGGATATTCCGGATGTTCTGATTATCTAGGTAAATTGTTCCCTGGGTGGACTCACTTAATCGGTTCAACAGCCGCAACAGAGAGGTTTTACCAGCACCAGATGGTCCAATCACGCTGATGCGATCGCATGGGCTGACCTCGAAAGAAATATCAGTTAATATAGGTATTCCAGCTGCTTTAGCCCTGGTTGAGAGGGTCAGGCTTACCTGCTTTAGCTGCAACAGGGGATTAGTCAATCGCTTTGCTCCAATTAAAAATTATCAATGTTTTAGCTGAGAGCTCTCAGCTAATGGGCTACAGATGGTGCTACAGATAGTGCTTTTATAGCGCTACGCCCAAGTCAGCAAGGTTATTGCGTCAGAAGTCAAAAGTAAGGGATTACTTACGTTTCGGAGTTTAGGAATGTCAAACATCTTAATGGGTAGTGCTATAGTACCTCAAGTACCGTGCGCGTAGCCCATTAGCTGAGAGCTGAGAGCTGATAGCTGAATGCTTACATCAAACCCTGATTGATAGCTGTGGTTATGGTCCAGGCATCTACAAGTAATAGCAAGAGGGTGAATCCGAACAAAATTAGATACATCCAAGGCTGGGCTAGGGGACGAATATCGGTAGTATCTATCCCGGTATAGTTTTGTACTAACTTAACTAAGCGATTAAATCCCACTACTCGCATTGGCAGCAAGTAAGCTTGGTCATAAGACTGGCTAACGAAATAGTAAACAAGCCCTCCTTGACCTGTGGTGCGCATTTTTAAGTCTTTCACCTCTTTCCAGTGTAATTGCCAACCTTTGCGGAAGAATCGGGGCACCCAATTGGGATAAGCTACCTGAATTTTTTCGTCATCTACAATCACCTGTTCGCTTAAGGCACCATAGAGGGCGATAAATCCTAAGCTAATTCCTATCCACAGGATTATTGGCGATACCGGAGTCGATGATACTTTAGCTAAAAACGGTAATGGTATCAACAGCGCCCAATAAAATGTGATTAGGGTAATCCGAATTATAGGAGAGATGCGAAATACAGAAGGGCTATACTGTTTATTTTCAGGGTTATTTTCAGGTTTAGTTTCAGATGCTTTTTTTTGATTTGGTGACATAATTAAAATGGTTTAATCAGGGAATAGGTAATAGGGAGTAGGGAGTAGTAAAAAGGGCAGAAAAATTTTAAGAATTAATTTATTATACCTCAAGGTTTAATCCCTTAGCGACCATTCAAAAATTTTCAACGTCTTCTTTAGTTAAACCAGTTGTTGCCACGATTAAATCCAAATCAATCCCTCTTGCTTTCATAGCTTGGGCTATTTCTATAGCTTTCTCTGCTCTCCCCTGTAATTTTCCAGCTGCTTCTGCTCCTGCCAACAGGCTAATTTCATACCGTTTATTTTCCAGATATTTCTGATAAGCAACCCTTTCTGGTAATGGTAAATTATCAATCCTGAGCTTATCCTTGGCCTCGGCTAATCCTCTGGCTTGGAACTCTTCCTTGATTTCACTATTCTTTAGGAAATAGATCCATTCATCTAAATTGTTTCTAGTTACATTATCAAACTGGTTGACTCTCAAGATATAATATTCGGGAAATATCTGGTATACTTTCTCTAGTTTGAACAACTCTTTCTGGAGACTGGATAACCCTAAGGAGTCTTGATGATGACGACCTCGTAAATCTAGTTTCCCTTCATAGATGTAATCTTGTCCTTGCCCCAGGGTAAAGTAAACAATATTAATGGAGTAGACTTTTTTGAGTTTACTATAGGGCTCTCCTTTATCTAGATATTGCGTGAGCAGTGTGGAGACGCCAAATAGCATCCGGTGAAAGTAATCATTTTCGGAACTATTTTGGACTTCCACTAGCAGTAACTCTCCAGCACTATTGAGCGCTAGAATATCAACCCGATTCAGTTTATTGTCTTCGGTGAGCCGATTACTTTCGCCTTCTAAAATAGATTCAATAGTAATCTCTTCTCCTAGTAATTCGGTGATCAAGCCTTCTAGGACAACATAATTAGCTTTATCCCTCAGCAGTTTTTTGATCGCCCAGTCAAAGCGGATGTGTGTCTTGGCCATGATTAGTAGGGAGTAGGGAGTAGGGAGTAGGGAGTAGGGATTAGTATAGTTAACAAGCAGTGTTAACTCAAAAATTAATTGATTTTATTATAGGTGGAATTTACTTTATTGATTTTCCTAGTAACTCTACCGGTAACGCTAGTTGCTGCTTGGTTTAATAATCTTATCTACTGATCATGGGTAAATTTACTCTACCGATCAGATCAGCTCTGTTATTGATTTCCCCAGTAACTCTACCGGTAACGCTAGTTGCTGGTTGGTTTAATAATCTTATCTACTGATCATGGGTAAATTTACTCTACCGGTAACCTTAGGTATATTGCTGATTTACTCAGTAACTCTAGGAATAAGTATAGCTGTCGGTTAGTTTAATAATACACTCTACTGCTCATGGGTAAATTTACTCTACCGGTAACGTCAGGTCTGTTATTGATTTCCCTAGTAACTCTACTAGTAACGCTATTTGTCGATTGCTTTAATCATGCACATTAATTATAATTTAAAATTACCAATTAACATAAGCATTCAGCCGTTTTCCAAAGGCCAATGGCTGAATTAACCTCAAGTAGAGTGCCCATAGGGAATCAGATGATAGCTGATAGCACCTCAAGTAGCACCTCAAGTAGCGCATTATCTGAATGCTTACCAATTAACAATTAACAATTAACAATTACTAAAATAGCTATTAGGCACTAGAAGGATTAACCTAACACCTAACTCAGGGAGATGTGGAATTCACGGATATCATTTCCTCCGTAACCTGATCAAAATTCCGTAATTCTCTCTAGGCAATAACCACATCAATCAAGCAATCCTAGATCACAAGAGTAGTTTAACTAGGAGGAAAATCGGATGCACCTCAAGTAGCGTGACCTAGGGTCAATCGCTTATCTGAGTGCTCAGTACTGAAAGCTGAGTTATTTGTTATTAATGATTAGGGCTCTACCGAACTGATTGTATGCATAAAACCGCGCTTATTGCCCACTAAGTCTGATCGGGCGGGTAATTTATTAAAAATTATTCTTTCAAAAACTAAAACTCCTGCCATATTCTGATTATCATAATTATTTTATAAACGTTTTACATAGCAACTTTCCTAGAGCCACGATTAGTTATTTATTCGGTGTTGCTGAACTAACTAATTTACTAACTAATTTATTGATATCAAGACTAGTTGGGTCAGTTACCAATTAGCTTTTCTCTTTAATTCATTCTGGCCAGTTATGAAGTCTTTATTCAATTATCTCCAAGGAATCAGATACCATTCCTCAGACTCTTCTGGAGCATCTGAGGTAAATTCTGATTGGCAGCCTTTAGGCTTTAACCTGATGGGCATAACTAACCTAGCTAAGGCTACTTTCCCGATCCTAGTGACAGGTTCTGCTTTGCTGGTGGCTACTCCTACTCCAGTAGCAGCGCAGCTACCATCTCGAACCTGTTCCCAGGCTTTTGCTGATTTTGATTGGAGTCAGTTGTCTTGGACTAATGGGGATCTTGGCCCGAGGACTTTTACTGCTAACGGTGTCACCTATACCGTTGAAGTTAAAAACCCCAATAATCATAGCTTCACCGACAATTCTCCGAAGCTAGGCAATAATAACTTCAATCAACCTGCTTTGTATGCCCGCCCCAACATGGTAGGTGGGGGTTACATCGAGTTTGAAGTGACCATGAGTCGGCCAGTGACTGGTGTACAAGGCATTGTGGATGCTGTAGACGAGCAGGAGACCGGAGGAAGTCGTTGGCAAGACGAAGTGGTAATCACGGGCTTCAATGGCTCAACTACTGTTACTCCGACCTTAGTTGCCTTCGACCCGAGCAAAGTTAGCGTGGTAGGTAACGTGGCTACTGGACAGTCTGGGAGCAATTTCTCCACAGGGGGTGGCCATGGGGCTGATGTGGAATTTGGATTTGGGGACCAAGCTATTGATAAGTTTGTGGTGCGCTATCGACCAGGCTCAGATGTTAACCAAAGCAGCGCTCAGCATGTCACCCTCAACAATTGGAGTTTCTGTGCGGATGTTGTGGCTAGTGACAAAGACTTTGGTGATGCGCCCGACACTGGCAACGGCACCAGCAGTGGTAACTATAATACCTTACTCAGCGATAATGGTCCTAGTCACGACATAGATGGTAGCACCTATCTCGGCAGTGGAGTAACAGCTGATACCGATGGCTTTGGAGATGGCACCGATAATAACAATAACGCTACCGATGATACCGATGATGGGGTTCAAATTAATAGCGCTAGCCTACAAGGACAAACTCTACCGATATCGGATAATGTTAGATTAGATATCACTACAGCCGGGTCTGGAGTGCTGAATGCTTGGATTGACTGGAACGCAGATGGAGACTTTGATGATAGTGGTGAGCAAATTGCTACCAATGCTAGTCCTAGTGGAAATGCGATCGCATTAAACCTAACTGTACCAGCTGGAGCTACCGTTGGTAATACTTATGCACGTTTCCGGTATAGTTCTGATACTGGCCTTACTCCTACTGGTGCCGCTAGTGATGGTGAGGTAGAGGATTATCAAATTGCGATCGCTAACTCTACACCAACGACTGCCTCTGTAGGGGATCAAGTCTGGGAAGACCTAGATGGTGATGGCATCCAAGATCCTGGAGAGCCTGGAATTCCCAACGCCCTAGTCAATATCTACAAATCTGACAACACCTTAGTTGATGCCACTTTTACCGACAGTAGTGGTAACTACAGTTTCAGCGACCTTGACCCAGGGGATTACATCATTGAATTCACCTCCCCTGCTGTGGGCTATAGCTTCACTCGCCAAGATGCTGGGGATGACACCCTAGACAGTGATGCCGATCCAGTCACAGGTCGCACCGATACCTTCACCTTGGCTGCGGGAGACAACAATACCAGTATTGATGCTGGACTTACCCTTAAAGCCAACACTATTGTCGCTTGCGATATCATACCACTCCAGGCTACCAATTGGACTGAAACCCTGAACGTAGAGAAATTTGATTCTGCTCTAGGGAGCCTGGCCAGGGTAGACCTAACCCTGAGTACCCTGATTGCACAAGAGTTAATCTACGAGAATACGGCAGACCAGCCAAAAACAATAACCGTGAACCAGGAGGGAGAAGTCAGTGTTTCCTTGCCTGATACTAACGCCAATATTACCAGAAATTACAACCAATCCACCGACTTCAATCTACCAGCCTTCGATGGTAGTGATCCTCCTGACTTTAGCGGCACTTCCGGTGGCAGGACTCCCACGATTCTTGCCTATGAAACCCATACCGAGGAGTACACTAACCTAGCTGATTTCATTAGCTCCTCATCACCAGTGGAAACCGTCAGTATCCCGGTGAATACTACCTCTGCAGCTACTTTCATTAACTCTCAGAACGCTTCCACTGGCTCTAGTAGCGAGGCAACCGCCGGATTGTGTGTCACCTATACCTACAGTTTAGTCCCGAAAGAACCTTCAGCCAGCATAGTCCCGGAAGAAGCTTCACCGGAAGCCGGAAATATCGTTATCAACGAAGTCCTCTACGCCCAAACTGGCAGCAGTGCTGAAGCTAATGATGAATTCATCGAACTCTATAACTCTTCCGATAATGCTGTAGATATCAGTAACTGGAAGCTAGCCGATAGCAACCTGATTTTTAACAGTACTGATAATACTGGCAACATTACTGGTGATGCTGCTAATCCGGCCTATATCTTCCCCAACAACACCACTCTCCAACCAGGGGAATACGCTGTTATTTGGATTGGCAACAATACATCAGACCATCAAGCTCCCGATGCTGCATTCCAGGATTGGTTAGGAAAGGCAGCCAAACTTAACAATGCTGGAGAAGATATCTGGCTGTATGACGAGGAATTCAAGATTGTAGACTACATTGCTTATGGCTCCAATAACGCCATCAATACTCCACCCTCAGCTGAATTGAATCTGTGGGATGACACCTACCAACGAGACTTAGATGGGGCAAGCACTGGTCAATCGATTAGTCTCACCCCCAATGGAGAAGACGGAAATACTAGTGCTTGCTGGGAGCATACCCTTAGTAATGATGCCAATGGCCGTTGTCCTGAATTCCTGGAAACCAGGGATACAGATACGGTGAGTGTACGCCAAACTAGTGTTGGAGTTTATAACAATATCTTGCCCAATGTCATCCTGGTCAAGCGGATTACTGCTATTAAACCCAAAGATACCAACCAGTGGATAGAGCTACCGCAATCCGGCTCACCCTTTATCGATGGCATTGATGGTGGCAGTTCTGAGAATAACGTTGGTTCCGACCGTGCTGCTGATGACAATGACCCCAACTGGCCGAATCCTGATGTTTATCTGCGGGGATTAATTAACTCTGGGCAAGTAATGCCAGGAGATGAGTTAGAGTATACTGTATACTTCCTCTCCAATGGCAGCAACGATGCTAAAAACCTGCGCATCTGTGACCGAGTGCCTGGGGAAACTACCTTTATTACCGATTCCTTTAATGCCACAGCTGGCTTCCCAAGTAGTGATGTCGGGATTGCTTTGTTCCAGAGCACCACTACCTTAGCCAATGGTGGTCCAGCTGAACCGAACATCTATCTTACTAATATTCCCGATAGCGATCGCGGTCGGTATTACGGGCCAGGAACCTCAGTGCCAGCCGGATGTAATGTCACCTTCAATCAAAATGGAGTAGTAGTAGTGGAAGTTGGGGATGTGCCAAACGCTGATTCACCCGGAAACCCACCCAATTCCTATGGATTTATTCGCTTCCGGGCTTTAGTCAAATAAGGCAGAATTAAGAATTTAGAATGCAGAATGTAGAATTTAGAATTGTGAATGGTGAAGGCAGAATGGTGAATTAAAAATTAAGAATGAATAATTTAGAATTAAGAATGGTGAAGGCAGAATGGTGAAGGCAGAATGGTGAAGACAGAATGGTGAATTCCCAATTCTACATTCTATCTAAATTCCCAATTCTACATTCTACATTATTAATTCCCAATTCTACATTCTAAATTCTACATTCTAAATTCTACATTCGCAACTGTTCACTAAACTCATCTAAAGAGTTAACGGTTAATGCTATTGCCATCAACTCTTCTAGTTGTTCGAGAGTTAAAGCTTGAATTCTCAGGGATATCTCTAAAGGAATCTCTGAAAATCGCAGTTTAAGGATGCGCTCTAAACTGCCTCGACGTTCTTGTTGGATGCCTTGCTCAATGCCTTGTTCAATCCCTTGTTCAATGCCTTGTTCAATCCCTTGTTCAATCCCTTGAGCAACACCCTCTTGTAAAATTTCCTGATACCAGGGTGATTCACGTAATACTGTCATATCCCACCTCATGATTTGTTGAATTAAGGGTATTTCTAATACAAAGCTAGCGAAAAAAGCTAACAACGGTTCTAGTTGGTTCAAGGTTTGATCTGCTCTTAGTGCCTGGACGGCTGAGCGCAATTTCGCTTCACTACCACCTCCAAATAAAATTGGGACAAATGGTAATAATGATGTCAAGGGTTGTGCCAGTACCAAGTCAGCATCTACTTCCCACAGATTAATTACCCGATAATCTTGATACGCCTTTAATCCCATGAATTCGCTTTCGTAGCAATTTTCAATGGTAACGGTGGCTGGAGGCGGCAAGATGTTAATTAATACTGGATAAGTGGATAGGTTGTATTTTTCTTCCGCTAAGGCGACATAATTGCGCATACGCTGAGGCATTGCCTGACTATAGCGTAGTTGCAATTCATTGAGAATCAGAAATTCTTGATGTTCAGGACTATAAGCTTTTACAATGACATCGCTTTCTCGACTAATCCATTGAAATTCAGCATCGAGTAACTCCGATGCTCGCACTTGAGGATTACCAGTTACCCATTGCACCCAAGCATTGGGTGCTAAACTGATTAAGCGTTTGCTACCAATATCTGCACGTTTTGCCATAGACAATTACCGAATTAAGACTAATTACTGAGTCACGCCCAGGGCTGTTTCTGGGGTCGGACTAAAATTTGATTACTGGGAAGCTGGGTCTCCCGCACTTCCCACACTCCCTGCTCCTTAAGATTCTTCGTCTATAGGCTGGTCGTCTATAGGCTGGCCGTCTATCGGGTCTCCTAAATCGAAGATAATAATAAAATCAGCATCAGGCATCAGTCGTTTCAGAGCCTGCAAGTGCCCCTCCGCATCTGATCGGTTGCGAAAACGACGCACAACCATCCGCTGCATCTTCGGCAATAGACGAATGAGCGCCCATGGATATAGGCGTTGAGAGTAGGACATAAAATATTAGGTATCTCCTTAACTGGGGGTCTAGAGCCAGCCTGGGGTCCTGGAGAAACTGTCGGCTGGCTCTTACCGTGGAGCGTTTTAGCGCCCACGGTATTTTTATTATAACACAAATAATCTTTAATTATAACATATTTTGAAAATTTTTGTAACAAATTTTTTAGGGAGTAGGGAGTAGGGAGTAGGGAATAGGGAGCAGGGAGCAGGGAGCAGGGAGTTGTGGAGTGGGGAAAAATCCTGTGTACCAAGCTCAATAATTAATTGATTAATTATTTTAGTGAACTAACTATTGCGATAGGGATTGGCTCCGCTGCGCGATGCTCAGTACGAGCCGCTACGCGATTGGCCTTAGGCCACGCTACGCGATGCTCGGTACGAGCCGCTGCGCGAACGCATCCACCAACCATATCCTAAATCTTCCGTCAATTCCCGATTCCCGATTCCCGATTCCCTGACATTGTCAATTTTTCTTTTATCTATTAGACTATTATTATAGGAATAGTTAAAGGAGAGTCAACTGATGAACAAGTGTGTTGGTACTACTGAAGCAGCATCTTTATTAGGAATTTCCTCTAGACGATTGCGACAACTCCTTGAGAAGGGTCGCGTCCGGGGTGCCTATAAAACCGGGAAATTCTGGATTATTCCTCTGTTCAACCATTTGCCACAAATTACTAAAGGTACCCGTGGACCAAAGGGCAAATGGCGTACCAGTCGTCCCCCCGCTTTAGCTAAGATTAATGTCAATCGCAATCACATTGGCTCGAATATCAAGAAAAGCCCCAAAGATCGGAAGCCAGTGATTTCAGTAAAACGAAAGGGCACTAATCTCTACGGCAACGAAGTCGAAATCCTCGGTCCTTGTAAGATTGTTTATCAGCCGGATAATCCACTTGATTGTGGCGCTCGTTTGTGGATCGAAACTTTCAGTGATATTCACTTCATTGGTGGCAGTTTCCCGGCTAGTAGCTGATCATCATAGTCAGAGTCAGGGACTGTAAACGGGATTGACCCTAGGTTATGCTAAGCGATGCTCGGTACGAGCCGCTACGCGAACGCATTCGCCAATCCTAAGATTTACCTGATAGCAAAACCAGTATCTGCTCGCCTAATTGGTGAGATAAATCCTAATACAATATCTGATTTAGGAATTGATAGCTCTACCAATTTCTCAGCAATACGCAAATCAGTGCCATCGTAGTGTACCCAAACTTTTCCATCATGACTAACATCAATATGTAGATAACAACCGTAAGTGCGTTTAGAGCCACGCCATCCGTTGAAATACAGCAGGTAGTGTCCCCTCTCATCATCTAAAATAATCTGACTCTTAACCTGATCATCAGGACGCTCACCCAGCTTCCCAGTTTCTATGGTAATTTTACGAACAATTGACTTATACTTCCCTAGTTTATCCATCGCTCAATAGTTGCTTCATCGATCCGATACACCAACATTTTAACCTGATAGCGAGCCAGTAGTTCTGTAATAAAGTCTTCCTTGAAAAAATCTTCATAGGTATCATCTGGTACAGCTAAAAATAATGTTCGTTCCGGCATCTTTTTTTCAAGAGCATACTTATAAAAACTAAACTGACCCAAAGCTTGATAAAAATCATGAAGCGTTGAGACACCAATAAAGCTTTTTATTTCTATAGCAATTTTTTCACCATCTTTTTCAGCAGCAATTAACCGTTCAGCTCCTAAATCAACCTGAATCTTACGTTTGCCAGCTTCTACAATGAGGGGGTCATCCGTAATCAACCATCTTTCCTTGACTAGCGCTGCTTTTACTAATTCATGATACTTGTCTCTTGCCATAGTAGAATAGCAACATCTCCTGGAAAACCCTACCGATAATAAAATAGTGATACCAAAATCCTGATGCCCGGCAGTATTCCCTACCACTGTAACGGTAAGCAAACCGTAAATATACTTCCTTTGTTTAACTGCGATCGCACTTTCACACTCCCCCCCATCCCCTCGACCAAAGTCTTGACAATGGATAGACCCAAACCCGCGCCACCGGTAGAACGAGTTCTAGTTTCATCGACCCGATAGAAGCGGTCAAAAATACGGGCTTGTTGTTTTAAAGGAATACCAATACCACGATCACAGACCTCAATTCTGCCACGGCCATCCACCTGAGTTAACTTAACAGTGACTGGTTTATCGACACTAGAGTATTTTACGGCATTATCAATCAAATTCAGTAGGACTTGTTTGAGGCGATTGATATCACCTTTGACCCAAATTCCAGGTTTAATACACTCAACCTTAATAACTCGCTTAGTATATTGTCTTGCCATCTCAGCCACCTCTTCGACCAACTCATCTAGGACAAAGGATTCTAGATTGAAGTGTATATGACCACTATCCGCTCGTGCCAAATCCAGTAAATCCTGCAACATTTGCACAGTGCGGTCAGCTTCTGAAGAAGCAATTTCTAGGGCTTCGCGCTGAGGTGGACTCAAATTAGCACCGCGACGTAAGGTACTTTGGACGTAGCCAGAGACTAAGGTTAAAGGAGTGCGCAATTCATGGGATACATTGCTAACAAATTGCCGTTGATTTTCTAAGGCTTCATTCAGACGCACTAGCATTTCGTCAAAGGTTTGTGCCAATTCTCTGACTTCAGTGGGAGCATTATCGAGCTGTATTTGCACATCCCCCAAATCATCAGCAGAAATACTCTCAGTTAGCTGACTCATCAACTGTAGTGGTTGGAGCGATCGCTTAATATAGAATGCGATCGCAATACACATCCCTCCAATAGCCAGTGCTGTAGCAATCCCCAGACTCCGGATCAGCTGCAAAAACATCTGTTGATCACTAGTAATGTCTTGGGCAATGTAAAACTTACCGAGATTGGCTTGCTTAACTTCCAAAGTAGTGCCGCAAACCACCCAGTAACTTCCATTTACTTCCAAGACTTCTGGCATGGGCGGTATCCGTGACAAATACTTTGGAGAAGTCAGAGTGTCCATAACCTCTAGGGCTTCAGATTGAGCAACAATACCATTGTTGGGATGCTTTACCCAGAGTAGGGTGTTACTATTGCTGAGTTTATCAATTGCCTTTTGCATCCCGGTTTCCGGGGTAACCATATCGCTATAGATTTCCACATCCTGGGGGAAGCGCTCTGCAATATAACTAATACTCTGTTTGTGAGTGGAAACCAGAATATGCTGCATTTTCCAGCTGGTCCAAATTGCCAAACTGCCCATACCTAAGGCTGAAACAGCGGCAATTCCTAAGGTTAGTCTTACCCGTAGGGAACGTAAATCAAGCTTTAGGTAGGAGTTATTCAAGAATTTTTCCAGCAAACGGCTGGGGAACTTCATCAGTCTTTGTAGGAATATTTATATTAATATTACTGATTATCAGTTTGACAGAACAATCTGAGAAATTACTGATAGACTAGTTAGAATCAGATAACTAATATCTTGTTCGGGACCATGGGGATTGTCAAGCTAGGGGAATTGGGAATTGGGAATTGGGAATTGGTAACTATAATTACTATTTATCCATAACTACTGGACTAGAAACACTACCGATAAGGGTACATCTCATATTTGTCAAAAAGAAGGGGAGTGTGGGGAGTGTGGGAAGTGTGGGAATTTTATTATAATAATTTTTTCCTAATTTCATCCATTGAGATGCACCCAGCCTAAGGTTAGTAACAGTCTAAGCTATCAGCTAATGGGCTACTTGAGGTGTTACTTGAGGTGCTAATGGGCGACAGATGGTGCTACAGATGGTGCTATTAGCTTATGGCCGCTTGGGCAAGCTACGACAAAAGGTTTTGAATAAAACAAGCAACCATTCGTTTAATCTGAGTTCAATCTGCTGTTCGCGCAGCGTGAGCCTTTAGCTCACGGCTGACAGCTGACTGCTGAATGCTTATATTTCATTTGATGAACATAGCGCAATTATGTGTATCGGTAATCAGTAAAATAACGTATATTTATACTATCTACCAATCGTAATTCATTTGTGAACAATAACAAGTGGTGAGAGGCTTACCTATCACCCGATAACTCTATTACCCTATCACCTGATCTAAGCTTGGGTATATTAGACCTCTTGCCAAAGTCCAAAAGTAGTCTCCATAATCCTTCCGAGATCAGATATCCGAAGTTTTCTACTTCTGTAAGAAGTCTAGTTTCTAGTTTTATCAATATCCCGTTCTAGTCATTAGCGACCATTTAATTATGAAACGTTTTGGAAATTTAGTGCTAATTTTGTCAGGAATCCTAATGGCGGGTGAAGCCTCAACTGCCTTAGCTGAGTCTCCTAAAATCGGGGAATCGGAACCAATCCAACACAGTAGTGAACCTCTAACTGTCTCACATTTAGGGGCTACTGAGGTTTCTGACATGTCAGAGGATACTGAAGTCCTTAGGTCAGAGGATATATCTGAGACTGAAGCACCGACTACCGATGCCCCTACCGAAACTTCGGATACTGGTATACCTATACCTATAAATCCTATAGATATAGAAGTGCCATTACCGGATAATTCCACTGAAGACACCGAGCAGCCAGATATCTTAGTGGATAGGGAACTTCCAGAAACAGACACTTCTACGACAACTGTACCTACAATAGACTCAGATACCAAAGATACAGAAGCTTTGGATACAGAAGCTTTGGATACAGAAGCTTTGGATACAGAGGCTTTGGATACAGAGGCTTTGGATACAGAAACTTTCGATACAGAAACTTCGGATACAGAGGTAGAGAAAGAAGAAAGCACAACTGCTGAAGACGCTGAAGAAAAAGACCTGGAAGCAGAAGCTGAAGAACTTAGCCCAGAAGAACTGGCAAAACAGCAGAAACTTATTGAAGCCGATAGACTTTATCTAAGTGGAGATATAATTGCTGCTGAACAGTTATATCGTGAAGCAAAGAATCCTTTTGATACTCCAGAACCAGTTCAAGAACTACCGGAGGCAATTTACGACACCGCTCAACTCTCTCCTGCTGGGGGAGTGTATTGGCGTAACTATGAGTCAGGGTTAGAAAAGAATTTAGAAAGTAAAATTCTGATTCCCCTCAAGTTTTTAGTAGAGCAGCAACCAGAATTTATTCCCGGTCATATACGCTACGCTCAAGCTCTAAAAGATTATGAGCGGCTTGATGAAGGCTTATTAGTTTTAAAGCAAGCTAAAAATCTATATCCCCATGAGCCGGAATTAATCAAGGTAACCATGGCAATGCTAGCAGAATCAGAAAATTGGTTTGAAGCATCTCTGGTAGCTCGTGAATTTGCCCTGTTTAATACTGAGCATCCTCAATCGGAAGAGTTTCTCCAGCTCGCTGATCAACATCTAGACCGCCACATTTCCCATCTCCGGAATGAAATGACCGGTAATACAATAATGAATGTGATTACTGGAACATTAGGTTATGTTTTTACTGGCAATCTTTTTGGTCCGCTATCGGCAATAGAGTCAACTGTATTAATGCTCCAGGGAGAATCAGGGATTGGGAAAAGAATTGCTAAGCAAGCACAAAAGCAATTACCGATGCTAGAAGACGAAGAAGTGTTGGAGTATGTGCGCGAGATAGGCAATAAACTTACCAAGGTAACAGGTCGCGATGAGTTTAACTACGAGTTTTATGTAGTCATGGATGACCAACTCAATGCTTTTGCTCTACCAGGAGGTAAAATATTTATCAACGCTGGGGCTATCCTAAAAACCAAGTCCGAAGCAGAATTAGCTGGTTTACTGGCTCACGAACTATCCCATGCTGTCTTATCCCACGGTTTCCAGTTAGTCACTCAAGGTAACTTGACCGCTAACATTGCCCAATTTATTCCCTATGGTGGCACTGCTGCTAATTTAATTGTACTTAACTACAGCCGAAATATGGAACGTCAGGCTGATGATTTAGGAAATAAAATTCTTACTGCTAGTGGCTATGCAGCAGATGGATTGCGCAATTTGATGATTACCCTCCATGATCAAGGTGGACCAAAACCATTATTTCCTTGGCTTTCAACCCACCCAGAAACTAAAGAACGGATTAATAATTTAGAAGCTATAATCGACAGTAATGGTTATAACCGTTATACTTATGAAGGTGTAGAAAAGCACCTAGAGATTCAGAAGCGAGTTGCTCAACTCCTGAAAGAGTATGAGGAAAAACAGAAGGAAGAAGAGGAGGGCAAACAGGAGGAAAAACAAGAAGATGAGCAGCAGCAAACACAGGATAAAGAACAGGAGCTAAAACCAGAAAATGAGCAGGAGCAACAACAGTAGGAGTAATATTGTAAGTATTCAGCTAATGCGCTACGCGCACGCTACGCGAACAGGGATCAGCGGTCAGCGGTCAGCTTTGTGGCACAGGCTTCCAGCCTGTGACTTCACTGAGATTAAACCAATGCTTACGTTTTATTCAATAGCTGATAGCTGATAGCTGAATACTTACGATTACATTGCTTCGAGTTCCTTACCTTTGGTTTCCCGAACTGCGAAAACAACTAAGAAAAAGGAGATAGCAGCAGCAATGGTATAAAGACCATAAGCAGTACCTAAACCAAATCTAGTCAGGAGAATGGGGAAGGTGATGGTAATGAAAAAATTGGCCAGCCATTGAGTTGAAGCACCAACAGACAGTGCAGAGCCTCGAATCTGGTTGTTGAACATTTCCCCTAGCATCACCCAGACCACTGGTCCCCAGGAAAAGCCGAAGCAGAACACATACAGGTTAGCGGCTAAGAGGGCAACAATCCCTTGAGAGTGAGTCAGAATCAATTCACCAGCGCTATCCAACTGGGCGAAAGTAAAAATAAATGCCATTATCCCCAAGGTCAAGGTCATGCCAATAGACCCAAGGAGCAGAAGGGGTTTGCGTCCAAACTTGTCTATGAATGCGATCGCTAAAAGGGTAGTAAGAAGATTAATAGCGCCAGTAATAACATTAATTAGCAGGGAATCCCCTTCTGAAAACCCTACCTCTTGCCATAACACATTACCATAGTAGAATACTACATTAATTCCCACAAACTGTTGAAATATAGATAGCCCCATGCCTACCCAGACAATGGGAAGCAGCATACCATTTTTCCCAATCAGATCAGACAGTTTAGGCTTGCGCTCTTTTAGAACTGTTTGCTGAATTTCCAAGACCTTGGCTTGGACATCACCACTCTCAATCTTGGCGAAAACAGCAGCAGCTTTTGTCAATCGGCCAATAGAGACCAAAAACCGGGGAGATTCAGGAATCAACCAAGCCCCCACCCAATAAACAGTTGCTGGAATCAGCTCCATCCAGAACATCCAGCGCCAAGCCGGTATAGAAAACCAAAGTGGTGCTTCTGCTGAACCGGTAGCCATACCAATCAAGTAGTTGCTGACAAAAGCAATAAAAATACCAATAACAATTGCCAATTGCTGCAGAGAACCTAACCTTCCCCGCAGGTGAGCTGGAGAAACCTCTGCGATGTAAGCTGGACTAATTACACTAGCGGCACCCACAGCAATGCCACCCACCAGTCGATAGACTACAAAATCCCAGATACTGATCGCTATACCAGAGCCAATGGCACTGATAGTAAATAAAGCAGCAGTCATCAGCATCACCTTTTTGCGGCCATACCAATCCGCCATCTGTCCAGCGTAAAACGCCCCAACTGCAGAACCTAGCAGCATCGAAGATACTGAAAATCCCGTCCCGACGCTAGTGGAGTGAAAGGCTTTTTGCAGTGCTGTAATCGTGCCATTGATCACTGCACTGTCGAAACCGAATAAAAAACCACCAATGGCAGCTACTGCGGAAATCAGGAGTACAAAAGATATATGGTATTGTTGTTTGTCATTTATCATTTATAGCAGTTCTCAATGGGGTGAGGTACTTTCGTCTTGGGTTAATGGGAGTAGGGAGTAGTGAGTAGGGAGTAGGGAGTAGGGAGTAGCGCTGCATCGCTTTTGAATTTTCCATGTTGATGCATACCTGGAAGCTTTTTGCCCTCATTCTTTAGCTTGAACCCGCGAGAAGCCCCACATCTCAATGCGTAGCATGAGTGTGGGATGAATCGCGGACAGGGTCTTTTGGATCAGGGAAGCGAGCTATCAAACTCCTGATCAACTCGGATTGAGTCATTCCACGTCGATTCGCTTCTTGTTCCAATTGCCTTCTTTCAAAATCGGTAACTCGGATTGTTAATTTTTTGTTTTTCATTTTCGCTTGCCATGTGGCCGTACCTGTGTTACTATCATTATAGGTCTAAAAGCTTAAAAAGCAAGTCAAATGAGGACTGCATATCAATACCGGTTAAAGCCGACAAAATCACAAAAAGCTATCATAGATAATTGGTTGTCGATGCTTTGTGCTCAGTACAATTACTTGCTAGCAGACCGATTCTCTTGGTATGAACAAAATCGGTGTTCTATTAATGCTTGCGCCCTCGTCTGTCATCTTCCGGAGCTAAGAGATAATCCAGATTATTACAGCCAGAAAAAGACTTTACCCGATCTCAAAAAGGCTCGTCCTTGGTACAAGGACATTCATTCCCAAGTACTTCAGGATGCTGTCAAAAGGGTTAAGTTAGCTTTTGATCGATTCATCAAGGGAGACAAAAACGGAAATAAAAGCGGCAGACCCAGATTCAAAAAGAGACACCGTTATCGCACCTTTACTTATCCCCAAATGAAAGAGGGGTGCTTGCAAGGTGAATTGATTGATTTGCCTAAAATAGGAAAAGTCAAAATTGTCTTACACCGCACCATTCCTGATGGGTTCAAAATAAAAACAGCCTCAGTCACTAAAAAGTGTGATGGCTACTATTTGGTTTTGTCCCTAGAAGACAAAACAATTCCTGAAACCAAGGCTGACCTTAATCCTAGCTCAATCATCGGTATTGACGTTGGACTTAAAGAATTTTTAACTACTTCCGAAGGGGAAACCATTAAGACTCCTCAATATTACCGAAAAGCGCAAAAACGCTTAAAAGTAATACAAAAACGAGTATCTCGAAGGAAGAAGGGAGGAAAAAATCGGCTCAAGGCTATTAAGCAACTTGGAATACAACACAAAAAAGTTGCTGACAAGCGGAAAGACTTCCATTTTAAAACCGCCAAATATTTGTTGTCAAAATATGATGTAATTGCTCACGAAAAATTAAACGTCAAGGGACTAAATAAAACCCGATTGGCTAAGTCTGTGTTAGACGCCGGGTGGTCAAGCTTTCTGACAATCCTATCAAGCAAAGCCTTAAATGCTGGCTTGTTAACGATCCCAGTAAGTGCCCGAAATACTTCGCAGAATTGTTCCAGTTGCGGCAAAAAAGTACCTAAAAAGCTGCATATCCGTTGGCATGATTGTCCCCATTGTGGATGCAGTCTTGATTCGCCGAAGGCGACGCTACGCGAACGTGATCACAATGCGGCAATAAACATAAAAAATAGAGCGGAAGGGCAGTCCGTTCTTAAAGCCCAGCGCCTCCTAAGGGATACCCGGATTGGCTGGGAAGCCTACACTGACCTTACAGGTTCACTGTAGGAGCTGTCACGTGGACAAGTTGCCAGTTAAGCAACTGTCTATCGAAAGAACGACCTATCACCTTAGGCATAGCAGGCTCCAATAATAGACAGAGCTAGGATTAGAGCCAAATATTGCCAAGACCCTAACTACCACGGGATTGTGTACAGGTTTAAATAGTGGCATGGGATACCTCACCAGGCTTTAGATAACGAAAGTAGAGTTTAAAGGTAAGGTAAAGCTCAGGGAGCAGGCAGCAAATGGAATCAACTAAAAACCCCACCATGGAAGAGATGAACCTATTCTCAGAGCCTGGCACTGGCAAGGTAGAAAAGACAATTACTCCTCATAAGCCAGGACGAGTCAAGTATAAAGCAACTTACTGGCCAGCAGAAGTATGCTCCGATTTTCAAGTCACCCTTGAACCTGAAGACCCAGTTACAGTTGTTGGTCGGCGGGGCATTACCCTGATTGTGGTACCAGTGGGTTATATTTTTCCCGACGATTCCCAAGAGTCGAGCCAAAACCTAGCCACAGGGATTGTCTCACGCTTGTTGAGTTGGACTCAACGATTAGCTTGAGTGTTTACAGTATTTTCACATTAAACCAAACTAATTAACTTCAGAAGCCCAATACTGTCCACGGGTCAGTATTGGGCTTCTGGGTTTACTTGAACTTTGGCACTAATAGCAAAGGGAATAGGGAACAGCGGATCTCGGAGTAGAAAACAAAAATTATCACAATTCCTACACTGATCCCTAAAGATCACTTTTTGACGGACTTAGAAAATAAGGCGTTGCTTAATTTTTAATAGTTTTGTGGAATGGGCATGTTTGCGTGGAACTGGCATCTTGTGTAGAACTGGCATCTTGTGTAGAACTGGCATCTTGCCAGTTTCATGCTTATTGTCGGGCGGGCAGGATGCCCACTCTACTCCTATTCAGCGCGAAGACTGACGCAACGCCAAAAATAACTCTACCGCTAAAGTTAGTTATTAATAATCATCCTACTTTATAAGTGAGTTTACTAGAACTTTGACAATAAGGTAACTTTTTAAGTTATAATAGTTTTATCGGTATAGTTTTTGGAGACAACTATGAATAAGTGCGTTTGTACTACTGAAGCCGCATCTCTTTTAGGTATTTCTCCTCGGCGATTGCGCCAACTCCTTGAAAAGGGTCGCGTCCGGGGTGCCTATAAAAGTGGGAAATTCTGGATTATTCCCCTGTTCAACAATCTGCCCCAAATCATTAAAGGTACTAGAGGACCAAAAGGAAAATGGCGTACCAGTCGTACTCCAGGTCTAGCCAAGATTAATGTCAACCGCAATCACATTGGCTCCAATATCCACAAAAGTCCGGAAGAGCGCAAGCCAGTGATTTCAGTAAAACGAAGTGGCAACAATTTATACGGCAACCAAGTAGAAATCCTTGGTCCTTGCCGGATTACGTATCAGCCGGATAACCCACTGCCTTGTGGCGCTCGTCTGTGGATCGAAACCTTCAGTGATGTTCACTTTATTTCTTGATGCAGTCGCTCATGGGGGAAACCCCCAAGACCGCTTAGGTGCGCTTTCCGTTGGCGAATTAAATTCGCCACGGGTCGCACCTCTGCATCGCTGGTGGTAGTTTTTCTGCTCGTGGTTGAAGCAAAAGTTGCTAGTTATCGACAGCAGAACAGAGGTATCAACGTTTGTCGAGAATGGCAACAACTGATCACAAAATTGTGATCACAAAGCTATGGAAAGCCCCCGAATTTTATCCGTGGCCATTGACTTGATGCAAAAACTTTTCCAAGCGATCCATCCCCTTCTCAATGGAAGCCATATCCGTAGCATAGGAAAGACGGATACAATCATCAGCACCAAAGGCAATACCAGGAATTGCAGCAACTTGCTCGGAACTGAGTAAGCGATCGCAAAATTCCAAAGAGCTTAAACCCGTTTGACTAATGTTAGGGAATAAGTAGAAAGCAGCGTCTGGCTTCAGACAAGTCAGTCCAGCCATGGCCGTGAGCCGCTCTAACATCACCTGTCGCCGTTGGGCAAAGGCTTGGCGCATCTGTTCTACACAGTCAAGGGAACCTTCCAAAGCTGCGATCGCACCATACTGAGCAAAGGTACAAACATTGGAGGTGCTATGACTTTGAATCGTGGTCATTGCTTTAATTAGCTCTACTGGACCTGCTATATAACCGATACGCCAGCCAGTCATAGCAAAAGCTTTAGCAAACCCATTACTAATGATAGTGCGCTTGAATATTTCTGAGCTTACTTCCCCAATACTAAGGTGTTGAGCCCCATCGTACCGAATTTTCTCGTAAATTTCGTCAGAAACCACCAGAATATCTTGCTCTACCACTACTTCCGCCAAGGCTTTTAGTTCTGCGGGAGTATAAACCATACCGGTGGGATTAGACGGAGAGTTGAGAATAAATAATTTAGTTTGGGGTGTAATGGATGAACGGAGCTGAGCCGGTGTAATTTTGTACCCTTGAGTGGCATCTGTAGGAACAATCACAGGTTTACCACCAGCCAGCTTCACCATTTCTGGATAGGAAAGCCAGTAGGGAGCAGGAATAATCACCTCATCTCCCACTTCAATCAGAGCCAGCATCAAGTTGAATAGGGATTGCTTACCGCCATTGGTGACAATAACGTTCTGTGTATCGTAATTGAGGTTATTCTCATGGCGCAGTTTATTTGCGATCGCAGCTCTTAGCTTCGGTTCCCCAGCGGCTGGACCATACTTAGTCTTTCCTTCATCCAGGGCTTGCTTACTGGCTGCTTTAATATGAGCGGGAGTGTCAAAATCCGGTTCTCCAGCGCTAAAACTACAAACATCAATCCCATCTGCCTTCATGGCTTTGGCTTTAGCAGCAATGGCTAAAGTTAAGGAAGGGGTAACTTGACCAACTCTTGATGCCAGCTTCATTCTCACAAATAATAACTGAGGAATTGTTAATGCGATTGCCTTGACAATCTTATAATTATCCCATAATGCATAGCCATTTTGGACTAATTTTAGATTTATTTTAGATTTATTTTAATATTTATTTTATTTTTCAGCCTTGTCCCTTTGTTACCTAATCAGGGCTAATCAGGGCTAATCAAGGCTGTAGAGGTTTGCTGTCAAACCATGAACTTACGTTAACTAAAGACTAGAAACTATATATTTCTTAAATTGATGTGTTTTTTTGCTGCAATTGACTGGCAATTAATTCAGACTTAAATTTATTGTTTACTTGACTAACTAGCAGGGCAAACGCATCTAAATTCTAGAAGCCTTACTCAGAAAAGATTGTCAAATTAATAAGCAAAATTACTTATCAAATCACTCTTATATCGAGTAAGCATTTCAAAACAAGATGTGTTTACCCTGCACTAAGTAGGTAGCTATAAAAGAAAAAGTTTGTTAGTTCTAAGTGTCAAAGTCCTGAGTTTTTTAGTTAGGAACTGACTCAAGGGTTTTGATCACAGCGTGAAATTTGCCCCGACAAGTTTGTTTGGGCTTCTTTGTGTCTACTAATTGATTTTCCTGTCACTGTCGGAAGAGGATATTGTAAATGTTAGAGGTAGAGAAATACTACAGAATCCTGGAGCTGGAGCCTGGAGCTTCACAGGAGGAGATTCACCAGGGCTACCTCGATTTGACCTGGGTATGGCATCCTGACCGTTTTTCTGGTAATCCCCGGCTACAACAGAAAGCTCACTGCAAGCTGCAACAAATCAATGAAGCTCATGCCCAATTGCGGTCTTTACAAAGAACTCTCGGTTGGAAAAATAGACACCCCAAGCCTAAACCCCAGAAGCAATCACCATTAAAGAACCAATATCGTAAGTCAGACTTATATAAACGGGAAGTTAATCCTGTAACCACCGAAGCTAGTGAAAGTAAAACTGGGAGTCAGAATCAGGGAAGTCCAAAGTCTAGGCGTGTCTATCGCAGCCAGAAAATCGATGATTGGTTAGATTAACTAACTGGTGATTACTTGTGATCACTTGATCGCTGCTTTAATTGCTTAACGTTTCTATATCCTGTCGGTAGGCAATTAAAGCGTGACGCTTCCGGTATTCGGCTATAGCACGCAGAATTGCATCAGACACTTCCCGGGATACGATCGTCTTAATTTCAACATTGGTGTTGTAGCCCGGAATATCTCCTAGGCGTTTGCCGTGACCCCCCTCTCCCCGTACATCACTAACAGTATAACCAGTAGCCCCGTGGCTTTTGATGAGCTTCACAAGGCTTTCTCGAATTACTGATTCACCAATGATGGTGACTAAGACAGCACTATTGATGGGAGCATCTTCTGTAGACATAGGAAATTCCTTAATTCCTGATATCTATTAGTCTATAAGCATCTAGTATAGACTTTTATAGTTGTCAATGGTTAGTTGTCAACGGGGTTGCCGGTAGATCAGGCTACGAGATTAACCTATGGTCACGCTAAGCGAACCCATTGACAACTAAGCTCAACTATACCGATTAGTGGGTAATTTCAAATCCCTGCAAACCTTCCGGTGTCTCATTCTTAACCACCACATTGTCAACCACAGCATTTAACGGTCCGGTATGACACCAACGCACCATAGCTTCTACTGCTGCGGTATTCCCTTCAAACACCGCTTCCACACGCTTATCAAGAAGATTTCTCACCCAGCCATTCACCCCTAGATGCTTAGCTTGAAGCATTGTGGAGTAACGATAACCAACTCCTTGAACTCTTCCGGAAATGAAAACATGGGTGCGGATTTGCTTGTGTGGTGTTGATGAGTTTTGCATTTAGCAGTTTGCTGTTGACTACATCAAGTTAATGTTGAAGGTTGTTCGCCTTAAGCATCCTTTGTCGGCGAGGTTGACTGTAACACTTTGGCTTAGGGTCAACCTTCAACCAACCTTCAACATACTTACCCCAAAGCATGGAAATTGATCGTATTGTTTAGCTACAGCGCACCAGCGGCTGTTTTATCCAATACACCTCCAGATAGGTGTGTGGTGATATTCATCGCTTGCAATACTGGGGCTTTGTCTAAGCCTTGGGGATAATCAATTACGCTGACAGCCCCATTTCCCTGCTTGATACTCCAAATTAATGCTGGACTCAAGCCAAGAATGTCACAAAGTACTACTTTATTGATAGCATCATGAGCCACCACTAAGCCAGTCTGAAATCCAGAACCAGATGCCGTAGCTGATTTAACTATCCCATTCCAGGATGGCACTGCCCTTTCCAAAACATCCTGTAAGTTCTCTCCTTCTGGCATTTGTACCGTTTCTGGGGCAACTTTCCACTGATTGAGCAAGTCACCATACTCTTGGGAAATCTCTGATTCTAATTTGCCCTCCCATAAGCCATGACTGATTTCCCGGAGTCCATCATCAACTTGTAAATTGACATTGGGGTGAGACTGGAGAATAATTTCAGCAGTTTGCTTAGGACGCAGCATGGGGCTACTGACTGCAAAATCAATGGGGATATCTTTTAGAAACTCACCCGCCTGCTGTCCTTGTTTACGACCATTTTCATTTAAAGGTACATCAATTTGTCCCTGGAAGCGAGAGGCACGATTCCAATCGGTTTCACCGTGGCGCACCAACAACAGACGCAACCCAAGGTCAATATCTCCCTTAGGTGCGCTTGACCTTGGCAAGGTTTCTCCCAAGTGGGAGGTTTGATTGAGGGATTCCAATTGTACGGTTTCTCCCCAACCACCAGTGAAATTGAGCACATTGATGCCACAATTGGATTGCCTGATACTATGGTAACGAGCAGGAGTTACCCCAATGGCACTGCTAATTAAGCAGCGATTGATACCATTATGGGCTACGATTAAAATCGTACCTCCTTGATAGAGGCGGATAACCTCTTGCCAAAACTGCTCTGCTTGTTTGTATAGTTCAAGCACAGGAAAGTGTTCTTTAGACCCGACCCCTGTGGGAATGACCATGGAAAATTCGTGGGGGCGTTCTTTCCAGCGTTGGTAGTCTTCTGGGAATTTTTCCTTAACTTCGTTCTTTTGGAGATTTTGCCAAAGGGGTAAATCGATTTCCATCAGCTGATCTGATGGCTGTAACTGGGGAGGGTTTGGCAAATAGGATAGGATAATATCTGCGGTTTGCTTTGCCCGTTGTAAAGGGGAGCAGTAGATGGCATCAAAGCTGAGGCTACTGAGGGCAGTACCAACTTTTTGGGCATCAGCACGACCTTTTTCGGTCAAGACTGACTGATCACTGCGTCCTTGAATGATCTGCTGAATGTTGTAAGTACTTTGACCGTGACGGACAATAACGACGCGGGTAGCCAATCTCTTATTCCTCCATGAGCAGGTATATGGTTCAGCCGGGTCAGCTAGGGTGACAAATGTATACTGGGTATACTCAGATGATTCCGAATCATCAAGGTCATTGTAACCTAGCTAGATCATCCCTAAACTGGCAGTGTAAAGTTGGTGACTAGTTATTGGTTAGTAGTCCATTGAGCAGCAAAAAATAACTAGTAACTAATGAGCAAAATGCTTGTGTGTTGGGGGGTTCGATGACTATAAAACGGTTGGTTTTAATTGTACTGACGATTTTTGCGATCGCTAGAATTGGCCTTTCTCTGGTAGAAAGCTGGGGTCAGCCCCAGATTCAAACTAATCTGGAACTTCGCCAAACCAATCTAGTACTTCATGGCTGGGAGTGGCAGAAAACAACCTCTGATTCTGCTACATCTGAGCAGTCTAATCAGGAGTCTAAGGTAGATTGGACTGTGGCTCGAAATGCTTTAATTGGTGCTGAGCCGTTTCAATCTGCTCAAAAACAGTATGAAACAGCCCGTCAATTGGCTCAGACCAATCAGTCAAAGGTTCTGACCAAACTCCAAAAATTTTCCATAGGGAAGGTAACCACACCAAATGATGGAGCGCCATCACAATCACCAGCCACTCCCCTGACCGAAAACTCCTATCCCTCAGAGCAGCAGCAATTGCAAGAGTCATTGTCTGACATCGAACAGCTGATTGCTCGGCTGGATTTGCGTATTGGAATTCTCCAAGCTCAACAAGGAAAAACCGATGCTGCTATTGAAACCTGGGATGCAAAGACATACCCTAATGGCTCATTAGAAACTGCTGGGGTATTAATGGGTCTATGGAGTGAGCCACCCCTGGTACTACCAGATGCTGAGGAAAAAATTGAACAAAACTTAGATAATTGGTTCCGCTATCGCGCTTTGAGTCAGCTGTATCAAGTGCAGCAGCGCCAAAGTGACCTATTGTCACTCCAAACCCAAGAACAAGAAACGGCTGAACAAGCAATTGTCAAATTATTCGTTATCGCTGTCATCCCAGGATTTAACACCCTATTGGGTTTGATAATCTTAGTGTGCTTGGTTGGTCAGTTGTTGTTTCAAGGTCAGCAATCCCTTCTAGCAACCAATCATAATCTCCCATGGAAAACAGCTTGGGATGGGGAAATTATTTGGCAAGTGCTGATTTTTGGTTTTTTCGCCATCGGTCAACTCCTGTTACCGCTTTTAATTGGGCTCTCACTGGGGATTGTTGGGATTAACCCAGCCAATTTTACGGTACAGATGAGTGCTTTCTATGTGTTGCTAACTTACCTAATCATGGCATTTGGGGGCTTGTTAGTGATGTACCTTTCCATTAAGCCCTTTTTGCCCCTGCCACAGGATTGGTTTCGTTTCAAGTGGCGCAGCAACTGGATTGTATGGGGAGTCGGTGGCTATTTGATAGCACTCCCCTTGGTGATTGTGGTATCTCTGATTAACCAACAGTTATGGCAAGGAAATGGCGGTAGTAACCCACTGTTGCCCCTAGCTTTGGAGGGACAGGACAGCATAGCTTTGACGATATTTTTTCTGACAGCAGCTGTGGCAGCACCAGTGTTTGAGGAGATAATCTTTCGAGGGTTCTTGTTACCCTCTTTGACTCGTTATCTACCAGTTTGGGGAGCGATCGCATTAAGTAGTCTGATTTTTGCGATCGCTCATTTGAGTCTCTCAGAAGTCCTACCCCTAGCCACATTGGGAATTGTCTTGGGATTCGTTTACACGCGATCGCGTAATCTCCTAGCTCCCATGCTGCTCCATAGTCTCTGGAATAGTGGTACGCTTCTGAGTTTGTTTGTTTTAGGCAGTAGTTAACAATTGAGTATGACGTGTGAAGTATCAAGTGTTAAGTATTAAGTGTGAAGTATGACGTATTACATTATTCATCCTTCAAAAAACACCATAAAGCTGTTTAATAAGTACCATAATCTGATTCCCGTACTCCAAATCTGGATTCCAACGTCTGCCTAAGTCATAAACTGAAGGAGCAACACCTCTGGGCACATAGTCAAAACGAGGGTCTACTATCGGGGGCTCGTTAATCATATCAGTACTGGCATATGCCTTCAGGTGCTCAATGTGAGCTTTAACTCCTGTTTTCGGGTCAGGAAATGTAGCACCAGCAGCACTAGCCTCAACAGTACCCAATCCACAGAAGTTATTCTGCTCAGGTTTGACCTTCCCTCCAAAGCGTAAATAATCGGTTTCCAAACACATCTGACAGAAGGCAACATCGTGGTTAACTAACTCATTTTCCGCTTCTTCTATGTAAAGTCTGGGTAAGTCAGGAAATTGTTTTAAACCGTCTTCATTGTTTTTCTCAAGAAAGCTTTTCAATTGGCTTTCCGTGGCATTTCCCATCCCCATAATTTGGTCACCATCTTCCAGTAAGGTGCGGGGAAGTGAATTTAAAATTACAGTTTTTGTCTGATTTTCCCAGGATGCAGCTATATTAAAATCCTGTAAGTCTACCGCTTTGACATAGACAACATTTCCATAACTGATTTGGCGAATATCTTCCCGATCAGTTAGGCTAATCCCGAGCATTTCCACTAAATCAACGGGAATAAAGGCATTGCTATTAATTAAAATACCTTTTTCGTCATACTTCTGTTGTTTAATAAAGATATTGATAGTAGGAAATTCAGGAGTTTTTGGAGTCTGACCGCTCCATTGAATTAACCCTTGAGCAATCCCTTTGGCAAATTTTTCCCGCTGATTTTGCAGTAACTCTAGGTCTTGAGGATTGTCGATAAAACACAACTGCATGAGTACCGAAGAGACTGCTACCTGACGACAAAAGGATAAGCCACGCCGATTTGGAGAGTGGATATCGGGTTGAACGCCACGACTGGGAAGTTCAGGAATTTCTTGGAGTAAGGCATTCAGTAAGAGCTGAGCATCCAGCTGCCTTTCATCGTTACCATAGATGTAAAAAGCTTGAGCCCCTCGCAGGGAACCGTTAAAGGCATTACCATGGATTTCCAAGGCTACGTCACCAGGCACAGCATTGGTATTGATCCATCGAATCGTGTCTCGACGACTGAGAGAGTCAGGAACAACAATACAATCTACTCCCCGTAATTCAAGCTCTTTAACAATTTCATTACGGGTAAGTATCATTTCCCGAGATTCTGTTGTGCCTAAAGCCACTACTCCCGGGTCTTTGAGGTCATGACCAGCGGAAATTAGAATACGTGCCATGGGTTGGTCTCTTCTCCTTAGTTTACCGTTTTTTGGTCGGAAAATAATTCGGTAGATAGCTTTAAAAAGTCGTGCTAATAGCTTACGCATTTCGCATTTAAATTGTCAGTTACGGAGAAACAATCAATGAAACAATCAATGATGACTTAGGAATGATGAATACCTCTGGAACTTGTGAATGAATGATACATTGTTTTGCCATTGACCATTGGGTTAGGGTCAATGGTTCTCGATTAAAGTCCCATCTTGGCACGGGTTGCTGGGCCGACAACTCCATCTACATCTAAGCCGTTTTGTTCTTGGAACTGCTTTACAACTCCCTCACTACCTGGTCCATAGACACCATCCGGCTCCAGACTATAGCCTGCTTTGGCCAAGGCTTGTTGAATAGCACGTACGTCTTCTCCCTTCATGTAAGGTTGGCTTAGGCGCAGTACCCGAAATTGTATTGACTTGTCAGATTCGGTCTTGGGGGGTACCGAGATCGAAAACCCTTCTGAAAAACTATTGTTTAGTCGTCTCTCGGTTGATGGTCCGTAGGAACCATCTTCGGCAATCCGGTCATTGATATTATAGCGGTTCCAAACTCGCTGGAATGCCCGCACTGCTAGGGAGCGAATGTCTCGGGTCCGTCCGCCTACGTAGTCGAAATGAACTGGGTCCCCCCAACCGAGCCATCGCCAGCCGTACTTCTGGAGGTAAGGTCGCCAGCTCAGGTAATCTGAAATATCAATGGCTAGACCACTTTGGTGATTACTTCGAGACGGACGGGCAGCAATGGGAATACCGCAACGGCGATTTCTGTAGTGGTTATATAACACTAATTGCTGGGCAATGGTGCGATAGGCTGAATTGATTACCATGGGAACGCCCCGGTCTTGAATAGCACGTTCGAGGGCTCTTTTGGCAGCGGGTTGCAGCATAGCCCAGACAGCAGGACCTAGTTCCACATCTAAATCATCAAAACTGATTAGTACATTCGGGATGAGTCGGTTCATTTCATCAATAATCTGTTTGTCTAGCCCCCGAACCACTTCTGTGGAGCAGGAGGTAACATTCCTGACCTTGATGGATATTTTCTTAGGGAACAACTGCTTGTCGTCATCCCAAACTTCCACATGGGGTTCGTAGACGTACCAGGTATTCTTGCCATTAAATTCATCTTTGGTCAAAGCAACCCGCAGGTAAGACTTCTCTTCTTTGAGGTCTACCCAGCTGTGCAGCTCTAGTTCCCTGCCTTTTTTGACCCAAACTTTATCCTCTTCATTTTCGATCTTCTGGCTGGGTACAGGTTGCTGTTTTAGGAAGGTATCATGTACGATTTTCAAAGATAAGACCATCAGTTTCCCTCATAGATGAAATGGTGGCAGTAGTCGTGATTGGTGAGTCGTGATTGGTGAGTGGTAATTGGTGTTTGTTAGTTCAAGTACACTCCTGCCTAGGAGGAGTTATTAGGACGTTTCAAGCTAGCTGTTGTTAGCGGTACCTAACTCAAGACTCTTACACTATATATTTATATTCAATACTAGAGCCTGGGATTATGGGCAAATCCTTGAAAAATTAGCCATAATCCTCCTCTGGTAACGGTTAGAGTCAAGAGGATATCAATGTTGGTGCTTGGTTAGACAGTGAGCAGCTACTGACTCGATTCCTAAGCCCAATCCCTGTTACTGTAATCAGCATTCGAGCCTTAAGTCCTATTATGTCTGCTTTAACAATCCCTCGGGAACCTCTATTAAAATGGGAGGACAAAAATTTTTTTTGCTTGTGCCAGTTTAATAACTAGCATATTATTTAGGAATAAATTACCGATTTGTGATAATGAGCAACTATTATAATAGTTAGGGCGCACCGAGGTGCGCCCTAAAAATAGCTTTAATCTTCTGATGCAAGCGCTGTTTGTTGTTGACAGCGCTTCACTTCCCATCGATTAAGATTATGCATCTCAAACATAGCGATCTGCGAGAATTTCCAAAGCACGGTCTGAGCATCCCATTAACCACAGGTTTGACATCCCAGTTTTCTCCCCTAGCAAAATTCGCCGTCTACAGCGGAAGGTTTCTTCCTCCAAGTAGGCTCCTAGCAAGGTTCGTTTCAGGAAAGGACTCCAGATACCAGTACGTCCATGGAGCACTCGCCAGTTGTCAACTACTAACACCTGTCCAGGAGTCAGTAGAAATTCGGCATTATAGTCAGGATCTTGTAACAGTTGGGAAAATCTTCGGTAGGCTGTCAATAGGTCTTGAATCTTATCGTAGGAAACTTCTAGAGGTATCCTGGTGTTGTGGTTATACCGAATCTGATAAACTTCTCCATTTTCATCTAAGTTAATTAGATGATTACGTCGATAAGCTTCCCATTCGTATTTTCGGGGGCTGAAATCATTTTCCGATAGTTTCTCTTCTACAGAGAGTCGCCGACGACCTGCTGGTATATATTCTGTGGTAAGTAGCTCAAAGAAGTAGGGGTTTTCTGTTTTGATTACCTCTGCTAATTTGAAACCATCAACGACGGTAGAATAGGCTTGTCTGTCGTTATCCGGGTTGTCGTAGAGGGTACATTGCAGATATTGGATTCCAGTGGGAATATCGAAGGCAGTAACGTCTGTATGATTTCTTAAACGCCCCAATTGATAAGAGTGTTGGATAGCTTGAGCAACTGTGTTTTGTCTATCCATAGTAAATACATTGGTGGGATGATAACGTTGCCGTAAAGGCCCCACCCGTTCCACCAATGCCCGAAAGCTTTGTTCGTCATTTGGAGCATTCTCAATTATTGCTACCCCTAGTTCGACGAGCTGATTTAAGTAAGACAATAAAACGTCGTCATCATTCATCACCTCATGATAATCAAAATAAGAGATAGATACTGATGCATCCCAAAGTTGAGGTTTTGATTTTTGTTTAAGGGCTGGGTCATTGTAACAATGAACTCGTAGCCAGGAAGGATCGAATACACTGTGATGCCCTGTTTCCTGACCACCCCAGACAATATCCAAATTCCCTTCAGGATCAATTGTCACCTTTTCAGTAGTTGGGTTTAAAGGAATTTTGAGGAGGTCATGTCCGCTATTGAGGCTTAAGGTATCTCGCTGAAAGCATTTAGGACAGCGACAGCTATCTAGGAGCCAGAGATTATGGTAAAAGCTTTGATGGCCATCTTTCCAAGTGATCTCTACGCCATTGTCACTGGTTGCCATGGATTTGATACAAAAAGCAGGTTTGAGTTGTCGAAGTAGCGTGGTCATGTTAATTTCAAGCTCCTATGTATCAAGCTGCTATGTATGTCGTTTCTTTAGATTGTGGTGCGGTCTGCCAGAATTTCTAAAGCACGGTCTGAGCATCCCATTAACCAGATATCTGACATACCGCTTTTCTTACCTAGTAACAGTCGCCGCCTGCTACGGAATGTTTCTGGCTTCATGTAGGCTCCCAGTAAAACTCGTCGCAGCTGAGGATTATGAATGGCGGTACGCCCGTGGAGTAATCGCCAGTTGTCGTTAACTAATACTTGTCCCGGAGCGATCAGAAATTCGGCGTTATATTCAGGAGCTTCAGCTAGCGCTGTAAATGCTTGGTAGGCTGCATATAAGTCTTGAATCTTATCAGGAGAAACCTCTAGTGGCACTCGGTCTGTTTCATGGTGACGAATCTGGTAGACTTCACCCGTTTCATCCAAATTAATTACATGCTGACGATGATAAGTTTCCCATTGGTACTTCTTGGTGCCAATTTCATGCTTAGATACTTTTTCTTCCACACCCAGGCGACGGCGACCTGTTGGCACATACTCTGTGGTCAGCAACTCGAAGAATTTTGGCTGTTGGGTTCTGAGAACTTGGGCAATTTTAAATCCATCCACTAACGTGGAATATGCCTGTTTGTCATAGTCTGGGTTGTCGTATTGGATACATCCGAGAAATTGCAGTCTGGGAGGAACGTTGTAAGACACATGGTCTGTGTGATTATGTAAACGTTGCATATACTGATAGGCGTGGTGAATATTCCCTGCCAGTTTGTTTGCTGTATCCAACGTAAAGATATGGGTGGGATGATATCGTTCTTGGATCGGTCCAATCCGCTCTATCAGTGCCTGAAAACTTTCTCGATTCTTGGGCACGTTGTCAATGATGACTACTCCCAATTCCAGCATCTTGTCCAACCACAGCAACAGTGCCCAATCGTCTTTCATCACTTCGTAGTAATCGAAATGAGGGATGGACACTGATGAATCCCACAGTTGGGGTTTTCGTCGCTGTTTGAGAGCGGGGTCTGTTTGACAGTGAACTCGCAGCCAAGATGGATCGAATACACTGTGATGTCCAGGTTCTTGACCGCCCCAGACTATATCCAAATTGCCTTCACGATCAATCTTGACCGCTTCAGTGATGGGATTGAGTGGCATTTTCAGGGGGTCATGTCCTTCCCCTTCTGAGCTGTTAAGGCTCAATGTATCCTGCTGGAAGCATTCGGGACAGTGGCAAGCATCCCGCAGCCAGAGGTTATGGTAAAAGCTATGATGACCATCTTTCCAAGTGACTTGTACACCGTTGTTGTTCACTGCAACTGATTCAATCCGAAAAGCGGCTTTGAGTTGCCGAAGTAGGGTTGTCATCTTTCACCTTTATGCTTTGTATTACTTGCTTCCGATTTATTTGAAAACAGGACTTACGCGCTTAAGTGTATTTAGCACCCCTATCTACCAAATTATGGATATTTATGGAAAGTAATGATGTCAAAATACCCCAATTTTGGGGTATTTAGGAGGCAAATGCGTAATTCCTGGAAAACTAGGCTTCAGCCCCCACCATTACCTCTGACTTAGAGGTCAATTGTTTGCCGTTACTGGTTTGATAGCCGTTGTATTCCAGTTTCTCTCCATTAGGGGTGAGAGTAGGGGTGAGAGTCTGGTAAAAAACTTCTTGACAGCAGTTGTTTTCATCAGCAATCAGTACCCGCGCTTGGTGTCCGCTACTCAAAATTTCAGCGCGATCGCATTGCTCGTTTGCCCAGATAATCAAGGTATCTCCCTCTTTGCACAGTAGCGCTCCCCCTCCATTGGGACAAATTTTTCCTGAACCTGCTTCTCCTGGCAAAACATAGGTTGACCAGCGATTGCCATTGTCAATGTTGACAATTTCTACTTCTTCGAGGGGTAGGATCCCTACCTGTGCCAGCAAGTCGGAGTCAATCGTGACACTGCCCACATAGTGGCGGTTTGCCTCAGTTACACGCACTCGATGTAGCTTGGCGTGCATTAGTTTGATGGTCGCCATGATTTATTCTCCGTTGAGTTGAATGAATGAATTGAATGAATTGAATGAATTGAAATTCAATTGACGTGAACGAGCCTATTTCTGGACTTAGCCATTGGCATTTTACGCTCTCTATTTGAGATTGCTATACCATCGCTCCACTAATCACTAAAAACCTAAATCACTTCGGTTCTTCAGTGATTTATGAGTCTATAAATACGGATTTTTTTTCGTCTGCCATGATTACTAAATAGGCGATTTTTAGCAGCTATTCAGTAATAGAAGTTGACACATTTTTTTACACATCATTTTCCAGAAAATACATCGATTTACCTTTCTCCCTCCCACCCTAAGCCCCCTAAATCCCCCAATTATGGGGGACTTTAAGTCTATTTCCCCCCAAACTTGGGGGGCTAGGGGGGCGAATTTTTTTGTAACTGGCGCTCTAGCTCCTTTAGAAGCGGCTAAGGAAAATACTTGCACTTCAAATTATAGAAAATCATCTGTTTCTATCTATTCCGTGCTGTGTTGGCTATCTATATTGTCAGTCTTCTTCAGGTTTACGAAGGGGAATCTTTAGACAAGTATCTTGCTCCTTCAACAATAGACAATCTACTGTAGCATAGATACTGCCTTGCTTATTTTTATAGACTACTTCTCCAGAAAGCGGTAGGGGAGCTGTGTGCCATACTCCAGGATGAATTGATATGCCGTAACTACCATCGGAGTAAAGCGCTACAAAATCTTCTGGTTTGACATTGTCCCCAGGAGGAGCTAATAAAAAAATGCTAGGTTCACCATTTTTAGGAATAAAAGCCTCTCCTGCATCTAGATGGGCGCTAAGCCAATTCACTAGCACATAGTTAGAGTTAGTCTCAGGATCAACTATAGCCTTTCCTGCTGCACCACCGCGAGCATTTTTATGGTCAGCGGAAAGCACGGTAGAACCACGCCAATATACTTTGAACTCGTCTTCAATAAATGTACCATAACCCCCCCTAGCAATAAGAGGTCGTTTTCCTGGGTTTGGCCATTTACACAACTCTATTTCAACATCTTCAAAATCCGTGAATACAGTTCCTAATCCTTCAGCATTTTTTGAGTTCAGCTTTTTTAATGGAACGTCATAGTATTTGCATGGTGTAGCCATGATTTTCCCTTAAACTATCAGCAATTAGTGCTTTTTCAGCACTAGAGCAACCATTGGTTCTGTTTCAAAGATGTTAAACTCTACTCGATCGATTATACTCCATGAAAGCTCTTGGACAACCTCTTGTAATGAATCGTTGCTTTCGTGGTAGTCAACTCGCAGGGTTAGGACAAAATATCCTCCAGACTTCAATAGCTCGAATAAGTTTCGCAACCCTTGAGGATGGGCGTGACCAAAGGTGAATACCCCCACCGCCAAAATCCCGTCGAATGCCTCAGGAGTAGAGAAGGTTAGAGCTTCTGACACGTTTGCTTGGTGCAAGGCAGTGTAAACTTGCTTTTTCCTAGCTACCTCTAGCATTTCCTCGGAGAGGTCAACTGCTGTAATGTTGGTGTATCCTAGCTCTGCCAGAGCCTCACCCACCATTCCTGTACCTGCACCAACATCAAGAATGCTTGCTGCTTTATTTGGCAGTACGTTTGCCAGAGCCTTTGCGGATTGAACGGGAGAGCAGCGATAGGGCTCGTCTAAGTCAGCATCGTAAATGGTAGCCCAAGCATCGTACTTATCCTGTAAGGTTTTTTCCTCATTGGTTTCGTAGATCCACGAGAGGCGATCGCTGACCTTTTGAGAGCGATAGAAACTCCATCCCAGTTCCCGAGCTACAATCGCCGCACACATCTTATCATAGGAAGCGCTAAGTTTCGGATACTTGCTCAGAGCTAGCTCTGACAACAGTTGGTAGCTCTTATTGAGGTGTTCGCTCAAGTCTTTAGCTTCCAACACCATCAAGCCAATTTCTCTGAGTGTTTTTGCGTAGGACTCATAGCTAAATGTTGGTTCAAACAGTAGTCGTTGATAAACGTGCTTTTGGCCTTCTGGGCTGATCTCGGACACTGGAGTGATCAGATCATCGAACAGGAAGATGCCTTGTTCCTGAAGAACACGGTAAATCTCCTTCAGAGCTAGCTCTCGCTGGTGGACATGGTAAATGGTGGCTTGGCTCCACACATGGGTAAAGGAATTGTCTGAGAAAGGTAGGCTAGTTACTGATGCTTTCTGAAAGGACAGGCGTAGGGAGGGATACTCCTGAGCCAAAGCGTTGGCATTGCCAACCCGGACTGCACTGATGTCAATGCCGACAACTTCACATCCTGTCTGCTGGGCTAGCCAGATAGCGGTGTTGCCGTTGCCGCAACCGATATCAAGTACCCGAGATTCACTAGTCAGCCCACTGCAGGCGAGCATATATTCATTCCAACGGTGGCAAGCTGGGACAAAGTCTTGAGCACGAGCGTCAGCTAAGTTGTCAAAATAGCCCCAATGTAAACTGCCTTCAGAATCCCAGAAGCTACGATACATGCTGTCTTCGTGATCGTAAAACGCTTCTGTGTCTGCTTCTGTATATTTCTGTGTCATTTGCTCCGTCTAAGTTGAGACTTACAAGTGAGACTTACTAGATTTTCAGGGAAGTTCCCTTCATGAGAGTAAATTCATAAGTGCTCGTTTCTTGAAATACTTCATATTTCCTTCATATTTCCTTGATATTTTCCTTCATATTTCCTGGCCTTTTGGCCTTTAGGCCACGCGTGCGCGTTCGGCCACGCTACGCGAACAGATTTTTTAAAAATCGGGATCGGGCGTTTTAAGGTATCGTTAGCCCTGGGGTCAACTCTGAAAATCCAATGTTAGCGCGACCTGGGAGTATCAATTAATTTTGGAAAGCTCCATTACAGCAGCTAGGGGATAGTTTAGCCGAGTACTTTACCTATGGGGAAATTGCAATCGCAATTCTATTGACTAAGCTGCTGGCAAAGCTCATTGATTTGGGGCTTTTTTTTCTACACTATTCATACCTCCAAAACTTGTCGAAACCCTTAAGTTAGTGCTATCTCGATTATCTAAGCTGACGGAGCTTTTTTTCCAAGTGTTCTGCTGTCGTGATTAACATAAAAAATAAAATAATGATAACCATTAATAATACCCACTGTAGCCTAGTTGAGCAGCTCTTAGCTTAAGCTGGAAATTAGAGGAATATGTTGCTCTTAATCCTCTAGGCTTTGCCACTATTCCTGAAGCTGTTCACTAAATCTATGCCAAAATCTATCCCAACTTATCCCAAGACTACCTTAACCCAACCAGCTTTGCCTGTAGAAACGATCACATTAGATGTAACTGGCATGAAATGTGCTGGTTGTGTTGGTGTGGTGGAACGGCAACTGAGCAGTAACCCTGGAGTATCGAAAGCCTGTGTCAATCTGGTAACTGGGGTAGCTGTGGTCGAGTATCAAGCTGGTGAGGTGGAACCAACTGTCTTAGCTGAGCTGCTTACATCAAAAGGGTTTCCTAGTCAACCCCGTTTACCTGAAACTGAACAGGGAACTAAGAGCCAGGATAGGTTAACACCAGCCCAGAGACATCAGCAAGAAGCTAGAGCATACCGCCAGCAACTAGTGATTGCTGCTGTCCTGATTGTCTTCTCTACAGTCGGACATATCGGTCATTGGTTCCATGGACCAATGCTGCCAGTATTGAGTACTTTGTGGTTCCATTGGGGACTGGCAACTCTAGCGCTATTATTACCTGGACGCTCTATTATAGTGGAGGGTGGGCGCGGTTTGTGGCACGGTGCTCCCAATATGAATACGTTGATCGGACTGGGGGCAGTGACGGCTTACACCACTAGCTGTGTGGCATTACTATTCCCTAACCTGGGATGGGAATGTTTCTTTGATGAGCCAGTGATGTTGCTGGGTTTTATTCTCTTAGGTCGGACCTTAGAGCAAGGAGCAAGATATCAAGCTACTGCTGATTTTGAGTCTTTGCTATCCCTACAGCCTCAGGTCGCCCGTTTGATTGGAACATTAGACAGTACAGAAGGTGATCAAACGGGTATCGAAATTCCTGTGGAGCAAGTCCGGGTGGGAGAATGCTTAAGGATATTACCTGGGGAAAAAGTTCCTGTAGATGGGGAAGTGATTACGGGAGTGTCATCGATTGATGAGTCAATGCTGACGGGGGAATCCCGACCAGTATTGAAGCAACCAGGGGACATGGTTACTGGTGGTACATTGAATCAATCGGGAGTGCTGGTGGTAAAGGCAATCCGTACTGGTAGGGAAACTACTCTGGCACAAATTGTAGCACTAGTGGAGGAAGCGCAAACTCGGAAAGCGCCAGTACAGCAGTTAGCGGATTTGGTAGCAGGGTATTTTACCTACGGGGTGATGGCGATCGCATTTTTAACCTTCCTATTTTGGTACGTGGCTGGGACTAAAATCTGGCCAGAGGTCTGGTCAACCATGGCGGCTTCTCCATTACTGTTGAGTTTGAAATTAGCGATCGCAGTTTTAGTGATTGCTTGTCCCTGTGCCTTGGGTCTAGCCACACCTACCGCCATTCTAGTCGGTACCAGCCTGGGGGCAAAGCGGGGTTTATTAATCAAAGGTGGTGACATTTTAGAACAGGTGCATCGGCTGGATACTGTGGTTTTTGACAAAACTGGTACCCTAACTCAGGGTCAACCTACGGTTACCGATTGCCTGCTGATTCAACCTGAGACAGAGAATGACCAACAGAGCGCTATTGGTACGAAAACCATTGCTCTATCTTCTGCTAGCCAATTGCTGCAACTGGCAGCAGCAGCAGAAAGTGGCACATCCCATCCCTTAGGTAGCGCAATTCTTACCGAAGCTCAACAGCAACAGTTACCGATGTTAGGGGCTCAAGATTTTTACACAGAACCAGGATTGGGACTATCAGCTTTAGTAGAAAACCAACGGGTAGTGCTTGGCAGTGCAGACTGGTTGAGTAAGCAGGGTGTTACCATCAGTGATACTGCTCAAGCTGAAGTCAAGGCTTTGGCAGATGGGGGGAAAACAGTAGTTTACGTAGCCGTTGATGGGCTACTAGTTGGGTTAATTGCTGTGAATGATGTTCCGAGAGTCGAGGCTAAACAAACAGTAGAACACCTCAAAGACCAGGGATTGCGGGTGATGATGCTAACTGGTGACAGACCCGAAGTGGCGGCTGCTGTGGCCAAAACTTTGTCAATAGAGCCAGAGGATGTTATTGCTGGGGTGCTTCCCGATGGCAAAGCTAATGCGATCGCAAACCTTCAAGACCAGGGAAACTGTGTGGCTATGGTGGGAGATGGCATCAATGATAGTCCAGCTCTAGCACAAGCTGATGTTGGGATTGCCTTGCATGGGGGAACCGATGTGGCAGCGGAAACAGCAGGAATTATTCTGATCACAAATAACTTGCTCGATGTGGTCAAGTCCATAGATCTATCACGAGCCACCTTCAACAAAATCCGCCAGAATCTGTTTTGGGCATTCGGTTACAATATATTGGGTATTCCCATTGCCGCTGGTGGGCTACTACCAGGATTTGGCATGGTACTTTCTCCTGCTGCTGCTGGTGCCTTCATGGCTTTCAGCTCAATCAGTGTTGTCACAAATTCACTGCTGCTAACCCGTTTACGGAATTAGATCAAGTCCAGTTGAATACCTATAATAGACCATCAGAGCAGCAAGGTTTCAGAAGGCTACAGTATCCTGGGTCGTCGGAAGCCACCGCCATAGGGTAAGCTTCGCGTCTGGTAGTTTACTTTTATTGATTCAAGGGATAATCAGATAATGCTCAGCAATCAGGAGAGTTTTCTAGGTAAATCAGTACCTAAGGAATCGCGCAAAAATAACTTACCTATTACAGGTTAGTTGAAACAAGGATTTAATAACGCCATTCCTTGAGCAGCAAGAGTTACACCTCTGAATTAGTATGCACAAATGGTAAACTTATTACTGTGCAATTCCTAAGTCAGTCGCAAGCTGGTTGAGAGCTGTGTCAATGTAAGTAAATAAGAGCATTGTTCTCAACCAATTACCCTTTTGATCACGAGCGATTCATGGCTACACAATCTGACCACAACCATTTATTGATTATTGAGGATGACAAGGGAAGCAAGCAGATTCCTTTGGAAGAGGAGGTATATTCTATCGGTAGAGATCCAGAGTCTGATATCCGCCTGTTTTCAAAGTTTGTGTCTCGCCGACATGCCACCTTAGTAAGGCGTAGACGTTCTGATGGTAGTCCCTACTACCGAATTTTTGATGGTAACCTCAAAGGTAAGGCTAGTTCCAATGGCATTTTAATCAATGGTCGTAAGCTTCAAGCCCATGATCTCGAAGATGAAGATGAGGTAATTTTTGCGCCTAAGGTCAGTGCTAAATATTATCTACTCAAGCGAGAGAATACCCCAACTGATCCAGTAGATCAAATGGATGAGTATGATATTACCCTAATTAATCCCGGTATGATTGATGATTCGGAAGAATGGGATAATTAGTAAGTAAATGACCGCCAAGATAACCTTAAAATTGATAATTTTAAGGTTATAGTTTGAGCGGTTAGCTACAGGATGTTAAAGTCTACCAGTCGCAACGGGAGAATAGAACACTCAGAAAAGACTTGCGCCAAGGAGTCACTGGGGGGTCTCCTCCCCGGAAAGTCGCAGTACGATTATCCTTGGTGTTCCACGGTGCCAAGGGTAAGTGACCTTCCTCGGCTTTGTTTTTGTTGAAAATTTCTGCAAACCAGTTGACTTTTTCCCACCACTCGTACCATGTTTCATCTAATAATTTATCATACTCTCCCTTGGGTAAGCCACGCTCAGCAATAATTTTGTCCAAGATCTGCTTTTGTACACTGAAGCCAAACTTGCCATCTGAGTGTTTGACCCAAAGGGTGTTAAGAGTAAGTAGCTTTTGGCAGGAGCATTGTTCAATATGTTCGACATTGAGCCAACCTTCTTTTTCTCGATCAGCTATGTAAAGCATGATACGAACATTTTTTAGGTCAGCATCTTTCCAGTTTGCCGACTTCATAAAGAAGTGAAGTTCAGCTAGGAAGTGATTGAAAAGAGAGTTTTTGACCATTTGATAGTCTTGACCGTTTTCAGATAGTAACTCAATGTATTCTCGATGAAAATTTTCTACGGCATTCGTTGAAAGTATTGACTGTTGTTGAGGAAGAAAGCTAGGTATAGGAATTTCTGTATCGAGATCAACGTTTGGAAACTTTTTCCAAGCAGTATCAAGTCTATCAAAGGCTTGCTTGTAAGCTTGTAATGCTTCCTCTATATTCCCTTCTTTCCTCAGTATACTCCCCTGGACTCTTTTGACATGAACGTAAATTGCCCATTCTTCGGGGACATTTACATTTGATTGTGAGGATAAGAGATTTTTTTCTTCTATCTGTTCAATTTTTTTTGTAGCCTCATTCCAACGTTCGGTTGCTTTACTATTCTGTTTTATTTCTTGATACTTCTGACTAAGTTGCTGATTAGCTAAAGAAATCGAAGCTAGGAGCATGGCTTGCTTGATATTGCGTTTGTCTTCTTGGATTAGTGTAGACTGACTGACTTGAAACCATGCCTCTTGTGCTTCAGAATACAGCCCCTTTTGTTGGAGTTCTGTAGCAAGTTCAGAGAGCCTATTAATGGTTTGGATATCTTCTTTGATTTTTTTATGAGCAGCTTTAGCTTCCGCTACCATGATCACTTCTTTTGCTGCCACTAATCCTGAAACAATTGCTCCCAACACAGCTATACTGAGCACCACAGCGCCAATCTGAATCCGCCGTTGAGCCTTCCGATTCGCCTCAGTTAGTACCTGATTTCTCTTCTGGGTCGCTTCCCGATCCTTCCTCTCTCTGTCTAATTGAGCAATTTGCTCCTCAATCCCCTTCTTTTCACTGGCCGCCAAAAACTGCTGATCCAAATAACTTAAATTCTTTCTTTTCGCCCAAGCCTGAGCATCCTTGAGAGCCTTCCCCCGCAACAATAGCGATTCATCCTGACATCCCGACGCCACCCAAGCCCTAAACCCTTCTGAATAGGGACGTAATGCAGCTAATTCTTGTTCAATCCAGTCTTGATTAAAGACTTGATGGTAGATACGGTTATATACTTTAAGAACTGGAAAAGCTCCAACTCTCTGCTTGAATACTAATCCAGATAACTGTAACTTACCTTCCTCAAAACTGTTATTAGCAACAACTTCCCCCTGTTGCCACACCTGCTGATACAATTCCAACAAGTAGGCAGACCGTTGCTCATTACTGAGAATGCGATCGCGTATGGTCTTCAAATGTTCTGGCTCATCGGTAGCTTCCCAGTTCGAGATCACATGCGATCGCACCAATTTCTCAATCCATTCCTTCTCCCCCTTTTTTAAGGGATCGAAAACCGAGGCAGAACTAACCACCAACTGACACAGCTTTTGGGTAAGAAAGGGCTGTCCTCCTGTCCAGTCTAATATCTCCTGGATAACAGCCTGGGGGTTGCTGACCTGTCCCGCCAATCCCCTGACTAACGGCTCAACTTCATCTCTTTGAAAGCCATGTAACTCTACCGCCCGTCCAATATTAAAAGGGGTTCGGTCTTTATCTCCAATCAAATCCCCTGGTGTAGCCACCCCCAACAGCACAAAACTAAGGCGATTATAGGCAGAATTTTCCGCCCGTTTGTTGTAACAAGCTCGAATTAGGGCAAAGAAGTCATCTTTGAAGCTTAATTGCAGAACACTATCGATTTCATCAATAAAAATAACAATTGGTTGAGCAATATATTCAAACAATACCTCTTTGATAAACTTACCAAAGCACTGTACCGGAGAAATCTTTTGGTGCTGTTGAAGCCAATGGTATTCATCAAACCTGTCGTAGCTGGGGGGGCGACAAGCGGCCTGTAACCCTTGATATATATTAAATTGAGCGAATTATGGTAAAAAAAGATAGGTCATAAATTGTCAATACGACCTACCAATCGAGAATGATACAAGAATTATATCAAAAACATCTAAAAAATCTACTTTCCGAATCTCAATTATTGTTTTTTTACCTTGTAGTAATTATTGTACAAGATATCAAAAATGTTAAACTCGAAAAAATGGCTGAATCTTGTCTTGGTGCAGTCGCTCATGGGGGAAACCCCCAAGACCGCGCTGCACCGCTACCTTTGCCTATTAAATGTAACTCAAGGCGTAAAAAGTTACAGAGATTTTTGTCATTACCAATATTTAAAGTCAAAAAACTGTGGTTTCCAATTATTAGAGAATGGGTCTATCAAACATTTGATAAACAGGAAACAATTTATTTAGCTATCGATAGAACTAATTGGAATAACAAGAATTTATTGATGGTTAGCTTAATTTATAAAAACCGAGCACTTCCCGTTTATTTTGAACTTCTATCAAAATTTGGCTCAAGTAACTTTTCGGAGCAGAAACAACTATTTTCAAATATCATAGGGCTATTTGATGACTATAAAGTTGTAATTTTAGGAGACCGAGAATTTTGTTCAGTAAAATTGGCTGAATGGCTCGACAAACAAGGCTTTAACTTTTGTTTAAGACTTAAAAAATCTGAGCAAATTGAATTAAAAAATCAGGGGTGGATCTCCTTAGAAAACTCTGGGTTAAAACCAGGAATTTCATTATTTTTTGAAAAGGTTAAAGTCACAAAAACTCAACAAATATCAGGATTTAGTGTCGCTTGTAAATGGAAAAAAAGTTATCGAAAATCCGTGACCAAAGAAGGTTGGTTTATTTTAACAAATATGAACGAAGCCTCTGAGGCAATCTCCGCTTATAAAAAACGTTTTAATATTGAACAAATGTTTCGAGATTATAAAAGTGGTGGATATAATATGGAAGGCAGCAATGTAGTCGGAAAACGTTTTATATCTTTAGTTATCATCATGTCTTTTGCTTATTTTATTGCCACAATCAAAGGAGAAATAATTAATAAAAAAGGAGTTCAGAACTATGTTACTAGAGTCAAAAACTATGGGCGATTAACTAAAAGGCATAGCAGTTTTTATATTGGAATGTATGCTCACAAATGGATTAATTTTATGGATAAATGTTGGGAATTAGTTTATGCTTTGATGCGTTTAAGTCGTCATAAGCTCGATAATTATTTACGAGGTATGAGAGCTATGAAGCTTATACAGTCTACTTTTTAGCTCTCATGTCGCCCCCCCAGCTGTCGTAGAGTTCCAACTCAGACACCAACCCACTAATCAAACCGCCATACCATTCCCGTGGGGGAATCTGTTGCGACCCCAGCATGGTAGTATCAATAGAAGCACAAACAATTTCTTCTTGTTGCAACCGTTTTACTGTTTGAACTTTCAAAGAAGACTTCCCCATCTGACGGGAATTTAAGACATAACAAAATTCCCCTGCTTTTAGGTATTGATACAACTCCTCATCGGCCTGACGTTTGACATAACTGCTAGCATTAAGGGGTAATGCGCCGCCTACTTGATAGATTTGCATAGTCTGGGTTTCCATCATGGGGTCTGCTGGAATCGCGCTTGAAAATACTCCCGATACAACTGACAACGGAGAGTGACTTGATGTCCTTGTAAATTCACTAATCCCATACTGTGTAGTTTGTAAGCTGATCGGGATTCTAAGGGAATCGGACAACTGGCCTCAATCACATCTTTAAAGGCATCAGCCAAAGCTTGATGTTGCTGTAGCATCTGCCAGAGGTGTCGTAGATGATTGCGATAAATCCCAGCTTCGGTGGCAGCATTGTTTAATACTTGCTCAAGGTAACCAGTACCATTAAATTTGAGATGGTTAAAGCATTCGCCAATTAAATAGGGATGTCCCCCTACTAACCCCTGCAATTGCTCAACCTCAGATGCTGTACAATCAAGTTGGTATTGTTGCGCTAATTCAATAATTTGCTCTTGGGTCAATTCCGGTAACTCAATCGGAACACCAACATTAAACGGGGATTCGTTAAGGTTCAGCTTTCTGGCAAAAGGAGCCCCACATCTCAATACGTAGTATGAGTGTGGGAGGAATTTTGCACAGAGTCTTTCGGCACAGGGAGGCGAGCTATGAAGCTTCTGAGTAATTCGGAGCAGGTCATTCCCCTACGATCAGCCTCTTCCTGTAATTGCTTTTTCTCAAAATTGGTCACTCTGACTACGAGCTTTTGATCTTTCATTATGGGTTGATACCTGTTGCCACGACTGTTATACTAATAGTAGGTCGAAAAACAGGAGAAATCAATGAGAACGGCGTACCAGTACAGACTAAGACTAACAAAATTGCAAGTGATGGAGATAGAAAGATGGCTGGACATGTTGCGCCACCAATACAACTATTTACTTGCTGACAGGTTTAGCTGGTACGAACAAAATCGCTGCTCTATTAACTCCTGTCCTCTTATTTGCCATTTGCCTGAACTTAGAAATAATCCTAATTACTTTTCACAGAAAAAAACTTTACCTCAATTAAAGAAAGATAGGCACTGGTACAAAGCTATTCATGCCAATGTACTACAAGACTGCGTCAAGAAGGTTGATTTAGCCTTTAAGAGATTCATAAAAGGTGACTCTAATGGCAAGAGAAGTGGCAAACCCAGATTCAAGAGTAAGAACAGGTATAAGTCTTTAACTTTTTCTGCTTTTTCCAAAAACCCTATTCAAGGGAACAGGTTGAACCTTCCTAAGTTTGGATGGGTCAAAATGGTTTACCATAGACCAATTCCAGACGGATTTAGAATTCAAACTGCCACGGTTACACGTAAAGCTGATGGATACTATGTGACCTTGTCATTACAGGATGATACTGTCCCTGAGGTGATCCCGATTGAACAAGTATCAAATCCTGTTGGTATAGACATGGGTCTCAAGTCATTTTTGACCAAGTCCGACGGGACAGAGGTGCAAATCCCCCAGTACTATCGGAAAGCTCAGAAACGATTAAAGAAAATTCAGAAAGCTGTCAGTAGATCTAAGAAAGGCAGTAACAACAGAAAGAAGGCTGTTGTTAAACTAGGTAAAGCTCACAAAAAGGTAGCTGATACCAGAAAAGATTTTCATTTCAAGACAGCTAAAGGGTTGTTAGATGATCACGATCTAATTGCTCATGAAAAGTTGAATATAAAGGGATTGGCTAAGACTAAAATGGCCAAATCCGTCCTAGATGCTGGCTGGGGTCAATTTCTGTCTATCCTGTCAACCAAAGCCGAAAATGCTGGGTTGGTCACGATTGCAGTAAATCCTCGGAACACCAGTCAAAACTGTTCTAATTGTGGTCAAAAAGTACCAAAGGAATTAAAAGACCGCATTCATTCCTGTCCTCATTGTGGATATATCGAGGATAGAGATGTTAATGCGGCTAGGAATATATTGAATTTGGCGGTGGGGCATCCCGTCACTAGTAAAGCTTACCGAGTAACCGAACCGTTAGGTGGTTTTGGTAAGAAGCCTACACTGAATCTGTAAAGATCAGTGTAGGAGTATGTCACGGGAATATAAACTTCTGTGGAATGAACTACCACTAATCGGAGGCGTTCTAAACGTTTACCCATCTTGGCTTTCTCATGCCAAGCCCTTAGCATTCCTAAAAAGTCTGATGCCACATCACGGTGAGGAAAAACTCGGTCAACTTCATCCAAACATAGGACTACTGGCCTGTTAACCTGCCTTAGCAAATACCGTTCAAAGTAGTTGGTACAAGCCATTTTACTGGTCGATAATCCTTCGTACCAGTAATCAGCTAATCGATTAGCTAATCCTAAACTCTCACTGACACAGAAGCTAAACCACTTTAGTAATGAATTAAGATTGGCAAGGTCAGCGTGGTTAGCCAGGTGCAGGTTAATATACACAGTTTGATAGCCCTGCTGGGCAACCAACTTTCTCAGCACTCTAGCTATCAGTAAGGTCTTCCCCATTAGACTTGGTGCTTTAATTCTCACCAAGGCACCGGGACGTAAAAGTGTTTGATAACAAGTGGTTTCAATGGGAGGACGTTCAACATAATAGTCAACGTCAGGGATAGCTTCGTCCTGATCTAAATCCGGTTTCCACGGATCTGGATTAACATTGCTATTGCTTGGTGTGCTTTCAAGATCTAGAAGAGCGATCGCTTTCCAGTCTTGTCCCAATTTTTCACTAATTTCTTGAAAATTCAGGTTATCGACAGGTCGGCCATTGAGGTAATTATTGAGGGTTGATAGAGATATCTCCAATTCCTCAGCTAAGTCTTTCTGGCGAGGATAACCGTTGCGCTTAAGGGCTAATTTAACCTGGTCAATATACTCGGGATGAACTCTGAGTGAGCGAGACATAGGTTCGGTCTGATCAACTACTCAAACTATAACTATCTTTTATAGTCACTCAGCCCAACTCAGGTACAACTCAGGTACAAGTCGGCAATGAATTATAAGTTGGCCATAACTCATGTCAGCTCAACAGCTTCCAAGGTTTGAACTGCTTTAGCCCCAGGGTTTGATGAAATTGTAGTTCACCTGAAACAATTTTCATGAACAATCTCGAAAGCTTCCAAACCCTTCTGGAAATTGTGTTACTAGTTCTAACCCTCTCTAGTGAATCTCCATTGTTAGGTATTGTTGCTGCTATTTGTGCATTGTTGTATTTCTTGAGCGACTCTGATGATTCAGATCAAGGTGAGGAGTGAAGCGGTTGTCTAGCTCCGGAGATGGGAAGATAGGGAAATGGGAAGATAGGGAAATAGGAAGATAGGGAAATGAAATTGATCTTTATTCCTAATTTCCAGCATTGGTATAAATATACCGGCGTTCCTGATTATGGGTATGGTTTCGCCCCCCTAGCCCCCCAATTCTGCGGTGCGACCCGTGGCGAATTTAATTCGCCGACGGAAAGCGCACCGGTGGGGGAACAAAACTTTCTTGCGTCCCCCAGAATTGGGGGATTTAGGGGGCTTTAACAAAAACAGATGATCGCGCATTCATTCCTTAATTCAGCAATGCCAAGATACCAACTTCATCGATAACTACTTGATACACAAGTACCGATTCCCGATTCCCGATTCCCGATTCCCGATTCCCGATTCCCTGTACTATAGTCGTTATTTTAACAACTATAGACCTAAAATATTACTACAAATTTTGCCGATTGACTAGCTGAATTTTATTGACAAAATAAGCTTCTCGATGCTGCAATGACTCAGCCAAGTCTAGCCCCTTTTGAAATGCTGCTAAGGCTTGAGGATAATTGTTCATATCCAGATAAATTTGACCAATGTTGTCGTAAGTATTCATCAAGCCATAGTAATTATAGGACTGTTGTTCAACTTGCAGCAAAACCTCATAAACTTGCAAGGCAAACTCTGGCTGCTTAGAGGTAAGGTAAAGTTGTGCTAGAGGTTGTAGTGCTTCGCTAGCATGGGCAAACTGCTGTAGAGACCAGGCTAAGGAATAGGCTTCCTGATAGGTTTGACTAGCTTTTTCTGGTTGATTGAGGCTGTTGTAGTCAGATGCGATCGCAATTTTCAGGGCTGGAATCTGGGTATCATTACCTTGATTTAGGTAAATGTCCACTAATTGCTGCTTTTTGGGCAATGCCTGGTCCGGTTGTTGGTCTTGGTCGTAGATATAAGCTAGCTCTTGTAAATAAGCCACTTCTTCATTTATGCGTTCGCGAAGCGGTTCCAAAGGAACATCGGTCTGAACTTGAGCCAGTAATTCCTCATAGGTTTCTGCTGCTTTGGGATAATCAAACCAAGCCATGTGCAATTCACCCATGGTCTTCAAGGTAGCCTCAACCGCTGCCATATCGCCCTGGTTTCGAGCATCAGCGAGAATTTGCTCATAGACTGTCAAAGCTTGTCCTGGCAATCGAATCTGTTCATAAGCCTTACCCAAAGCTTTTAACAGTGGCAGATTGATCGAGTCTTCTGCTTCATTTTCCTGCTGAATCTCTTCCAAGCGTGCCGTAATTAGTTGTACTGACTGCTTATTGTTTTCATTCCAGGCAACTCCTCCTACTCTGCCCAAGGTTTGCACTTCTGCCACGGGATCCCCTAGCACTCGCCGCAGCCGGATTTCCCGATACCAGATGTCAAAGGCTTTGGATTGATTACCAGCTTTGAATTCAGCTTCAGCTTCAGCATTCAGTTCATCCAACGCTTGCTTGAGTCTAGAACGTTCGGAGGGGTTGAGAGGTTCGTCTGGGGATAAGGAAGGAAGGAGGGGATCAGGAGCAGTCAGTTCCAATGGATTGGGATTATCATTATCACTAGATTGGGATAAGGTCACACTAGCAAAACATAACGGGAGTATAGCAGCCGATAATGCTATAATTATATATTTTTTTAGTTTGGGTGCGAAATGATGTAAGCCCAAGGTAGCCATAAGGAAACTAAAGAAGGTTACTACCAGTTAGACTAGCGATTTTAGGTTCAAACTGACATCTGGCCCTATTCTGCAGTAAGCCACCTGATCCGCCTGGGGAGTTATACCAATTCTTAGGGCTTACACACCTACACATCAATTTCATCTGGCCATCTCCCCATCTGGCCATCGGGTGCATCTTAATGCATGCAATTAGGCAAAAATTCTAATAAAATCTCCAGACTTCCCGCGCCCGGGCCCCGCGCCCGGGCCCCACACTTCCCGTCTTTTTTACAAATATGAGATGCACCCTGGCCATCTGCATCTGTAGTCCTACTTTGAAGAATTGGTATTATTTCTGCCTGCCTGCACTAGTCTGACCGCTTCCGGGACGAAGTTTGTTCCTGCCACCAAGATTTAGGACTGCTAGATGATATCATAACGCCTTCTGCTCCAGGTCAGAGAATAACTCCAGCAGTCCTTTAGTATAAGGAAGCAAGAGGTACATCTGATCTGACTCTATACGAGCGTTTAGTTCATCCACCAGCAACTGCAACATTTTTTCCGCCAGCTTCCAACTTACGTCTACGCTAGGAAATACCAGTAAACACAACGGCAACAGTTCCTGTTCTATTGATGTCATATTCCCCTCCAAAGCACATAGCCATAGGTAACCCTGGAACATTTCTAAATCTCTGATAGTCGAAGCCTTAATTCCTGGATCGTCCAACCCTCCCCGACGGCTAAAATGACCAGAGTGCAATTCCTCTGTGCGTTGGTAGACAGTCTGAGCAATATCCTGACTAACAGGTAAGAGTTGCTCCACTAAGGCTAAGGTAGGTGAGTTAAAATCATGCAAAGCCGCTGCATTACAGATTCGTTGCCAGGGGATAGAAACTTGCTCCTCGACAAACTTAAAGTAGGGACTGAGCAAAATTTGTTCTGGCAATGTCAGCCGATTGAGTACTAACTGAGTGCTGAAGTGAAACTGTGTGGTAACAAAACCAATGGCTCGACGGTCTTTTGCTGATATATGTTGCTGCCGCAGTTGCCGCAATACAGGTTCGAGAGAGGTGGCTAGCTTTTCTATAGCTGGCAACTCTAGCGCTACCATTGTCCACGGGCTAGAGAAATCTGTGAAGAAATTAATTGTCTCCCCTAGTCGTATTGCTGCCATTAAACTAGGATTCGGTGATTGCTCTTGGTAAATTTCCAGTACCTTTTCGTAAACGGAGCAAACAAATTCAGCAATTCGCTTAGCCTCGGTCAAATTAACCACATTAGGAATATAGGAGAACATAGCATCTGTTTTAATTCCCGCACACTCACAGTTAATCTGGATTAAACGCTGTAACTTGGTAACCGTTTTATTGCGCCCCTTTCTGGAAGCAAATTCTAGCAAATCATAAATCTTTAAAACACCATTTTTGGAAGCAATAATTGATAAATCGGGTACATAGCGATTTGACCAAAAATTTACTAATCGCTCAACCGATGTTTTGTTGAATCTTGGAGTGTTGATCAGCAAAGCTTTTTCCTCGGATGTCTAAAAAACTATTTCTATAATCCCTTTAAGTCAATTTTTCATTGTGGCGTTAAATCCAACAATTAATTGTGAAAGCTTTAAAAAAGCTGTAGAGCACTCCATGACAACTAATAGCAAATACCAATTATTCGGTAGATTTACAACAAATAAATCCCCTGAATAATAGGTAATGGCTAGGGAAGAATTAGTAATGAGGAATTGGTAATGGGTCATGAGTCATGGGTAATTTGAGTAGGTGCATCCCATTGTCATAGAAATAAAATTTTGTCAGAGGAGGTCAGGAAAATTGCGGAGGTTCCAACCGATGACTAAAATCTCCGCCAGTTTCATCTTGCCCATCTTCCCCATCTTCGCCATCTTCTGCAAACAGATTCCCTTGAATTGCCCTCACTTATTTAGTGTTTGTATTATTTATACACATGATAAACGTGATTCATGATCATTATGTTAATTTTTGTTAAAGTTTATTTAAAAAAACAACACAATGATCAGATATAGCGTTTCTAAATGAGTTGTGAACGCAAAACTAGCTGAAAGTCTTAGTTAAAGACAGTGCTTGTTTCCAGGGCTATAACATTTCTGAAAATGCGCTCTTTGTGTGTCTAGTCCAAACTGGCACCGTCTTTGAGCCTGAGCCATATTTGAAAAGTCATGAGAACGATAGATATTTAGAGCAAAGTTACGAGCAACGGCAAAGATTTGAGGTAACTGATGCATGGGAATACGTGAAGCATCTTCACCCTGAGTAACCGAAGCGCACATAATCAACCTTGTTCTCTACACCCCAATATCCAAGGGATGCCCTGGGCAAAGGACTCAGCAGACAAGGGCGTAAGAAGCAACATAGTAGCGTGTTTCCTTTTCCAGACGGTGTTGCCTCCCCTTTTTGAATTGTCGAACACTTTCCACTCGAATCAGAGTCTAATGCCCTGGCCAGGGCTGGATGTTGTCGAGTTGGTTGCAGATGCGTGCCAGCCTATGTCACTTATGCTAAAGAATCTGAGGGCTTTTGCGAGTTAGCACAATTGTTACTGCTGAAGACCTTTACTGGATAAGTGGTTTGGGTTGCACAGCTTTGCTGATTAATGGAATGATTGAGGGTAATTGGTAATTGGTAATTGGTAATTGGTAATTGGTAATTGGTAACAGGTAACAGGTAATTAGTAAATTGTAAAAGGTAATTAGTAACATTTTACAATTAATTATTAACAGGTTATTTGTAATTATTAAGTGGTAATTTATAACCAGACATAATATCAGTTGTTAATTTTGCTATAGCGTTTCGATTTGATGTGTGAAACAAGCCAGGGCTGATCAAAAACTGGGTTCAACTATTGATGCTGACTGCCACTTGGCATAATCGCTTTGCTAAGTTTAGCTTCACGCAGGTTAGCCTGATTCAGATTAGCATCAATTAAAACAGCTTCAATCAATATTGCCTCGCTAAGATTCGACCAACACAGGTTAGCTCGGTATAAATTAGCCTTGGTGAGATTAGCACCATGGAGAATTGTCCAACTCATCCTTGCTCCTCTGAGATTCGCATCCGTTAGGATAGTGTTTCTCATGGTGCAGCCACTTGCTATTGCACCACTCAAGTCTGCTTGATTGAGATTGGCCTTAGTCAAGTTGGCTCCACTGAGCAGGGTATGGGACAAATTTGCCCCAATCAGATTCGCTTCGATCAGAATACAATTGTTGAGGGATGCTCCCTCCAAAATCGCTCCGTCCAAGAGGGCTTGGGAAAGCTTGGCTCGGTTCAAGGATGTGCTAATCAGTTTTGCGTGACTCAAGTTAGCATTCTGGAGAATTGCCTCACTCAGAATTGCTTCACTCAGATTAGCTTTACTGAGGTTGACTCCAATCAGGCGGCAACTGCGTAGATTAGCATTACTCAAGTTAGCCTTAGTTAGATTTGCCTGACTCAGGTTACTAACAATAAGGTTGGCTTCACACAGGTCACTTCCCTGTAGATTAGCACCAGATAAATTCGCTTCTCGCAGATTGACACCTTTAAGAATAGCGCCCTTGAGACAACTCTGGCTGAGATTAGCACGTCGTAGGTTAGCTTGGCTCAGGTTTACTCCCGCCAGAGATACTCCCTGTAGATTAGCTTCTGGAAAGTCCCGTTCTCCAGCAGCATATCGCTTCAGTAATTCTTCCCCATCCATCATCATTCCTGTAACCTTGACAACTAATAAGCTAGGTGGTATTGCTCTATGGCATCTAATATGAATTATTATTGCTAGACTATGCTACTTTTATTTGCCAAAGTGCCAGCAAAAAGCGCAATGATAGTGTAATCGTGTATTGGTCAGACAATTATGAAATATTAGGGAATCGGGAATCGGGAATCGGGAATCGGGAATTTGGACGGGGGAATCACTAGAGTGTGTTTGTGTTAACCAAGAGATAAAGGTGCGATTGGTTCCGGTGTCTTCCTCCTCTTTCGGTTTCTTCTTAATCTCACCACTTACTTATCTAAATTTGCTATATAGACCAAAATTATATTATAATGGTTAGTTAACTCCTCACTAAAATTTGGTGTTCATGGCAGACTTAACTGGCACTTGGCTCGGAACTTACTGGCAAGGGGGAGTACCCACCCGGTTTGAAGCAACTCTGGTTCAAAGCAAGAATACAATCACTGGGAATATTTTGGACGACGGTTACTTAGGAGAAGCCCAGCTAAGTGGAGAGGTAATCGGACGGCGCATCCAATTTACTAAGCGATACATCACTAGCTCATCGACTCCAATCCAGTACATTGGTACCTTGGCTGAGTCAGAAGACTTGATGAATGGGCAATGGATAATCGATCAGTATAACACTGGTCCTTGGCAAGCTCGTCGTAGTGGCAATGACCTACTTGCAGACCTAAACACTCGTCTGAGTGAGCGGATGCCTGTGGCAGTTCCATGAGCCCAGAACATAGGAGTTACTTTATGCTGGTATGTAGAGCTATGGAAGGTCTCAGATAAGGAAAATGTGATGCTATCAGGTTGGCGAGTTGGCTCTCTATTCGGAATCCCACTGTTTCTAGACCCATCGTGGTTTTTCATCTTGCTACTGGTAACGATGATTAATGCGCGAGAGTTCGACTCTAGCCTAGGGTCGATTTTAGCTTGGGTAGCTGGATTGGCGATGGCACTGTTGTTATTTAGTTCTGTACTTTTACATGAATTAGGTCACAGTCTAGCTGCCCTCTCCCAGGGTATCAAAGTTAATTCGATTACCCTATTTATATTTGGCGGGATTGCGTCGATTGACCGAGAATCGAAGACTCCAGGAGAAGCCTTTCAAGTAGCGATCGCAGGACCATTAGTGAGCTTCATCCTCTTTGGTCTGTTTTATGTCCTAACTCTGACATTACCCACCTCGGCTTGGGCATATACTATCGCCAATGAGATAGCGAGAATCAACCTAGTCTTGGCATTATTTAACCTAATTCCTGGTCTACCTTTAGATGGTGGACAAGTGTTGAAAGCAGCAGTCTGGAAACTAACTGGAGATCTGTTTACAGGTGTGCGTTGGGCTGCCAGAACGGGTAAGGGGTTTGGGCTGATAGCCCTATCCCTAGGATTAGGCATGACTCTGCTGACCGGTACCTTGGCATTCATTTGGCCAACTCTGATTGGCTGGTTTATTTTTCGCAATGCCAGTGCCTATGACCAGCTAACCACCTTGCAAGAAGTCTTACTTAAGCTGATGGCATCTAATGCCATGACCCGTGACTTTCGGGTGGTGGAAGCCAACCAGACCTTACGTTCTTTTGCTGATGAGTATATCTTAACCGATAGGCAAAACCCAATGCCCTACTACGCTGCAACTAATGGACGCTATCGTGGGCTAGTGAAAATTGAGGATTTACATTTTGTGGAGCGTAGTCGTTGGGACACTGAGACCTTGGAAACTATAGTGCGTCCTTTATCAGAAATTCCCACAGTGGAGGAGAAAACACCTTTGGTGGAGGTGATTAACAGCTTAGAGGAGCTTAACATTAAGCGTGTAAGCGTACTTTCTCCCGCAGAAACTGTGGCAGGTGTCATTGACCGGGGTGATATAGTCAGAGCTGTTGCTAGAAAGCTAAATTTGGCTATCCCACCGGCTGCTATCCAGCGCATCAAAGCTGAGGGGGTTTATCCTCCTGGGTTTCAGCTGGTAGAGATTGCTAAAACTCTAAGTTCGGTGACAAACACTTGAGGATATAGCGCTACCCGCAAGGGCAAAAGGCAAAAGGCAAAAGGCAAAAGGCAAAAGGCAAAAGGCAAAAGGCAAAAGTTTACTATGAATAGCTTTTCAGCCCAGAACTGCTTGTAATCGTTGCAATGTACGAGTATTCTCCTCAGGAGAGCCCACAGTGATCCGCAATCCTCCTCCAGTATGACGTATTAGGGTGCCTTGATCTTTCATGGCCTGAGTTACCTGAGTCAGGTCTTTGCTAGTAGACTCGTTGCCGGATTGTCGTAGACGCAGGTAGATGAAGTTGGCAGCACTTGGCCAAACCTGTAAGGCTGGATGTTCTGATAGGGCTTTTAGTAACTTATCTCGCTCGGCGATAACCTGGGGAATTGATGCTAGCAGAGTTTGTCTGTGATTGAGAGCGACTATGGCAGCAGCTTGAGAAAAGCTGGGTAAGTTGTAGGGTAAGCGCATTTTTTCGAGAGCAGCAATTAGTTCTGGGTCAGCGATGCTATAACCAACACGGTGAGTGGCTAAACGAAATGCTTTGGAAAATGTCCTCAATATTACCCAGTTGGGATGGTCGGCTAATTCTTGGACTACTGAGGCTTGGCTGAATTCAAAGTAGGCTTCATCAATAACTACTAAAATATTCTCTGGTAGACCACGCAACCAGTCTAATTCCTGGGGAGTCAAGGGGTTGGCGGTGGGAGAGTTAGGATGAACTACAAATACTACTCGTATTGCTGCTCGTTGGGTCGAGGTTTCTGTGAGGGTCTGTTCAATGGCTGCTTGGGCATCGTCGATCTTGATTTCAAAGTTTTCTTCCCGACGCCCTACACTCACTACTGGTATTCCTAAGGTCTGTGCCAGTATCGAATACATGGAGAAGGTGGGATTAGCGATTAGGATCGAGCCTTCTCCTCCTAAGCAGGTGGCAATTAAGATAGAACGAATTAGTTCATCGGAACCGTTGCCTACGGAAATCTGGTTTGCTGTTACTCGGTCGTCTAAGGCAGCAGATTCGTTAACGTATTCTGCGATCGCATTTTTGAGTTTCCCCTGTCCGCCATCGGGATATCGATTAGCTTGAATCAGCTGTTGATAGCTCCAAGCTAATTTTTCCTTTAACTCTCCTGGTAAGTCAAAGGGGCATTCATTCGTATCCAGGCGATCTAGGGGAACCGTTGATTCTGGTGTTTTCCCTTCCTCGCCCCCAGGATGAGGTGTGTAGGCCGTTAATGCGGATAGATCAGACCGGATGAATTCTAGCATTATCAGTTCTCTGTTGTCGGTTTGCCTTTATCTAAGCATTCAGCCGTCAGCTGTCAGCCGTCAGCTTAAAATAAACCTATGCAGGCCTATGGCCACGCTAGGCGAACGGGACAATTTAATAATTCGAGATTAATGAGAATTGGAAGTCTGGGGATTTGCCCATCAGCCAAAGACTATGAATCCCATCGCAGCTTCCGGTAACTCAGCATTATTCCAATCCTTACCTGTTTTATTCAAAAGCTGTTCGCCTAGCGTGGGCGTAGCGCATCAGCTGATTGCTGATAGCTGATTGCTGAATGCTTACGCCTTTATACCTTTTACCTTATTCTTTCTCAAGAGGTGGATAGTGTATGGCTAGAAATGCTTTAGCATCAGCCTGATCCTGAATCACCCTGTCTAGGGTTGCCTCTAAGAGTGCATCCAGAATTTCCCGATAGTGTGCTCCTGGCTTATAGCCTAACTTTCTGAGATCATTGCCATCCAGTGGCGCTTTAACATTCCTCCAAGTGGTGAGATACTGCCAAATTTTACGTCGGATCGCTCTAGGACTATACACCCCAATCAATACTAAGGTAGGTAATTTATACTCGCGCAACATGTGGACGATTTGACTGTTTAGCTGGCATGTTGGTAGAGATTCTAGGAAATCCCCTTGCCATCCCTCAAGTTTTTGAAGACGCTCAACACTGTCTACGGGCAACTGTAAATTCTTGGCTACCTTAACCCGTTCGTCTGGTGCTAGATCAGCAATCAATACTTCCAAACGCATCTGCCAGTGTCTTAAGGTTTGCTTTGGGTCAAATCTCTGTAGCCAGCGCCCAACCAAACGCACTCGCCACCATAATGGTTTATCTAGGGTCAGGGTAGGATGAAGACACCGCAACGCTCCTAATGATGACAATAACTGCAATGCTGGTTGCCAGTAGGGGGCTTGCAACATATAGTTAAGTTCTGCTTTGAGTCGGGTTTGGAGTGCTGGGACTTTGGTGTTTTCCGCTTTAGTACGCTCATATACCCCACTCTGAATGGCATAGTGGATATATTCCCTGGTTTGGGGTTCAATTTCAAATCCCAATCGCACCGCAAACCTTACCGCTCGATAGATTCGGGTTGGGTCTTCAATAAAGCTATTGGCGTGTAGGACTCGAATTTTTTGCGATCGCAAATCTAACATACCCCCAAAGAAGTCCAACAGGGGCAATTGAGCTTGGGGATTAACCTTTGTCAGCCTTGCTGCCATGGCGTTGATGGTAAAGTCTCGGCGGTAAAGGTCTTGACGAATGGAACTAGCTTCGACTTGAGGATTAGCAGCGGGATAAGGATAGAACTCGGTACGAGCAGTGGCAATATCTACACAAAGGGAGCCAAATTTCGGGTCATTATGCCATAGCAAGGCAGCGGTTTGAAAAGACCCGTGTACTTCCAAGCGCACCTTACGGTAAATTTTACGGAGTTCCTTGGCCAGGGTGACTCCTGCGATCGCATCCGCTGAGCGGTGAAAGCCATCTACGACCAAGTCTATATCATTTAGCAGTAGTGGCTTGTTCCCATCCGCTAGTAACAAGTCTCTGACAGCTCCTCCAACTACGTACAGATGCCAACCCCGCTCCTGAGCTTTTTCGGCAGCTATGGTCAAAAGTTCCCACAGGCTCGAAGCCAACAGAGGCTTGATGTTAGCTGGTTTAAGGTTCGCCGGTTTCAGGTTTGACCCGTCAACCTTCAACTGCTTAACATTCAACTCTTCCTGAAACAGTTGCCGCAATACATCAGTGCGGGTCACTATCCCCATTAGTTGCCCATCCTCTAGAACGGGTAAACGCCCAATATCGTAAGTCACCATCAAGGACTGAATGTCTGCCATCGAGGTTTCTGGAGTAATGGTCTTAATATGCTTCGTCATGTAGCCCTTGACTGGGGCATGGCCAAAACCGTGGTGCAAGGCTAAATCCAGGTCTCGTCGGGAGATAATTCCTACCAGCTGGTCCTGTTGATCTACTACTGAAAGCCCCGAATGACCATAGCGCAACAAAATTCTCTGGGCTTCCTTAATCTTGGTATTGGGGCGAATGGTGCGCACGGGGGATGACATTAAATCCCGAGCCGTCAGAGGTTGGGGAATTTGGTCTTTTAGTTGGTTGACCAGCTGCTCTAGGATTGTCTGGGCCTCACAGTCTCGTAAGGTAACCGCAGCGGCTTGGGAATGTCCACCCCCTCCTAAGGGTTGCAACAACTGGTTCAAATCCGTTCCCTCAATTCGCGTCCGCCCAATTATCGTTAGCTTTGTAACTGAGGTTGACAGTTGTTCACCCTTGGCCTTCGAGTAGGGTAGGTTCGTGTCGGTTGTTGGTTGTTCGCGAAGCGTGGCCTTTTGGCCAAGGTTATTTGGTTGTTCGCGAAGCGTGGCCTTTTGGCCAAGGTTATTTGGTTGTTCGCGAAGCGTGGCCTTTTGGCCAAGGTTATTTGGTTGTTCGCGAAGCGTGGCCTTTTGGCCAAGGTTAGTTTGGGGTGTTCGCGTAGGGTGGCCTTTTGGCCAAGCTTGTTCGCCTTTGGGGTTCGAGTCGGGTAGGTGATTTGATTGAAAGTTAGTCTGGGTTTGAGTTTCAAGGTTATTTTGGCTTGAAGGTTGTATTTTTGAATTTTGCTTGTTATAATAATTTTCATAACCTTCAACCGTTAAACCGCCAACCGGCAACGGTGAATAACCTTCAACCTGAAACCTTACAACTGGTAAACCTGCCGGTTGTGAGGTTTCTCCTTTGGGGTTTCGTTGATACTCAGCCCCCAAAAGCAGGGCATCGCTTTCAGTTACTTCTAGTAAGCGTGACGCCAAACTGGATAAGCCAGGCACATGCCCAGGAGTGTTTAGGAATACCCAAGAAATGGTGTAACCCAAGTGGGTTTGTCGCTGCAAAAGGTCTAAAGATTGCCTAAATAATTTTTCCAATTGAGGAGATAGCCCTGGCTCAACATACTGAGCTATCTGACGCAGATTAGCTCCTTGCTCCATTAACCAGGTCAAAGCAGCCCCATCTCTTGGTGTTGTCTGGTCAAAGGTCAGGGAACCTGTATCCACATGGATTCCCAATGCCATCACCGTGGCTTCAGCAGTAGTTAACTGGATTTGGGATTGCTGTAGTTGCTCAACAATTAAGGTGGTGGTTGCTCCCACAGGTTCAATCTGTGTATAGGTAGCCGGGATATCAGTTTGGGGTACGGGATGATGGTCGTAAATTTCAATAGCCTTTAACTGTGGTAAGTCTAACCACTCAGCTGCTTTGCCTAAGCGATCGCGTTTTTGAGTATCTACAATAATTACGGAATTAATCTGAGCCAATTGTACAGAGCGGCGCTCGATCAGGGCATACTCATCCCGATGCAGTGCCAAAAAATCTCTTACAGCCGGATGAGTCCCCCCAGTTAGTACCGCTTTGGCTCCTGGCTTGAGGCGAGTCAGTCCTACAGCTGCTCCTAGGGCATCAAAGTCAACGGTGGTATGACACAAAATCAGATCCATAGTGATTAGTCTACCAATTCTGGAAATTAAGGCTACACATCAATTTCATCTGGCCATCTCTCCATTTTTCCCTATTGACTTTATTGATGCTATTAATAGTTTACACTACTTTGACCTTTTAATCCCTATAATCCCTTTTATGGCACTCCCCGCGCCCCCGCCCCGCGCCCGCGCCCCACACTCATCACCTGCATGGGAAAGTTAAAAGGGCATTGATTGCAACAAATTTTGGCAGAAAAGGTAAAACCATCTGGTAAAATCTATAGTGCTTAGCTAGGCATTAGCCTGTTTTAAACAAGTTTTAGGAAAGTTTAGCGTCAAGGTATCAGCACAGAAAATGACTATTATATTCCAACTATTACTCACTGCCCTAGTCCTATTGTCATTTGTCTTGGTAGTCGGTGTACCAGTAGCTTATGCCACACCTCAGAACTGGGAGCAATCAAAACGCTTACTTTGGCTTGGTTCAGGGGTCTGGGTGCTTCTCGTCCTTCTAGTCGGTGCCCTCAACTTTTTGGTGGTTTAGGTTATAATTTCCCTGAGCTAGACCTAAATTATTACTGTAATCAGCCTTTAGAACGATAGTCATGGCAGTTTTCGAGGGAAATTTTACATCATCTACCTCCCTGAGGTTTGCGATTATCATTGGTCGGTTTAATGACCTAGTGACAGGTAAACTCTTAAACGGGTGTAAAGATTGCTTAAAACGCCATGGCATTGATCCCAATCCCCAAGGTACTCAAGTTGACTATATTTGGGTACCGGGTAGCTTTGAAATTTCATTGATGGCTCGCCAAGCTGCTCTTAGCGGTCGTTATGATGCAGTGATTTGCTTGGGCTCAGTGATTCGGGGTCAAACTCCCCATTTTGATTATGTGTCTGCTGAAGTAGCCAAGGGCATTGCTGCTGCTGGTTTTCAAACCGGGGTACCTGTTATTTTTGGTATTTTAACTGTAGATACCATGCAGCAAGCTCTAGAACGGGCGGGAATCAAGAGCAATAAAGGTTGGGAATATGCCATGAATGCCATAGAAATGGCTAACCTGATCCGGAGTTTTCGGGGTCAAGAGTCAATATTAGGCTATGAAGAGTCTGAACAGGGAACTTTAAGCCAACAAACTCTACCATTCTCGACAAATTGGACAATTGCTTCAGAATCTGACCCTGATTCCTAACATATGAGTTAATCTTGGGAGATTTTCCTAATTTTCTTGAATCTGAAAGCTTATGTAAAAGGGGTTGACAAATTTTGGCTGATCTGACATACTAGAAAGAGATAAGTTGAGGTGCGGGTATAGCTCAGTGGTAGAGCGTCACCTTGCCAAGGTGAATGTCGCGCGTTCGAATCGCGTTACCCGCTTACTGATAGTCAATAAACCTGTCATAGCTGAAGTAATACAACTTTGGGCATGCTGCCTTCAGCTCAAGTATCCAACTTGATGCAAACCGTGGCAGTGTCCATCAATAACCTTAAAGAATAAGCTTATTATAATAGATGGGGACACCATACGCTTTATAGTGTCCCAATATTTAAATAATCATGCAGCACTACCAATTCAAGGTTTTTTGATAAACCTAACCAGATGTCTTTTGGTTTTTAATAACGCTTGTGCAATCTCAAAAAGGTCAAAAGATTGACTTAAACTCTGAGTATCCCTGCCCTTGTCGGCGTCGGGGTCATTTAGTGCCAATTACACTGACCGAAGCCCTTGGCTGCAATCGCTGTCAGCAAATTTTTGTGGTAGACGAAAGTGGTTATGTGATTGAGCAACTATCCACCCACTACCCCTATAAAAAAGCTTGGCTTTGGACAGGACATCGTTGGAATACAATCCATGGTAGTCTTGGGGAAAGCTACTTACCTGTAGCGTTGGGTATTGTCTTAGTTCTGCTGATTGTCTGGTTGCCTTTGGCACTTCACTCCCAAAAAGGGCCAGGTATCATAGTATGGGCATTACTGGCAGTACTGCTAGCAGTACTTCCGGCTATGATGGTTTGGCTAGCTTACCGGCGTTAACTAACAATGAACACAGACTCTGGGAGCAAGGCCTCGAAGTTACATGATTTAATGGCCAGTGTCCACCATGCTTCTCGGGCATTGGCAAACACCAAGGGAGAAGAGCGCTCTCGTGGCATCGAGGCCATGGCTCAAGCAATGGGAAACTCCTTTGATGATATTTTGGAAGCTAACACCCTAGATCTGGAAACCAGTAGGGACATGGCAGTGCCAGACCTAATTTTGGACTGGCTGAAGCTAACACCAGAAAGGCTACAGATGGCTATCGGGATCCTGGAAAGGATTGGAAATTTATCTGATCCAATCCGGCGGGTGATGAACGCTTCCTATCAAACTGACCAATCTCAGACCTACTGTCAGCTAATGCCGTTGGGAGTGATTGCTCTAATTTATGAGGCATTCCCTGAACTAGGTGCAATTGCCGCAGGCTTTTGTCTCAAAACTGGTAACTCCCTGATTCTCAAAGGCAGTAGCGAAGCCAGTCAATCTAACCAGGTGATTGCTCAAGCGTTGCAAAATGCTTTGGATGAGGTCGGTTTGCCAACGGGATGTCTGGAACTATTCCCCTCTGGACAGGGAGCTTCGATTCGGGATTTGGTCACTCAAAATCCATATCTGAATTTGGTAATTCCCCACGGACGACCAACCCTGCTCAAGCAGGTGATCCAGCAATCAACTGCACCAGTTTTGCAATCGGCCATTGGTAACTGCTACCTTTACTGGTCTGCTAATGGTAACGTCGATCTGCTTAGGCATATGGTTTTAGATAGCCACGCCAGTCAGCCGGATCCGGTCAATGCTATTGAAAAAATTCTGATTAACCAGAATCAAAAAACCTCTGCCTTAGTTACCCTGTTGAACAACCTCAAGGAAAACGGTTTTGAACTCAGAGGTGATGCCCATCTAGTGGCTAAGTTTCCTGAACAATTGACCTTAGCAGCAGAATCCGAGTGGGGTCAAGCCTATTTGACCAAAACTATTGCGTTGAAAGTGGTAGATTGCATAGAGTCAGGGATTGCTTGGATTAATCAATATAGCAGCGGTCATGCTGACTGCCTGGTGACAGATTCTTATCAGGAAAGCCGTCAGTTTGCCTTAGGTGTAGATAGTGCATCGGTTTACATTAATTCTTCACCAAGATTTTCACGGAATCCGCAACCAGGAGACTCCGTGTTTCTAGGTATGTCTAACCAAAAAGGACATCATAGCGGCATGATTAGCCTGGAGACTCTCACTACCCTTAAACACGTAGTTCAGGGTAATGGGCAGTTTTAGGCGTTGGTCATTTGACCATTAGCTGCTCTCAACCGGGAGGGGATAAATCGATCCATCCAGTATTCCAAATACGCTCGATTTTCGTCAAGTTCAGCAGGATCCGTGGTATCCATGGGATGAGGGGCTAGCCCCAAAATCGCAGCTGTAGTTACACAAAACATAGATTTCTGGAAGGTTTGGCAAATTCTAACCCGCAAGTCAATTTCACCCCGATGCGATCGCATATAAAAATCTCTGAGATAGTTGGGTAGATAATGCCTCATATCCTGCATCAGCAATGTCGGTGGAATTCCAGAACCACCAATAGGCAATGGGTCAGCATACAACGCGCCATAGGTAAATCGAGTTTGATCTGGGGAAATCTGGTACGCTTGGGCATTGAGAGATACTGTGCCCAGAAAGGGTGTTCCCCGGAAGAAAATTGCCTCTACATAGGGTATTCCTGTATCAGACAGGAAGGTCAAACCAACCGATTCGGGAATAATCTCATACCTTTTATCCCCAATCTTAGGGGCATAGGTAATGGGTTTGTTTGCTGCTGCGACTAACCCTGCTTTAATATGGTCTACCACTTGGGGAATCGACTTAATTTCCCCTTGGTCATAGCCCTGAGATAGGGACATAAATATATCACTCATCACCCGCCAGAATTGCCCTAATCCACTGTAATAGGCAAGCATTCGCACTTGTTCGGGCAAGAATTCAGGAAATAGCTTGTTCATTCCCAGCATCAGGGGATTGGTCTTAAACTTTGCCTGAATTGCTTTGGCACATAGTTGCTCAAATTCATCGGTATCGAGATAAGTATCTAACCCCCCACCACCGTGCCATAACATCGAGCGCATACAGTATTCAGCGTACTCAAAGTTAATTCGGTCGTGCCACCAATGACGTAAAAGCTTTGAGAATGAAATCTCCCCATTAAAGTATTTAAAGAAGGGAAAAAACACTAAAAATTGATGATCGGCAGTGTAGATAAGATTGCGGGAGTAAGCATCTAAAACAATCCCGTAACTGTGAAGTATACCCACTACTTCCATAAGGTTTTCTGGGGAATCCGATAGCAGGGCACTACCAGTTTGTAGTCGCTGTATATACTCCTCTAGGGGATGCTTTTGTTTGGTTTTCTGGCTAACTAACATAATAATTAGGGTGAAGGTTATTTCGGGTTGAAGGTTGTTTGGTTGAAGGTTGTTGAAGGTTGAAGGTTTGTTTTGGTTGAAGGTTGTTTGGTTGAAGGTTGAAGCTTGTTTGGTTGTTCGCCTTTGGCGTTCCCGAAGGGTTGAAGGTTGAAGCTTGTTTGGTTGTTCGCCTTTGGCGTTCCCGAAGGGTTGAAGGTTGAAGGTTGTTTCGGGGTGAAGGTTGAAGGTTGTTTGGTTGTTCGCCTTTGGCGTTCCCGAAGGGTAGCTTCAACAGTCAAAGGGCTAACTTTCAACCAGCTAACTTTCAACCAGCTAACTTTCAACCAGCTAACCTTCAACCTGTTAACCTTCAACCTGTTAACCTTCAACTAGCTAACCTTCAACCTGTTAACCTTCAACCTATTAACCTTCAACGGGTTAACCTTCAACTATTGGTTGATACCTTCACAGCTACATTCGGTGGTGTCGTTACCAAAGTTGCTGTGATCGGTTCACTTAAATTAAGTAACCATCCTGGTTGTAGTCCCAGAACCACAATCAATAGTGCTAAAACCAGCCCTGGTAATTGTTCTGTGAACTTAACGGTTGGTAAATCAGTTAAATGGTTAGCCAGACGACCAAAGAAGGCTCCACCAACTAGTTGTAAAAAGTAAACAACCGTTAAACCGGTGCTGAGCATGCATAGGATAGTTGGGATTGGCAATACCTGGAGACTACCCCAGTAGACCAGAAACTCAGAGATAAATCCCACCATGCCAGGGATACCAGCACTAGCCATTACACCAAGCACCATCAAACTACCAACTACTGGCATACCTCGTTCCGGATTTAATAGACCATTGAGGACAGTGATATCCCGTGAGCCAGTTTTCTTATAAATGATACCGACTAATAAAAACAGTAGCGCTGATATTAACCCGTGACTGATCATCTGTAAAACTGAGGATACCAACGCTAACTCAGTGGCAGCAGCAGCAGCTAACAGAATGTATGCCATGTGAGCGACAGAACTATATGCCACCATTTTTTTCATGTCTTTCTGGACAATGGCATTAAAAGCTCCGTAAAGGGAACTGACTGCTGCCCAAATTCCCAACCAAGGTGCCAGAATTGTCCAAGGTTCCGGAAACAAACCTAAGCCAAACCGCAACAAACCATAGGTACCTAATTTCAGGAGCACACCAGCTAATAGAATTGAAACTGGGGTTGATGCTTCCACGTGGGCATCTGGCAACCAGGTATGGAATGGCACAAAGGGAATTTTAATCCCGAAGCCAATTAGAACCGCTCCTAAGAGAATTAATTGCTGAGCAACGGGTAGTAATGATGCCAGCTCCCTGGTCTCGGTGTAGCTAAAGCTAGAGGAACCACTCAAAAACACTAAGCCGAGGAATGACGCTAGAACCAAGGCTCCGGAAAGGGCTGTGTAGAGGAGAAACTTGGTTGCAGCATAGCCTCTGCGCTTACCCCCCCAAATGGCAATCAACAAATATAGGGGAATGAGTTCTAGCTCATAGAAGATAAAAAACAGCAGTAAATCCTGAGCTAGGAAGGCACCGGCAACAGCGCCATTCAGCAAGAGCATCAGAGCGTAATACAACCTAGGGCGAATGACGTTGGAATCTGTGCAGTACAGGGCAATTGCGGTTAGCAGACCATTTAGGATCAGTAAGGGCAATGATAGACCATCTACCCCTAAACTATAGGTCAAACCGATCGCCTGAATCCAAGGAAGATTTTCCTGAAATTGTAGATTCACGTCACCGGGGTTAAACATGGTCATCAATATTACTGACCAGAGGAAAATACCACCAGTAACTACCAAGGAAATTTGACGAGCTGCTTTAGCAGTGACATTCCCGGGCCAAAACCCCACTATAGCGGCACTCAGTATTGGTACCAAAATCAAGGCACTCAACATAAATCGACCAGTCTCCTAATCATTTGTTTACTAACTGTTGTCATGGGGTTGTTTGGTTGCAGGTTGTTTGGGGTTGAAGGTTGAAGGTTGTTTGGGGTTGAAGGTTGAAGGTTGTTTGGGGTTGAAGGTTGAAGGTTGTTTGGGGTTGAAGGTTGAAGGTTGTTTGGGGTTGAGGGTTGAAGGTTGTTTAGGGTTAAAGGTTGTTTGGGGTTGAAGCTTCAACAGTCAAAGGGCTAACTTTGGCCTATTGGCCACGCGATCGCGTTCAACCAGCTAACCTTCAACCAGCTAACTTTCAACCTGTTAACTTTCAACCTGTTAACTTTCAACCTGTTAACTTTCAACCTGTTAACTTTCAACCTGTTAACCTTGGCCAAAAGGCCACGCTACGCGAACAACCAGCTAACCTTGGCCAAAAGGCCACGCTACGCGAACAACCAGCTAACCTTGGCCAAAAGGCCACGCTACGCGAACAACCAGCTAACCTTGGCCAAAAGGCCACGCTACGCGAACAACCAGCTAACTTTCAACCAGCTAACCTTCAACTAATCACCTATGAACAATGACCACTGCTCCAAAGACCACTGACTCAAAGACCACTGATTCAAGGGCCAAGTGATGAAGATTGCCAATAAGCTGATTCCTAATAGGATAGTCAGTACATAAAACTGTGATTTACCGGAAACGCTGTATTTTAGGCCTTGACCACTAAATACTGTTCCTAAACCAACCAGATTGACTAACCCATCAACGATATATCTATCGATCCAAGCTGTAATGTTGGAAAATAGGAGAACAGCAAACACGATGGTGTAACGATACAGTTCGTCCAGGTAAAAGTCATAGGCGAATAGGTCTTGGAACAATTTCAACGGCATCCGAATTGACCGCGACCAGGTTCTGGGTAGGTAAATTAAAGCCCCTGCAGTGCAACCTACGACACCAGAGATTACCAAGGTTACCTCGGCTAGGGGATTGAGGTACTCCCATTCCGATAGCAATTCCATCGGACGCATTAGCACTGGTACCAGCAATGTCAGTATGGTTAACGCTACCATTGGTAATGCCATAGCCCACGGTACTTCTGGTGCTCGACGGGTCTTCGCTTGGGGTTTCCCTAGGAAAACGAGCCGAAACACCCGGACTAAACCTAAGGCAGTAACTGCGTTAACGAAGAGAAAGGGTATGACCAGAAGAGGGGCATCAAACCAAAAGGCGTTAATCCCTTCACTCATTGCCCAAAAGCCACCCAGGGGGAAAAGTCCAATCAGACCAACGATACCCACGGCAAAGGCAGTGCTAGTAGCGGGCATTTTTGACCCTAAGCCCCCCATTTCAGCTAGATTTTGGTTATTGGTGTTCAAGATTACCCCCCCGATGCTCATAAACATCAGGGCTTTAGCAAAGGCATGGGCAACCAGTAAAATCACACCAATATCAGAGCGCTGCATTCCAACCGCGATAAATACTAAACCAATGTAAGCGCTGGTGGAATGGGAAAGCGATCGCTTAATATCGATTTGTGCGATCGCTACCATTGAGGTGCCTAGTGCTGTGATAGTACCAATAACTACTAACACTGATAAGGTCAACGGTGAGATCATGGTCACGATCGGCACCAGTTTAATCAGCACATAAGTACCACAAGTCACCACCAAGGAATTCCGAAGTACTGAGGCGGGATTCGGTCCCTCCATCGCCTCATCCAACCATAAATTCAAGGGGAATTGGGCACATTTACCAATTGGACCAGCAATCAAAGCCAATCCCAGTAAGTTACCTACGAGTGGCGGTAGATTAGCTGAATAAGCCCAGGTATACAAGTCTGAAAAGGTTAAGCTTCCCGCAAAGGTGGCTAAGCTCACCACCCCAATTAGCAGCAAGATATCTCCTACACGCTTGGTTAAAAAAGCATCTCGGGCAGCTTTGAGTGCTAAAGGCTGAGCATACCAAAAACCCACAATTAACAAAGTACACAGCGTGAGCATCTCCAACAGAGCATAGGTCAGGAATAAGGAATTACTCAAGACAATTCCAATCAATGCCCCTTCAAAAAACCCCATCAGGGCAAAGAAGCGAGCTAATCCCCAATCTTTCTCCATATATCCAAGAGCATAGAGTTGAGCCAATAGACTTAGGCTGGTGATAAACTCCATTGCTGCAGTACTCACTGGTGAGACTTCCAGAACAAAGGATATGTCAATATCAGCAACCATTAGCCAGTGAAACTGTATCTCTTGCACGGCTTCTTGTAATGAAGCCTGGAAGATTAGCCAGCCATGAATGCAGGCGAAAAGTGTCATCAACAGGTTAAAGTAAGCCGCTGGTCTTGGTCCTGTACGACGCACTATTCCTGTTGCCCAGGGGATAGTTAAAAATGCCCCAATCCAACTGTAAATAGGAACTACCCAAATAGTCTGAGTAAGGAACTCAGTCATCACGCCTTGACCTCATCATTTCATTGAATCAATTAAATAAAAATCGGTACTAATTAGCCCAAACGGATTTTTAAAGTTACGATTTTCCTCGGTTTACAGCTAATAATGTGGTGATTTGTCTTAAATCATTAGTATTTTTATAACTTTATCAGTTAAGGGTTATCTTGGACATAATCCAGGCAGATTTTTCCATAATATTTTTTTGATCATTACCATAAAACGTGGTTATTGACATCATGACAAGTAACCTTTATAGAACCGATAACGCTAACTGATTAAAGGTCAAGTCGGGCTTGACAACTGATCAAGCATTTGTATTAAAGCTCAAATCAGGCTTGACAAGCCATCTATCCACCCATCTCTCCTTAGTCAGGTTAGAGCGACCCAGTTCCCCGTGTCGTAACCCAGGAACTCGGTGACCGCACTCAAATTCTGGCGCTTAGTGAGGATTACTTATCTAAAAGTTATAAAAAAATTATAAAACAAAAGCAACCATTCTCCAAAACGGTTAATTTTCGTTAACTAATCTAGCTGACCCCCTCGGAATGTTAAGTTTTGTTAAGGTCTCTCATTAAGAAGTATTATCATATTTTATATTGTCAAATACGCCAAGGTTCTCTATGCTTAGTTTTGGTTGTCCTTTAAACAAAGATGTTGGGGGCATTCCCCGTCTACTATCTTTGTTTGAGCCGGGGTGTTAGCGTAGCTTGGCCGAAAAGCCAGGGAAACAATGACTTTTGGTCAGGCAAACCCACACCCCCCTCCACCCTTTAATCCCCCCCAAACTAACCATGAGGCGGATTAAGCGGGGAGCAAGGGAAGCACAGAAGCACGACCAATACACTTAGCTACCTGATTTAGCTAGGTGAATTAGCTAGGTCAGTTAGCTAGGTCAGTTAGCTACCTGCAATGGGCTTGGTCGGCTCACGTTCTGACGGTGTATCGAAAAGGCCGATTTACCCGGCAACATTGCAGTTACAGGACTTACGCAAGTGCCCCATAAATCCCCCAATTCTGGGGGACTTTGACATCATTACCCCCCAAGCGAACAATCCCTCGCTTGGGGGGGCAGGGGGGCAAAACCAACTAAACTTCGTAAGTCCTAAGTTATCTGCAATGCCACAGAAACCCTAACTACACTGCCCTAACTACACTGCCAGGTGAGTTAGGGAGCGTTCATCACTATTATTTGACTAATCCACTAGGAGAAAAGCGAAATGCCAATTGCTGTTGGAATGATTGAAACTGAGGGCTTTCCAGCTGTTGTAGAAGCAGCTGATGCGATGGTTAAAGCCGCTCGCGTCACCCTTGTGGGTTATGAAAAAATCGGTAGCGCTCGTGTAACCGTGATTGTGCGGGGAGATGTTTCCGAAGTGCAAGCTTCCGTATCCGCTGGGATAGAATCAGCAAACCGGGTGAATGGAGGTAAGGTGGTATCAACCCACATCATCGCTCGTCCCCATGAAAACTTAGAGTATGTCCTACCAATTCGTTACAGCGAAGCTGTGGAACAGTTCCGTAGCTATTAGCCAAGATGCTCCTAAAAACCATAGAGAGTCTAGAGGCAATTGGCACAAGCTTGGGTGCTGAACTGGTTGGTATGCAGTGACTATAGGTTTAGCAAAGAGCGCTTATATGCCGTCACAACCATCCCACGTGTGGTCAGCGCGTGGGTTGATCAAAATCTTGATAAACGTCTAGGAGTAAAATTCATGTCAATTGCTGTGGGAATGGTGGAAACCCTTGGTTTTCCAGCGGTTGTAGAAGCCGCAGATGCTATGGTGAAAGCGGCTCGTGTCACCCTTGTGGGTTATGAAAAAATTGGTAGCGCTCGTGTAACCGTGATTGTGCGGGGAGATGTGTCTGAGGTGCAAGCCTCCGTATCCGCTGGGGTTGATAACGTTAAGCGTGTTAATGGCGGTCAGGTATTATCTACCCATATTATTGCTCGACCTCACGAAAACCTGGAGTATGTTCTACCAATTCGTTATACCGAAGATGTGGAACAGTTCCGGGAGAGTACTAACGCCATCCGTCCGATGAACCGTCCATAATCGTCCGTCAATTTGAGATTCAATACATGCCGGTGTCAAGTAGGGGATGTGCTTACCATGAGGGGAGAGATTGCTTGATCCACTAGTTTTGGCTTCGCCATATAACTGCTCCCTAATCCATCTCCCCCCAAGTCCTGTCACCCCAAGTCCTGTTATAAGTTAGGTCAATGCAAATTGCCAAGGTCCGAGGCACGGTCGTTAGTACTTATAAAGATCCTAGTCTTAGAGGAACTAAATTCCTTTTCCTGCAATACCTAGATGATGCAGGAGAACCACTCCCCAAGTATGAGGTCGCAGCTGACATAGTCGGTGCTGGTATAAATGAGTGGGTGCTAGTCAGCCGTGGCAGCGCGGCTCGGCAAGTCGGTGAGAGTGACAAGCGTCCCATCGACGCTATGGTGGTGGGGATTATTGACACGGTCAGTGTGGACAATAGCATGCTCTACAGCAAAAAAGACCAGTATTAGTGAGTAGGTTCGGACAATAGTAGCTTTGGGTAGTAGCTTTGGGTAGTAGCTTTGGGTAGTAGCTTATCCCTGGTTATCCATTGCTCGATTCTGACTTGAGCCCTATAGCTTTCCAAAGCAGTTATTTGTAACGATAAGCCATAACGGTAGAGGTTAACTATTAACAATCCAGCAATTTCTGCGTGATTACAATTCCCGAGTGGGAGCAGCAGAAATAACTAACCCCAATCCTCAAGTGTGGGGCTTGACAAAAATCTATTTCATGACAGTGTATCTCAAATAAAAATTAGGAGGAAAACATCTATGGCATTTAGCACCCAGGCAGCTCCCCCAACACCTTGGTCAAAGAATTTGGCTGAACCCAAAATTGATGACACAGCTTATGTCCATTCTTTTTCCAACATTATTGGAGATGTAGAGATTGGGCCAAATGTATTGATTGCCTCGGGAACCTCGATTCGAGCTGATGAAGGGGGACCATTTTACATCGGTGAAGGTACCAATATTCAAGATGGTGTTGTGATTCATGGTCTTGAAGAAGGTCGGGTTGTTGGGGATGACCAGAAAGAGTACTCGGTCTGGATTGGCAAGAATGCATCGATTACCCACATGAGCCTGATTCATGGTCCTGCTTATATTGGGGATGATTGCTTTATTGGCTTTCGCTCTACGGTGTTTAATGCTAGAGTTGGCAAGGGCTGTATTGTGATGATGCATGCCCTTGTTCAGGATGTCGAAATTCCTCCCGGTAAATATGTGCCTTCCGGAGCGGTGATTACTAATCAGCAGCAAGCTGACCGACTACCGGATGTAGAAGAGCAAGATAGAACGTTTGCTAACCATGTGGTGGCAATCAATGAGGCATTGCGGGCGGGTTATCAGTGTGCAGAGGATGATTCCTGCATGATGCCCATCCGCAAGGAAATTGCCGAAAATGCTGACTCTAATGGTCATAGTAGCCCTGATAGTTCCCATAAATCTTTCAGATCAATGTCTTCAAATACAGGATTAAGTTCAGAGCTTCAACAACGAGTTCGTCAACTGTTAGGCCAAGGATACCGAATTGGTGCTGAATATGCTGATGAGCGTCGCTTCCGTACTAGTTCCTGGAAGAGTGCTTCCGGAATAGACTCCGATCGTGAATCAGAAGTGCTCCAATCCTTGGGTGATTGTCTGGCAGACCACGCTGGTGAGTATGTCCGACTAATTGGGATTGACCCGAAAGCTAAACGCCGGGTGTGTGAAGAGATTATCCAAAAACCGGGTGGCCAAGTGTCTCGGAGTTCCAGTGGATCTGGTTCAAGCAGCTACAGCCCCTACAGCTCTGCTCCCCAACCTGCTGCGGCTGTATCTAACAATGGCTTAGAGGCATCAGTGGATGATCTAGTTCGTCAACTGTTGTCCCAAGGGTATCGCATTGGTATTGAGTATGCTGATGAGCGTCGCTTCCGGACTAGTTCCTGGAAGAGTGCTCCTGGCATAAACTCCGATAACGTATCACAGGCTGTGGCAGACCTGGGAGCTTGTTTGGCAGACCACGCTGGTGAGTATGTCCGACTGATTGGGATTGACCCGCAAGCTAAGCGCCGGGTGATGGAAAAGATTATTCAAAAACCTGGGGACACTGTCAACCCTGGTGCTAAATCTGCCCCTAGTAGTAGTAGCTATACTCCCCGTTCAACGCAATCCTCAGGATTTAATGGCAGCAGCGCTTCTGGTTCATCCTTGAGTCAAGATATCATTGATAAGATTCGTAACTTGTTGTCCCAAGGTTTTCGCATTGGTACTGAACATGCGGATAAACGTCGATTCCGCACCAGCTCTTGGCAGAGTTGCTCCCCCATTGATTCTACTCAGGTTTCAGACGTGGTTGAAGGTCTAGAAACCTGCTTGGTTGAACATTCGGGTGAGTATGTAAGGTTGATTGGTATTGATCCGAAAGCTAAACGGCGTGTTCTAGAGACGCTGATTCAAAAGCCGTAATCCATAATTATAGCACAGGGAACAGGGAAAGAGGGGCGGGGGCGCGGGAAGTGTGGGAAGTGTGGGAAGTGTGGGTAGATGGGGGGAAGCCCCAATACCGCACTGCATCCCTTAGAAAAAAAACCGTCAAACCCTATCCCCCTAATCCCTTGCTGTCAGAATCATTCAATTTAAATCAAGACCAGCTTATTGATAGCTATTAGACTTCTTGCAACGGTAAAGAAGCCATCAAAAATGATAGTGCTAGAGTCAAATTTAATCCTAAAACCCTTTACCCAGAATTCTTTACCCCGACAATTGCAGCGAAGTCTACTGTGCCCAAAATTATGCACTTGCCTAAACTTCTATTGAGTAATAATTCTCATATACACGTGGAAGGAAATGTGAGCATTGATCCTAGTGCTGCTATTTCAGCAGGGGTAATTTTGCGAGCGGATCCAGACAGTAAAATAACGATTGCAGCCGGTGTTTGTATCGGTATGGGAGCAATTATTCATGCTCACAAAGGTACTGTGGAGGTGGAATCAGGAGCGAGTTTGGGAGCTGGGGTTCTGGTCGTGGGGAAGGGAAAAATTGGCGCTAATGCTAGTATTGGCTCCCTGACGACAATTTGGAATCATTCTGTAGAATCCTTACAAGTGGTACCATCAGCCTCCGTGTTGGGGGATAAGGGGCGTCCATTACCGGAAGAGTCTCAACCAACTCCTGATAGCTTGGAGCAGAAACCTCAGGAGTCGTCATCAACTTTACCTGATCAAAGCTTTACCACTGAATCTGTGAATGGTCAAGTGCCATCCACCAGTAATACGGTGGCTACAGATACCACCGAGACTAATACTACAGATACCAATTCTATAGAGACTAATTCTACAGAGACTAATTCTACAGAGACTAATTCTATAGATACCAATTCTACAGAGACTAACACCACAGAAACTATTGAGGCTGAGAGGACGGCGGAGTCGCAGACAGAATCACCAGCTCCGAAGACTCAGCCTACTGTTCATGGGCAGGGGAGCTTGAACCGATTACTGGATACTTTGTTTCCTTACAATCAATCTTTTAATAGTCCTAGCAAAGATACATAACAGCTGTTTAGACTTATTCCTTTTTTGCGATCGCTTTTAGCGGGCTCTTCGAGCCATCGCATAAGCGCGGAAGCTGAGGCCTTTGGGCCACGCTTTGCGATCGCGAAGCGTGACAATCATGTCAATCGCCTTTGGCGGGCTCTTCGAGCCATCGCTTCATCGCTTAGCGTGACTTTTGGTCAATCCCATAAAAATTCCCTAGATGCAGGCTAGGGTGAGGTTAGGTGATTTTTCAAGGCTTCTGGCACATTAATTGCTGTTTCCAACCCCTGCACGTTCTCCCACTTCGTGTCCTCATTCCAGGAAATGTTTTCGAGGTTTGCCTCACTAAGGTCTGCCCAGCTGAGGTTTGCCTCACTAAGGTCTGCCCAGCTGAGGTCTGTTGAGCTGAGGTCTGCCTGTCTGAGGTTTGCCTGTCTGAGGTTTGCCTGTCTGAGGTTTGCCCAGCTGAGGTATGCCTGTCTGAGGTTTGCCAACCTGAGGTTTGCCGAGCTGAGGTTTGCCCAGCTGAGGTTTGCCTGTCTGAGGTATGCCTGTCTGAGGTCTGCGAAGCTGAGCTTTGCCGACCTGAGGTCTGCCAACCTGAGGTCTGCCAACCTGAGGTCTGCCTCTCTGAGGTCTACCTGTCTGAGGTCTGCCTCTCTGAGGTCTACCTGTCTGAGGTCTGCCTCTCTGAGGTCTACCTGTCTGAGGTCTGCCTTTCTGAGGTATGCCTGTCTGAGGTATGCCTTTCTGAGGTATGCCTGCCTAAGGAATCGTCTAATTGTTATTAGAAAATTGCCGAGCTCAACACTATTGCTGTAGTTAATAATGCGAAGCAATCGCTTACTATCAAACCCTTCCGTATCTGGCTTACCGCAGGGATGGAAAGCAATTTTCTCCTTAAGTTCATCTTGTGTCTGGGCGTAACGGTTTAATTCTAGGAGCAAAATCATGGTATTGAGACCAGCAGCGATATCTACCTGTCGCTGACCTAACTGAACCCCATGGTTGCGCAATTTTTGACCGGTTTTCTGGGGTAGGGTGGTTTCGTCTAGGATGTCAATAAATTCTCCATTGCACCAGCGCAAATAGAACTCTTCCAAGCGCTCAAATAACTGCACCGCTCGAAAGTCATCACTAGTATCTAGCAGCGCCATCAAGTAGTCCACAATTTCTGGTGTCAGTCTGCCGTAACCTAGTAAATCGTAGATTTCCTCTGCCAGCTGATCGTTATCGATCGCAAATCCTCGACGCTTTTTACGGGGTTCTGTCCAGTCTTCGAGGCTTTCTTGCAACCGCACAGCACACAAAAACTCACCAAAACTTTTATGGACAAACTCCACTGCCCCTTCTGTGAGACTAGAACCATACGCTGGTCTGAGGTAAAACGCTGCTAAGGCATTTCTGAGGGGGTTTTCGCCAATGCGCTTTTGGGCTTTTTCCAGCAGGTCTCTGGCACCATCATCTTCTTTAAGGCGTTCCTCAATCATAGTGATGGCAGCCCATTCCCCACCGGCTTGGGTAACGCATAACCCGGCTTCGGTCAGAATCCGCCGCAAATCCTCGGTTTCCTGTTCAGTGAGGTCAAAATTGAGGTCTTCAGGACGCTGCTTGGTCAGTACCCAGTCTAGGACGGTTTGATAAATCAGAATTTTGGCATTAATACTGCTAGCCCACTCAAACATTTGGTCTGTTAATTTACCATGCCGGTGCATGGCTGCTAACAGGTATAGTAATAGGGGCTCTTGGGCTAATTCCTTTACTCGTTCTGGGCAGTGTTGGCCTTGCAAAAACCCATCAAACCCAGTGGCTTTATCCTGACCAACTAGGTTTCCCCAGTTCCTAAACCACTGCTGCTGGAGCGTCTTATCCATCAGCGCTATTTGCACCCGCTCCAGATTTCTGGGTATAACAATGCCTTGCAATGCCAACTCTCTGCCGGTTACTAAAAACCGATGTCCCAATTGGGGGTTTCGCTGGCAGTTTTCTTGATAGTAGCCCACCTTTTTGATAAAATCTTCAATACCGCCAGTGGTTCTCCCCTGCATCCGCAACTCATCAAAGCCATCCAGTAAGAACAAAAAGCGAGTATTGGGGTCAGTCAACCAGCCATTGTCACTCTTGGCAAAATCCTCATGAACAGCGGCGCGGAGGGTATTCTCGATATTTTCCTCAAAGGCATGAATATCCCGCAGTCGAATTAAGATAGGCGTCCAGATCGGATGCAAGTGCTGGCGCACCCAATCCGCAAACATCCGACAAAAGACACTTTTCCCGCGCCCTGGTCCCCCTTGAATAAATATCACCTGACCATTTTGGCCAGGATTAGTAAGCTGCTGTTTTGCCCAACTTTCAAGATTAACTGGGTCTACGTATTTTTTTACCTTGCCATTGCTGTCGAGTAACTGAGCCTTTAGGGGTACATAGATATCGGGAATTTTAAAGTCTTCACCCAGTACCTTCCACTGTTGAAGTCGATGAGGGTCACTGGGATTAGGGGATATTTGCTCGCTCAGGTAGGATTCAATGTTACCGTATTTGCTAGTTGGTCTGGTTTGCTGGGCTGCTGCTCTCTGCAGGCTGAAACTATTAACTATATCCTCTGGCTCGTATGAAAGTAGTGAGTCTACACAACGATAGGTGCCCCAAGCTACCCACCCAGTCACCAGGGGAATGGTATTTGCTTGTAGTCCTGCTTGTGCCAGGTATTGGGATAATTGCTGATTTAAGGCTTGCCCTAACTTGGATTCAGGGAAGTAGTCCCATGCCTGATCAACTAGCGCTTGATCTAAGTTGAGTTCTCCAAGCTGGTCAATTTGCTGCTTAGCATCGTTATCGATATCGTTACCGGATACTCCAGCACCAATTTTTTTCCTTAACCAGTCATTGCTGCGAACCAAGCTATCAAAGCTCTCGATATAGGCTAGAGGAAACGCGATTCCTACCCATTGCTCCGAGGTTAGCTTGTTGTTGGTCTTGGCACCAAACAGCTTTTGCCCTTTGCGGCTGAGTGACACAAACGATAGCCCTGCCGCAACAGGCGCTAGTGGAGTCAGCAAACCGAGAGCCATGATAAATTCCAAGGTAGCTTGAGTAACCTCTGCCCCAGCTTCAACGGTTTCTCCAGGGGTTCCTAACTCGCGGATGTCAGTGTTGAGAAGTTGCCAAACTTGTTTAAATTTTACCACTGTCTTAGTTTTAGCAAGCCACTGTGCTAGGTTTACACGAATCTAACGTTTTAGTTGCAATTATAGCGGTTGTGAATTGGAGTAGGGAGATGGGGAGATGGGGATTTTATTAGAATTTTTGGCTAATTTCAACATTAATTAATTCACTACTATTATAAATCCTATAATAATCAGGCAATTTGGCATCGGCACTTTTAGGGGTTTTGATAAAGTATTGACATGGAATTTAGAGGTAAGTATAATTCAAGCTAACTCTATTATTTCCAAAGGGATTATGATAAATCATAATAATTTATCATAACAAAAAAATCCTGTTAACTATTTCGTAAGCATTCAGCCCTCAGCTGTCAGCTTTCAGGCGTAACTCAGATTAAACGTTCCCGTAGCGTGGACGTAGCGCATTAGCTGAATGCTTACACTCTTTCCTACCGTTCCCTGTTCCCAGATCCGCTGTTCCCTATTCCCTATTCCCTATTCTACACATACTGAACGAGGATACTTTCTGTGACTAATCTTTCTCACCAATTCGCACTTGTTACTACTGCTGTCGCTTTAACCTCTGCTACTGTTGCAGTTTTACCCGCTGCTGCTGAGCAAATCATTAACCAAGAATTCAGCGGCGAACTTGAATTGTCGGATTTTCCTGATTTTCTGCCAGAGCCTCCTCCCCAAACTAGAGATTACGAGGGGTTTGTTGAGTACAATACTGAAGGGGAATTACTCTCTTGGTTTCTTGATGTCGAAGGTTTAGAGCAAGTCGGTTCTGATCTTACCCTTGAACCGTTGCCTTCTCCTTTTCCGTCTCCTCTTCCTGTTCCTCCTAGAAACTTTATTACTACCTTTGACGCTACCCCTGATAGTTGGATTCTAGATATCGATTTTGGTAGGGCTGTTGACGCCGGGGCTTATACCCTTACCTGGAACAGAGACTCAGGAATTACCTTTACTCTTGGGGGGTCGCTATTACCTCCAACTGTCTATGTTGATCCCAATCCTACTTTTAGCGAAACTATCACCAAGGATCCCTCAAAGCCAGATCCAACCAGTGTACCTGAACCTGCGTCTGGATTAGCACTACTGGGACTTAGTGCTTTAGGTGCTGGTTCTTTGTTGAAAAGAAGGGAGCAATAATAAGAGATTCTAGTTAAGTTTTATTAACTAAATAAACCATAATTGTAGAGCGAGTTAAGTCCATAAAAATGGACTTTTTTTTATATATAGCTACGATCAACGCTATAAACCGGCGGCAGATGCAGAGGCTATCCCAAAAAATATAAGTCAGTAAAATGGCGTATAAGTTAATTTAATATTTCCAGTGTTATTATTTTTTATGGTAGTCTAATTCTAGCAAATGTGATCGAGTTATTTTTTTTACCAAAAGAATAATTCGGCGTAAAGGTTAAAGTTTTACCAGATTAAATTTTCTGTCTGATAAATTCTTCGGTGCTTGAGATTTTTTTGGAAACTATCCAAAATCTTAATTGCCCACTTTGTGGTGCAATTAACTCAATTTGTCTACTTACTCAACCAGGAGAATTTCTTTGATTAATTTTTATAAACAATTAGGTGTTGTTACTACTGCTATCGCTTTAACCTCTGCTACTGTTGGAGTTTTACCCGCTGCTGCTTTCCAGATAATCAAGCACGAATTCAGTGGCGAACTTGAATTGTTGTCTTCTCCTAGATTTGGTCTGCCGTCTATATTTATATTGGATGAGTCTAGTGGTACACTAGAACCTTTTTCCCAAACTAAAGATTACGAAGGGTTTGTTGAGTACACTACTGAAGGAGAATTACTCTCTTGGTCTCTTGATGTAGAAGATTCATCTCGACTAGGTTCTGATACGCTTGAACCTTTGCCTTTTCCTGTTACTCTTGATCCTAGAACCTTTGTTCCTACAGTAGGTTCTGATCTTACTTTTGAAATTTTGCCTACTACTCTCCCTATTATTCCTAGAACTTTTGTTACTACCTTTAGAGCTACCCCTGATAATTGGACTCTAGATGTCGATTTTGGTAGGTTTATGGACCTAGGAGGTCAGACCCTTAGCTGGAACAGAGAGTCAGGAATTAGGTTTACTCGTGACTCAGTCTTCTTTCCTCCAACTATCTATGTTGATCTCAATCCTAATTTTAGCGAAACTATCACCAACCTTCCCTCAAACTGGGTTGATGTTGATCCCAATCCTAATTTTAGCGAAACTATCACCAACATTCCCTCAAACTGGCTTGATTCAGCAAGTGTCCCTGAACCGGCTTCTGGATTAGCGCTATACTGGGTTGATCCAACTAGTGTCCCTGAACCGGCTTCTGGATTAACGCTACTGGGACTTACTGCTTTAGGGGCTGGTTCAGTTTTGAAAAGAAGGGATAAATAATTAAGATCTTTCACCAAGTGAAAAGTTGATCTGTAAAGGTAGGCAAGAGAGAACAGGAGTATCGTTAAAATTAATACAAAAAAAAGCGATCGCTAAGGTTACGCGATCGCTTTTTTTTTACCCTTAAAATAACCCCAAAAAAAATTTATAAAAACCTCTTGACAATATTTTTATAATCATTACAATAATCATATAAACACAATTCAACTCTTGAGCTATGTCGCAAGAATTTATCCCTAACCCCGACAATAATCCTGAACATCAAATTCCCGGAATTAATCTTGAAGATATTTTCCCAAAGCAACAACCTGTTCAGCACATTTTAAAGGGGCCTCGTCAAGCAGTAACTAATAGTATTCATACCCTCTCTGCCATGGGCTACGCACAGGCTTCCGAGTGGAGTCCTCTGCAACCTACGGGCATGCCAGGAGAGGTGATTACTATCATCACTAAGTATTGGATGCTACGTTAAAACGTTAGTTTTTCGGGGGGGTTTCCCCCCTTGGCAAAAACCAAGGTTCCGGTATGATTAAATAGGATCATATTTCGATGGGTTCGGGAACTGAGTGACATAGCGATGCAGCGCGGTCTTGGGGGTTTCCCCCATGAGCGACTGCATCAAGAGAGCGATTTAACTCCACTTACTGTGGACTTGAAATAGCCGTGGACATGATTTATACGGCTATTTTTTTTGTTGTTAAGGGGAGCATGTCAATTTTGTTAATCCCTGATTTAGATCCCCCTAAATCCCCCTTAATAAGGGGGACTTTTGAATCTAATTCCCCCCTTTTTTAAGGGGGGCTAGGGGGGATCTATTTACCTAATTACAAAGGTGACATGCTCCCGTTGTTAAGTATCTAATTGGGTAGGGAGTAGGGAATCGGGAATCGGGAGTCGGGAATCGGGAATAAAATTTAAATGAACCTCGCGCTTACTAAAAAGCGCTATAACTCTACTACTCAGTTTTATGGTTAAATCCCTAATTAGATCATGGTTGTTGTGCTTAAGTCTATCCTTAGTTTTAGTAGCTTGCAATGCTCCTACTCTTAACAATCAACAGCCAGAAGTGGTGAGCCTAACGGTATCAGTGGCTGCTAGCTTACAAGATGCGATGAAAGCTATCAAAGTACTCTACACTAAGGAAACACCAGATGTTACTATTATTTATAACTTTGCATCCTCTGGTTCGTTGCAGCAACAAATCGAACAGGGAGCGCCAGTGGATATTTTTATATCAGCAGCTCCGAAACAGATGAATGCTCTGGAATCTAAGGGGCTTTTACTAGAGCGATGCAGCGCGGTCTTGGGGGAAACCCCCATGAGCGACTGCATCAAGAAAGAAACAAGGCAAAGTCTTATTACTAATCAGGTAGTTTTAATTAGTCCTAAAGACCAGACTGGTATATATAATTTTAAGGACTTAAGGTCTGATAACATCAGTAAAATAGCAATGGGAGACCCGGAAAGTGTACCAGCTGGACAGTATGCTAAGGAAGTTCTCACTAGTCTTAATTTGTTTGAACAGCTCAAACCCAAGTTAGTTTTTGGCAAAGATGTTCGCCAAGTTCTATCTTATGTGGAAACCGGTAATGTGGATGCTGGATTGGTGTATGCAACAGATGCTAAACTATCAAACCAAGTTAAAATAGTTGCTACTGCTCCGCCAGAGTCTTACTCCCGGATTATCTACCCAGTAGCAGTATTGAAGGAGTCTAAAAACCCTGATCTTGCTAACCAGTTTGTGCAGTTTATTATTGGTGATTCAGCTAAAACTGTATTTTTGAGGTATGGGTTTATTATGGTTGATAATTAAAAATTAACTAACCTATGGAAGATTTATCTCCTTTATGGATTTCCCTAAAAACTGCTGGCTTGGCTACTATCTTTGCTTTCTTTCTGGGAATTACAGTAGCGGGCTGGATGTTTAGCTATCGAGGGAAAGGTAAAGGAATTATTGATAGTATCTTAACCCTTCCGATAGTGCTACCGCCTACAGTAGTTGGCTTTTTATTACTGTTGTTACTAGGTAGAAATAGCCCAGTGGGACAGCTATTGAGGCAATTGGGAATATCTGTAATCTTGTCTTGGCCTGCGACTGTGATTGCTGCTACTGTAGTTGCCTTTCCTTTGATGTATAAAACTGTATTGGCAGCTTTCAAACAAGTCAATCAGGATTTGATTAATTGTGCCCGTACCTTGGGGGCTTCTGAATGTAGGGTATTTTGGCAAGTGTTGCTACCGTTGGCTTGGCCAGGGGTGATGGCGGGGACAGTTCTGGCGTTTGCTAGAGCTTTGGGAGAGTTTGGCGCTACTCTAATGCTAGCCGGGAGTATTCCTGGCAGAACCCAAACCATTGCGATCGCTATCTTTTTTGCAGCCCAAGCCGGGAGGATGGGGGAAGCACTACTATGGGTGTTGATCATGGTAGCGATCGCTCTCGTGGCAATCACCATCATTAACTATGAACAGGGAGTAGGGAGCAGGGAACAGGGAGTAGGGAATAGGGAACAGGGAATAGAGAAAAAATCTAATATAGAAGTAAGTAAGGGATCCCCCCTAACCCCCCTTAATAAGGGGGGGACAAGAACTTCCCTGATTAAGGGGGGGACTAGAGCTTCCCTTAATCAGGGGGGAAAAGAGCAGGGAGCAGGGAAAAAATCTAACATAGAAGTAAGTAAGGGATCCCCCCTAACCCCCCTTAATAAGGGGGGGACAAGAACTTCCCTGATTAAGGGGGGGACTAGAGCTTCCCTTAATCAGGGGGGAAAAGAGCAGGGAGCAGGGAAAAAATCTAACATAGAAGTAAGTAAGGGATCCCCCCTAACCCCCCTTAATAAGGGGGGGACAAGAACTTCCCTGATTAAGGGGGGGACTAGAGCTTCCCTTAATCAGGGGGGAAAAGAGCAGGGAATAGAGAAAAAATCTAACATAGAACCAAGTCAAGGACTTTTAGTAGAGTTACGAAAAGAGGTAAGCTCTAGCTTTACCCTAGATGCTAAATTTACTGCTAATGGTAAGCCCTTAGGAATCTTAGGGGCTTCTGGTTCTGGTAAAAGTATGACGCTACGGTGTATTGCTGGTTTGGCTACACCGACTCAAGGCCGGATTGTCTTGAACGGAAGAGTTTTGTTTGATTCCAAACAGGGTATTAATCTTCCTCCTCACCAACGTCGCATTGGTTTTGTGTTTCAGAATTATGCCCTGTTTCCCCACATGAATGTAGCTGAAAATATCGGCTTTGGCTTGCAGGAATTGCCGAAAGCTCAAAGGAACAAACGGGTATGGAAATATATTGAATTGATGCATTTACAGGGACTGGAAAAGCGCTATCCTCACGAACTTTCTGGGGGTCAGCAGCAGCGGGTAGCCTTAGCAAGAGCAATGGCGATCGCACCAGAAGCATTACTGTTAGATGAGCCCCTTTCTGCCCTTGATACCTATCTACGTAATCAGATCGAAATGCTACTAACTGAAATTTTCTCTACTTATCAAGGAGCTACTCTTTTTGTCACCCATAAATTAGAGGAAGCTTACCGGGTCTGTGGTAATCTGTTAGTACTTTCCGAAGGAAATGTTATTGGTTATGACTCTAAAGAAGCTATTTTTGAGCATCCTCCTAGCTTTAGGGTAGCACAATTAACCGAGTGTAAAAACTTTTCTCGGGTTGAAATTATTGACCACCAAAAAATTCAAGCCCTGGACTGGAACTGTAGTCTCTCAGTTGTGGAACCGATCAGGAAATCCTTAGCTTATGTTGGCATCCGTGCCCATCATTTGAGATTTGTAAAAGAGCCAAATCAAGACAATACGTTTCCCTGTTGGCTGGTGACGATGAGTGAAACCCAGCACCGAGTTACACTTTATCTGAATTTATATACTGCTTCTAGGAATACAGGACTTATGGATTGCCCCCTAAATCCCCCAATTCTGGGGGACTTTGACATCATTACCCCCCAAAATTGGGGGGCTAGGGGGGCGGGGGACTTTGACATCATTACCCCCCAAAATTGGGGGGCTAGGGGGGCAAAACAAACTAAACTTGGTAAGTCCTACAATCCTCAACAATACCACCTCCAAGCTGAAGTTTTTAAGGAAAAATGGCATCAGATTAAAGCTTGGCCTCAGCCATGGTATGTGCAGTTAGATGCTTTGAGGTTGATTTTGATGGAGAGTTGATTGAAATGAGTACAACAGGAGTACGATGCTCCTTGGCCTTTGGGCCACGCTACGCGAAGGTCGCCCCTACGCGATTGGCCGTAGGCCACGCTAAAAGCGATGGCTCGAAGAGCCCGCCAAAGGCGATCGCAAATCTTTTATAAACCCAACACGGATCCCTTCGCCCTTGACTACCGGACAATAATTTCCGATAGTTTTATTATGAAAGGAAGTGAGTTCATGATAGAGGGTAAAAAAGTTAGCAAGAGAGCGTGGTCTCGAAGCTCGTGTTGACAAAAAGCGCGGGAAAGGAAGCCACGTCACACTCTATTTTGGTGACTGATTTACTATTGTCCGCAATCCCAAAGATGAACTCAAGACTGGGACATTGAAGGCAATGCTACGTCAGCTTGGTCTACAGGAAGATGAAATTTAACCATGCCATTACTATGAGTCGATTTTCATTCCCGGCTACATTTACCCCTGACGAGTCGGATGGCGGGTTTGTGGTAACTTTTCAGGATCTGCCAGAAGCCATTACTCAGGGAGATTCCATGGAACAAGCCTTCGCTGAAGCAGCGGACTGTTTGGAAGAAGCGATTGCTGCGAGAATTGATGACCAACTCGACATCCCCAATCCCTCACCCCCAGCAGGCGGAGACTATTTAGTGCCGGTGCCAATTCAGACTGCCTTAAAAGCTGCCCTTTACCTGGCCATGTGCGAAGCAGGGATTACATCACTCCAATTAGCCCATACTCTCAATACTGATGAACAGGAAGTCAAGCGCATTCTCGACCCCGATCACGGGACGAAACTTCCTACACTGGAACGGGCACTAGCTGCCTTAGTTGACACTCGCCGTCTTGAAAGAACGGCGATTCCCAGATCAACGAGCTGCCTTAAACCACCATGTCCTAATCTTTGACGCCGCCAAAAATTAAGCAGTACCTAAACCAAATACCCGTCAAGACCAAGACTTCAGTTCAGTTCACAGTAGACCCAGCGGGCAATTCTCGCGATCGCGTTTGGCTACTTGTAGGGAAGTGCCTTAAAAAGTCCGTTTTCTTCCTTTTCACCTGGTTCCGGCGTGCCCCGCCGTACAGTTTTTTTTCTCAAAATGTGATTCTGCTAGGTTCACACGCCAACGGTTAATTGACGGTTGGGTTTTTAAGGAGGACTTTCCCTACCCTCCGAGCATTACTGCTTTCAGGTCAGTAAGTTACGGGTCTCTCTCCCGGCTCAGCCTGCGGTTTCTCAGCCTGTACTCATACCTTTAGTATACTATAGCGCTAGATAATATTCAACACCAATTGCAAAATTTTTTCGCTGGCTTTAAGCGCGCTATTCACTTTTATCCCTGCTCGCTTTGTGACGGGGCTTTCAGTGTTGGGTCTTCGAGTAAACGGATTGAACTTCGCCTTTTTTAGGGGAATGTGGTCAACATCATCAAGAGGGGAATAGGAAAAAAATCCTGTGTGCCTCATTACCAGGGGATAATTTCGCTTCGCTGTCGTCATTGGTGCAATAATCACTGTCTTAATATACTGATTCATCTCATTAGGAGATATAATCACACAAGGGCGAGTCTTCTGAATTTCAGAACCAATGGTGGGATCGAGACAAACCAAATACACCTCAAATTGCTTGGGAATCGCTACCATTTCCAATCCTCTTCATCCCAATAATTTTCAATCCGATCATCAATTAATAATTCATCATCACCATTTTCTGCCATTTCTTTAAACCTTTCTTCCCATCCTTGACGAGAGTGGGATACTGGCGAAATGATCACCTTTCCATCTTCTACTGTTATTTCAACTACATTAGCTAAACCACATTTTTCAATAATTTCTTTAGGAATTCTAATTCCTTGGGAATCTCCAATACGTACAATTGCCGCTTTCATCAGCTTAATTACTTTTGATGGATAATTCCTATTTTATAGCAATCCTAAATCAATTGTGATAATTTTTGATACCCTACTCCCTACTCCCTACTCCCTATTCCCTATTCCCTGTTCCCTTTACTATTTTAATTGAAAGTCCAAGATCTCAGTCACACATGCTGCTCAACCCAAATGCGGTCAAAGATCGATTGATAAATCCGGTTATTGACTCTCAGAGATCCCTGTTGCTTAACTACTAACCCAGACAACAGCAATTCCTTTTCGTCTGGACTGTCAACAGCCACCACTTCTCCCTGGTCCACAATTTGTCGATATATCTCCAGTAGCCCTACAGATTGTTTACTCTCCAGGATGCGATCGCGTATGGTTCTCAAATGCTCCGGTTCATCCTGGGATTCCCAATTCTCTATCACCCTGGTTCGCACCAAATTTTCAATCCATTCAGCTTCGTCGTTGGTAGGGATAGCAGATGAAGTACTGCGGATGAATTGACAGATCTTTTGGGTCAAAAAAGGCTGACCACTCGTCCATGCTAACACTTCTTTGAGCAGTGTTTGAGGATTGGTCACTTTCTCGGCTAATCCTTGAAGCAAAGGTTGAGCTTCATGCTCTTTAAAGCCCTCTAGTTGAATCGCCTGACCAATATTAAAAGGAGTTCTTTGGTGGTCAGTAATTAAGCCAGAGGGGGTAGCCACCCCAAACAGAGCAAAGGTTAAATTGCCATAGTCTCGATTGATAGTACGCTGATTATAGCAGGAGCGAATCAGAGCAAAAAAGTCATTAACTGGAAAATTCAAGCCCAAGACGCTATCAACTTCATCAATAAAAACTACCCTTTTATTCGGTAAACTGTTATCTGGTTGATCAAGCTCATCCAGCAATACTTCTTCAATAAATTGACTCAACCGCTGAACCGTAGAAATATCCCCTCGTTCATTCCACCACTTTTTTAAATTCACCTTTCTTAGTAAACCAAAACTTCGCCATAGCTCTACTGCCAATCCCTTATACCATTGGTCAGGGGTAACATTTTCGCTGCCAATGCGAGTCAGGTCGATCGCTGCGCAGCTAATCCCCTCATGGTTCAGGTGGTTAATCATACGTACCATCAGGCTGGACTTGCCCATCTGGCGGGGATTGAGAATGTAACAAAACTTCCCTTGCTTTAATGATTTGTAGAGAGTTCTGTCAGCAGAACGCACCACATAAGTGGGAGAATCCATCGGTAAACTTCCCCCCACTTGATAATCAAAATTCGCGGCTTGTTCGTCACTCTTCAGTAACTCGTTTTCAAATATTAGTTCCGCTTGAGTAGCTTTCAGAACTTCCAAAGTTTGAGATAGTTCTTGAGTGCGCTCTTCTACTTTAAGCTCTAGATTGCGGTTATAGTCTTCTAACTGTCCATAGAGACGAGCATTTTCAATAGAGATAGCAGCTTGAGCAGAAAGCATTCTTAAAACTTCAATGCGATCGCTGGTAAATGCCTCTGTGGTTAAATTATTTTCTAAATATAAAATACCGCTTAGTTTACCTTGATTTAACAAAGGAGTACAGATAATCGATTTGGGTTGAGTGGCAACAATGTAGGGGTCACGAGTAAATTGTCCTTGATTAGTAGCATCACTTAAGACTAAATTTTCCTGGGTGCGAGCCACATAATTAATGATAGAGACTGACAAGACCGGGGTTTGACTAGCAGCATCCACAGAGTCTACTGGCAGAGATTGCAGTGTAGTCACCTGATCAGAATCCACTGTTCCTTCCGCTTCAATTACCCAATCACCGTCTTTATCCAGTATCAGAAAACCTTGTTGAGCGCCAGCATTCTCAATCAGGATTTTCATTAACTTTTCCAGCAACTTGTCTGGGATAATTTCCCCAGAAATTGTTTGCGATGCTTTGAGAATGCTATTGATATCCAAAACACCCGATGTAGTTTTACCTGAGTCGGTAATGGACGGATTTAAGCTAGTTTTAATACTATCTGTTGAAACTGTAGCTAAAAATTGTGGGTATCGAGCTTCCAAATCTTTGACCTTAGCTACAGCTCCCCAGCCTTGATAAGTATAATGGGCATCTTGTAGGTAGTGGCGAGCAACGTGGTTTTGGTTTCTAGCTAAATAGAATTTGCCTGCTAGTTCATAAGCTAGGGCTTCGTCGTTGAGATAGTCGTTTTTATGGGCTAAAGTAATAGCGCGGTCGTAATAGTCTCTAGCTTCGCTATCTTTGCCTAAAACTCGGGATCGTTCAGCTTCGACTAGATAAAATTTGTGTAGAAAATTCATCGGAGCTTGCTTTGCCCATAGTTCCATTTTTTCTTGTTTAGCAGCAACCTTGGTCAAGATTTCTGCTCTTTCAGTCTCTGAGGCATCAGAATAAAATGCTAGCCGAGCCAGGGCATCATAGAAGTAAGCAGTGGTAAGGATGAATGATGAGCCAGCATTAGCAGCATAGTCTTCAAACTGGTCGGCATTTTCAACCGCTTGCTGAAATTCCTGGAAAAGATAACACAGAGTGAGTTTATGTGAATACGCATGCATCAGTGCAGTGCGATCTCCACTGGCCAGATGGACTGGTATCATCTTTTCTTCATCATATGCTTCACCAATCAAACGGCAGGGATTGTCGGCTTCTCCCATCAAGTTAAGGATAGCCTGCATATAGGTTTGAGTCCAATGAAGGTAAGCTTCCTGCTGAGTTTGAATAGTAGCTGCAATTGCCTTTTCCGTCTCTTTCTTCGCATCCGTCAGCTCAATGCCACTTAGGTAAAAAGCATAAGCATAGCTAACCATAGCACTAGCAGCATATTCAAGATCTCCAGTTTCTATGCCACTTTGATAAGCTTCCATGCAAAAAGATGATGTATCCCTAAGCGATTCCTTCCAATGCTTGAGAAATAGATGATACATTGCATAAGTTCTGGCTTTAAATGTTTTATTTTTGAATCGTTCTAGTAACTTCAAAGCAAGTTGACCAAACTGATAGCCAGCCTCAAGCTCTCCTGTGAGGCAGAGGATCAGCCCATAACCTACATATGGAAAAGCAGAATCAGGGGAATTACCATACTGAACTGATAAATTTACCTGTCTGCACCAATTGACCAAGCTCAGTTGATTAATTGCTATGAACGCAGGACCAAATAAGTAATTCATGATCCTGATAGCTGCTAGTTTATGCCTATCTGACATCTGGGGTGAGTCGATTAGCTTCTCGGCTTTCCTACCTGCTAATGCTAATTTGATCTGCTCTATCTCTCGCGTTAGATCTCTTTGATTAGGTCGTTCCGGTAATTCCACTCCAAGTAATTTCAAAACTTCTAGGGCAATTTTGATCGCTTCTAGAAATTTTCTTTGAGCACAATAGGCTTGCATTTTGACTTCATAGACTTTTCCTTTGTCTAACAGTGTTTGGGCTTTTTGCAAGACTATCTCAGTCAAGGGCTCCATTTGGTCGTAGTTGGCAATTGTATAAGCGGCTTCTGCTGCCTCCACATACAAATCTAAGCTGAGGTTATACTGGTGCAACCAACTCTGGTTACCTAACAAACTTAAGCCGGTCTGGAGATAATTGAAACCAAGTTGATGAGCAGCTGAAGATTTGGCTTTTTTCCCTGCCCGCAGATTTAAGAGAGCTAACTCATCTCGCTCTGTTTGTCCCTCAATTAGCTCCCGGCCTTTGTTCAACTGGTTAACAATCTCAAACAGCTTCTGTTCAGATTCTTCAGAGGATGTATTTTGCAGTAACAACTTGCCAATGCCCAGATGTACTGCTTGGGTATCTGCTTTGGGAATCAGCGAGTAAACTGCTTGTTGGATGCGGTCGTGGGCAAATTTGTATTCTACAATTAACTGATTTGACAACCCTTCTACATCAAGTTCCACCAACTGGTAGGCATAGCTAAGGGGTATAATTAGACCAGATTGGAGTGCTGACCGTAAATCCGTTGCAGTTTCCCCTATAGATTTTTCATATATCACTGCCAGTGTTTTCAGGTCAAACTGGTTCCCTATGCAAGCTGCTAATTTTAATAAGGCTTGAGTTTGTGTGGGTAAGTCTTTAACTTTTTTAGTCATCAACTCCACCACATTATCTGTAAGGGGTTGCGCTTTTATTTGCTCTATATCCCACTCCCATTTCTGAGAAGGATAGTTAAAATACAACCAACCTTCAGAATACAGAGATTTTATAAACTCATTGATGAAAAACGGATTTCCGCCAGTTTTTTCCTGTATTAATTTTGCAAGGGGTTTAGCAGTTATTGAATCTACGAAAAACGTATCAACGATAAGTTGGCTAACATCAGTTAAGGCTAAGGGGGGAAGTAGTATTCTCTTAATGTTTACCCTGGCTGATTCAATCTTTTCCAAGGTTTGAGTCAACGGATGTACTTCGTTTACTTCATTATCCCGATATGCCCCAATGAAAAATAGATATTTATTATCTCCTGCTGTCATCAGCAGTTGAATTAATTTCAACGAAGCTCTATCTGCCCACTGTAAATCGTCAAGGAAAATGACTAACGGATGTTCCGGTTGAGTGAATATCTTAATAAATTTTTGAAAAACAAAATTAAAGCGATTCTGGAGTTCTGTTGGCGGAAGCTCTGGGACAGGTGGTTGTGAACCAATAATCAGTTCTACTTCAGGAATAACTTCAATGATTACCTGTCCATTTTCCCCTAATTCCCCTTGCAGCTTCTGTCGCCAATTGTTAATCTCTTGCTCACTTTCGGTGAGTAACTGTTGTACTAATGACCGAAATGCCTGAATTAAGGAAGCGTAAGGAATATCTCGTTGAAACTGGTCAAACTTACCAGAAATAAAATAGCCATGTTGCCGAGTCAGTGGCTTATATAGCTCCTGTATTAATACTGACTTGCCAATACCAGAATACCCCGAAACCAGCATCATTTCACTAGCTCCTTGGCTGACTCGATCAAAAGCAGCTAATAGGGTAGCAATCTCCTGTTCTCGCCCATACAGTTTTTGTGGTATTTGAAATTGATCGGAAACCTTGTGCTGATCGATTAGCAAAGTATCAATTTGCCCTTTGGTTTGCCACTGTCTAAGACATTCTTCTAAATCTGCCTTGATCCGATAGGCTGATAGATAGCGTTCTTCAGCATTTTTCGCCATCAATTTTAACAGGAGCGCTGAAATAATTGGTGGAATATCTGGTTTGATTTCCTGTGGTGGTGTCGGTTGTTTAGCAATATGACAATGGACTAATTCCAAAACATCATTGCTGGGGAAGGGTAACTGTCCCGTCAGCAATTCATAAAAGGTCACCCCCAGGGAGTAAAAATCAGTGCGGTAATCGATGGCTCGATTCATTCGACCCGTTTGTTCTGGGGAAATATAAGCTAAAGTTCCTTCTAATACATTCGGGTTGCGAAAGGTTGAGATTTCTCGCGACAGTGTAGTTGAAATCCCAAAATCAATTAGCTTAAGCTTACCAGTATTCTGATTTAAGATAATATTTGATGGGTTAATATCTTTGTGAATAATATGCTGCTGGTGAACCTGACCGAGAATGTCAACAATCTCAATGGCCAGGTGGAGAAACTCAGCAATTGTGAATTCCTGCTTCGGAATTATCCGATTGAGAGATTCGCCCCCAAAATCTTCTAACACCATCACCCAGTTAGTTTCTAGGTTTTCCCAGCTGTAAACATCGATTACACCGGGTAGGTTAATAGTTTTGGTTGTTTCATACTCTCGCTTGAACCAAGCAATCCTTTCCGGGGAAGGATAAGCCTGTTTGAGCATTTTAACGATAACAGGTTGGTCATCTGCCCGCCGATGTCCACGATAGACTAGGGAGTTGGTGCTCTCATGGAGTTTTTCCGTAACTTGGTAACCTGATAAGTCGCGCATGCTTATCTCCTTTAAAGGAGTTTTTATGATAAAAAACCGCAACCAGTGCGGTTTGAGCTGATTAAATAATAATCCATTTGCCGAATTGTATAAAGTTATGAGTGATTTAAAATCAACTACCCCACCTAACCTAACCGTTAGGTGGGGCTTCTAGGGAATTGAGCTAAAACTCAGAGAATCGAGCTTGATGAAACCTCTCTACACCAAATTCTAGTTAAAGTTAGGTGTGGGTTCTTCTGATGGAGAAGGGTCTGGATCTGGTATGGGAAAAGGGTCTGGATCTGGCAAGGGGTCTGGTCCTGGATCCGCAGTGGTAACAGCAAGCGGAACCTGTTTGTCTGCAAATAATGCTGAAATTTTAGCAGGTTCTTTGCTGATTATCGCCGTCTGCTCTGCTTCAGATAAACCCACTTCGTCCATTACGGAACTGGGGTTATTGATGAAAACACTTTGTTTATTGGGGTCAAGGGCCAAATCTGTTAATAAATTAAAGAGTTTACTCATGACGTAATCCTGCAAATGTTTAACGTAGTTACCAAAAATGCCAACTAATTGTCGCTTATCTTCCTCAATAAATTTTATTTATTTAAAATTGACCAAATCTTGCTGGATTGATTCAATATTTTTGGTCGATCTTTATCCAAAATTACTGGAGTTTGATAAATCCTTTCCAGGGTGTACCAATAATTAACCATATAGGAAATATCTCGATAAATTTTTGAGGTACCAAGAATAGTTGGATCTTCCTCCTGCAAAATAGAACTTAAATCATTAAGTAAGAAAAGAACATTGCTGCATGTCTCCGTAAGTGCAAAGTTTTTCCATAGCCATGGTTTTGCCTTCTCTAGATTAGGGTCTTTACTAGGGTTATCTATCACATCATTCAGAACAAGCTTTGTTAATACATGTTGCTTAGCATCATTCTCGTCTATTACCTTTTTTATTTCATCCCGAGTATATTTCCTAGCACTAAGTTGATATCGCAATACCGTTTCACAGAGTTGAGAAAACTTTGAATATACGTCCTCCTTTAATGTATTGAATCTTTTGATAATATCAGCAAGGCTTTCTGATTTTTCTTGCTTTTGCTTAGCTTCAATTACGATGAGGATTAGGCGAGCAATTAAGTCACCTTGCTGAACCGTCCAGGCTTTTTTTGCATAAGCGATCGCTCTACCGTAGAATCTCTCTTTTTTTCCTTGGTCTTGTTTTTTCTTCGTTAAATAAAAACATATCAATGCATGTTCATGAAGATTTATCCTCCTGCTTTCTAAGAATGATACAGGAGAAGAAGAATACTGTAAAACTTCAGATTCCTGAGCTATTACTGTTTCTACTTCTAAATCCCAGTATGAATCCTCGTATTCTTGAGCCAATCTGTAAACTGTTGCTCGCATACCCCAAGCCCAGGTATACGTGGGGATAAGTTCAAGGGCTCTGTTAAGATAATGCAATGCATTTTCTTTACTTTCTTCATCTACTATTTTATTTTTCAGATCTTCTATTATTTTATCTTTCCGATATTCTGGATTACCTTTTTCCTCTTTTTGATCTATCCCTGAATCTTTTATATTGCGAATCATCTTCAGGCGGTAGATTGCTCCCAAATGAGCTAATGCCCACGCATAGTTGTTTTTTTCTGGTAATTCATTACCAAGCGCTGCTTGGAAATGTTCTATAGCTAACTCAACATATTCTTCCTGACGATCTTCAATAATTGCCAACAGACGATAGGTTTCACCTAGCTGTGCATGAGCCCAGAGATACTTACGATTCTTTTCGATGGCTTTTTTTAAGTATTTTCTCGCCTTATGATAATCCATCAACTGGTGGTAAGTTATTCCTAGGTGGGCATTGACCCAAGCATTGTCTGGATACTTAATTTGGAGTTCTTCAAAAATCTCGATCGCCTGTTCATAGTCCCCTGACATGCGAAAAGTTTCTGCTCTTTGGGCATCCATCTTATCCTTGTAATCCATCTTCCTAAAATTCCTCCTTAACTGTTATTTGACACTTAATTCCTTGAGGTTTGTTATCTCAAAAGCTTAACTAGCGAGTAATGCTTGAGTTCTCGGATCATCTCGCCACTCCATCCAAGCTGGGTCGTGACCGACTAACTCAATGGCTTCATCATTAATAGGAATAGCTTCTTCTAGATATTCCCATGCTTGTTCGCAGTTACCTACCAAGATGGCTAAGCCGCTCAGTCGGTACAGAATATCTCCTCGATCCCCTGTCTGCCATTGAGAGCGCAATACTGACCGCGTAAGCTCAATCTCGCTTTTGGCCTGGGTCAATCCTTGCCAACGAGCCTTTGCTACTGCAATACAGTACAAAGCTGTAGTGTCATCTGGAACTTCCTCTAACCTCTGCTGGCAACAAGCGATCGCTTCAGCATATTGGCCATCGTAGCAAAGGATTAACCCTCTCTCAATCCGCCAATTTTTCACAAATATGGTTTTGTCAAGGGCGATCGCTCGGTCAAAATCAATCAGGGCTTTCTTGTAGCACTTCATCAGTGCATAGACGCGGCAGCGATAGGCAATTGCCCAAAGGTAATCCGGCTTCAGCTCAATGGCTCGATCCAAGTCAGCCACTGCCATTGTGTAATATGCTTCCCCCATAAAGCGGTAGGTTACGCCCCGGTGAGCGAGGGCCCAAGGGTAGTTAGGGTTGAGATCAATAGCGCGGCTAAAATCTGTTCGGGCTTCCTGATAACGTTTGATCTGATAGTAGGTTTGCCCACGGTGAGCGAGAGCCCAAGGGTTGTTAAAATTTAGCTCAACGGCATCGGTGAACTTGGCGAGGGCAGCTTCAAAATCTCCCATCAGCCGATCCGCCTCACCTTGCTGAGCTAGAGCTTTAGCTTTCTGAGGGTTCTGTGCCGACGCTAACTTGAGGTCAGACACAGTTTGTTGATAAGCTGTCATCAGATCTGTTTCTCCCCTGTAGCTTCTTTAACAAAAGACATACCTAAGCGCGCCATCATTTCTTTGTCCACAGGTGCTAGAGCTTGAGGCGGAATATAAAGGGTTGAAACCTCAGTAACACTGCTTTGTGGTAGCTTGGACAGAGGAATACGCTGGATAACTGGTTTGCAAACTGGATAATAAACTGCTGCTTCGTAAACAATCACTTCATGGTCACCTCCATAATGTGTCTTTAAGACCTCGGTCAATATGGTTAGAGGACGAAACTGTTCCTCCGGTTTATAAAAACCGAGATTGCCAACCATGGCAATCTGCCACAAAATCAAGGGGCTAGTGGGGTCAAATTTACGCCGTCGAATCAAAAAGTCCGTTGCTTCAAAACTTTGACACCCGTTTCGACCAGGATCGACACCAAGGTCAGCAAATAAGCAATCTTCCGCAGAAATTCCAGGTAGCATCTGTGCTCTGAAGCCTTCACGATGTGCCTGTTTAATAGCTGCCTGCACTGGATTGGCAAAAACCCCAGGATGACCGTAAAACACAGCACAGACATTCAGCCCCTTACGAACTTCTGTCAATATTTTTTCGGTCATTTCTTGATAAGTCTGTCTGCGCCATTGATTGTTCCGGTTATATGGCAAAGGTTCTGCTGTGGCATTCAATTCTTTGAGCCATTTAGCGGTTACTGGGTCAGCCAACGCATATAAAACCTTGTCCGCTTGTTCTATCCAGGCTTTCGCCCCCAAGGTCAGATGACTTACCAATTGAATCCCCGTACCGACAATAGTTAAAGAGCCAGTTTCCAAATTCAATTTACTCTTCAGCTTAGAATCGGAGTTTTTGATCATCAGAGTAACAGACACAAGACACAGACATTTAAGGTAAGCTATCAGCTATCAGCTTTCAGCATTCAGCATTCAGCTTTCAGCTTTCAGCTTTCAGCTTTCAGCATTCAGCTTTCAGCTTTCAGCTTTCAGCTTTCAGCTTATGCTATGATGGGAACGCTACACCGAACAGCTTTTGAATCAGCAACGCTTTATTTTAAGCATTAGGCTGACAGCTGACAGCACCTCAAGTAGCGTGAGCTAAAAGCTCACGGCTGAATACTTACTATATTAGTTTGACTTTTGACCTATGAAACTCATAAAACTCATATAAAATCTCATATAAAATCTCATGAAAAAACTAATAAACAAAATATTGAATCGTAAACGGAGCATTAAAAACTGATCGTAAGCATTCAGCTAATGGGCTACGCCCACGCTACGCGAACAGCTAATGGGCTACGCCCACGCTACGCAAATGGCTGACCGCTGACCGCTGACCGCTGACCGCTGACCGCTGACCGCTGACCGCTGACCGCTGATCAATAATGATTAGGCTACAAGACAGAGGGTGCGTACATAAACTGCTGCTCTCCCTTTTTCATAAAATACTGTCGATACAATTCACAACTTGCGATCGCTTGAGCACCTGAAAGTTTAATCAACCCCATACTGCTTAACTTGTGAGTTAGGATGGGGTCTAAGGGCACAGGTTCAGTGGCCTTGAGAACCGTATCAAGAGCTTGTGCTAATTCCGGCTGTTTTGCCAATGTTGCCCAATGACGCTGCAAGTGATGAGCATAAATTCCAGTGGCAGTGGGAGCACTTTCTAGCAGTTGGGACAGAGTTATATCCTTGCGACTAAGATGATAGAGCGTTAAGTTGACCAGTGCCGGATGTCCCCCCAGCATTACCATTAATTGTTTAGCTTCTTCGGGACCTACCCAGTCGAGTCCGTAGCTTTGGGCTAACTGCTGCACCTCCTCCTGGCTGAAGTTTTTTAACTGAACCGGCAGCCCCACATTGAACGGAGACTGGTTAAGCTCCAGGGGAACGTAAATTTCCGTGGAGTGAACCACTACCAGGCGAAGCTTTTGCCAGATGGGCAGTCTTTTCCCTTCTTCGTACCAAGAACGCAACAGAGGTAAAAAATCCTTGGCGACTTGGGGATGCTCGAAAATCTGGCTCACCTCATCCAATGCCAAGATTAGGGGAGTATCAATTAACTCAAGTAGATAGTCTTGGAAGTAGAGGGTGCAGCTAATTTTACTGCCCAGGTCTTCATCCCAATACTCGTCTAGCATCGGTTTACGCTGAAGCTGGTGAGCGATGTTGGCACACAGCCAGCGCAAAAATTGATTCAAATTGCTTAAAATTTCCTGCTCGACTTGCTCTAGGTTCAAGCTCACAGTATGGTAGCCCAGGCGGTTGCCATGGTCAAGAATCCTCAGCAGCAGAGACGTTTTGCCCATTTCTCTGGGAGCTTTAATCCTGATTAACGCTCCCGGTTTCTTGATTTCTTGATCAACTTGCTCCTCAAGGGAAGAGCGTTCTAGGTAAAAGGGAGAGTCGAGAGGGATTGAGCCACTGGGGTAGCTTGGTAGTATCTCACCGGTTTCATGGGCGGGATTGCCCGGCAGATCTTGCTTCACCAGATCTTGCTTCAAAGGGTTTGTCTCTGAGGATGTTTGGGCAGTGGCATAAGACTCCAGCAGCACCCGACAGTTTTTCTTGCTTACCCGCTGGCCAATCACCTCCGAGAGTCGCTGATACAAATCTGGAGCAACGACATTGGTCAGGTAGCCTGCACTATAACCTGCTTCGAGGGCAATTTGGTTATAAGTTCTATACTGCCAAACCCCACCCAGCATAATTACTTCTGTGGAAGTAAGGGGTCGATGTTGACTATCTTTTAGTTGACGGTCAACAATTTCCAGTATACTATCAATATTCATGTACAAGGTCACTGAAATTTATCAACAAGCACCTTTTAAGTGCTCGAGCAAACGTGACACACCGAAACGTCACCTAAAGGTTTGGCCTTACCCTTTTGAAAACTAAAAGCTATAGTGTTTATTGAATTTAAAAAACACTATTAAAACACTATTATGCATAATATGAATCAGCAAATTAGATGGGTTTACCCTGAATGAGCAACCAATTTTAGGTAAGCATTCAGCCGTCAGCCGTCAGTGGTCAGCCGTTAGTGGTCAGCCGTTAGTGGTCAGCTTATTGTATTCAAAAGCTGTTCATAAAGTAGCGTGCCCATAGCGCATAAGCTAATGGCTAATAGCTGATAGCTGATAGCTGATAGCTGATAGCTGATAGCTGATAGCTGATAGCTGATAGCTGATAGCTGATAGCTGATAGCTAATGGCTAATAGCTGATAGCTGATAGCTAATAGCTGATAGCTGATAGCTGATAGCTGATAGCTGATAGCTGATAGCTTACAATTTTAGAGCTGATGACTGGGCAATGGCACCCCAGTTAACCAGCAGTGGTAGCATGTCACTTATGCAGAACATTTGTACGCTTATTTGGGTAATAGGTAATGGGTAATAGGTAATGGGTAATAGGTAATGGGTAATAGGTAATGGATAATAGGTAATAGGGGGAGCCTGTCACCTATCAATATTTGTACATTATCTATAGCTCCCGGGTTTAAGCTTGCGCTAATGGGAAATAGTACTAATGTTTCAGCAACGCCAGACCTCCTTTCATTTCTTCTCCTGACCCTCAGCTATAATACCATATATAATTTCCAGCTTAATATTAAATATTGTTAACTAGTTGTATTCCTGGGACTCCCTGACTGGGGAGGGCTATTATAGCAGAGAATAGCAGAGAATAGCAGAGAATAGCAGAGAATAGCAGAGAATAGGCAAAAAAGTGGCGTTTGCGCTTCAAAGCCATTGATTTTGTTTGTATAAACGCGATTTAGTCAGATTTTTATAAGCGGGAAATGGGGAGATATAGCGCTACGCGCAAGTCCGCAAGTCACAAGTCAGAAGTCAAAAGTTTACTACAACAGGTTTTCAGCTTTTAGCCATGTCCTAACTTTATTGCGTAGTGCTATCGGAAGAATTCTCCCCATTTCCCGCTTCTGTTGACTCCCGACTTTCGACTGTATATAGGGTTTTTATTTGAGATGTAAACGTGTATGGTCTTTTTTGATTGGACAATAAAACTTTTAATCTCTTGCCCCTCTTGCGTTTTGCTTATTTACTCTTGGCTTTTTGAGCAATAATTTTGTTTACAACCTATATAAAAACCCTAGACATGAGTTTTTACATGAGTTTTTACATGAGTTTTTACATGAGTTTTTACATGAGTTGGCTCTACCGTACTTGTGTTGACACTCCCCGGCCTGTTCGCGTAGCGTCGGGCAAAGCCCGAAAGGCGCGGGGATTCCTAGATCAACGAGTCACCTTAAACCGTTGTGTTCCCATCTTTGACGCCGCCAAAAATCAGACAATATCTAAACCAAAAACCCGTCAAGACCAAGTTTCTAGTCAGTTCACAACAGACCCAGCGGGCGATTCTCCTTAGGCGTTTGACTACTTACCTGGAAGTGCCTTAAAAAGTCCGTTTCCTTCCTTGTCTTGATGCAGTCACTCATGGGGGAAACCACGGCAGTCGCTCATGGGGGAGACCACGGCAGTCGCTCATGGGGGAAACCCCCTTTGGCGGCGCTGCCTCCCCAAGACCGCGCTGCCTCCCCAAGACCGCGCTGCATCGCTTCATCTGGTTCCGGTGTGCCCCACCGTACCGTATTATCTCAAAGCGTGATTTTTGCTGGGTTCACACACCAACGGTTGATTGATGATTGGGTTTTTAAGGAGGACTTTCCCTACCCTCCGAGCATTACTTCTTCTAGGTCGATAAGTTACGGGTCTCTCTCCCGGCTCAGCCTACGGTTTTTCAGCCTGTACTCATGTTTTGATTATACCCTGGCGCTATAAAAGTGTCAACTAAAAGCCGTCGAACGAAGGACGGGGCTTTAAACCCAAAATTTTTGGTAAGAAGCAAAAGTTATTTCATGGTGAAACCTTTTTGGATAAATTATTATACCATTAAATAAGTCACGTTTATGTATTTTATAATACATTTTTTACCATAAATCCGATAGAGCTGTTTTTATAGCGTTTTTCGTAGCTATGAGGTACACATTATTTTTTCCCTCTTCCCTCTTCTCTCTTTCCTTCCCCTCCTGGGAGGGGTTAGGGGTGGGTTCCTGCTCCCTGCTCCCTGCTCCCTAAAAACCATAAATTTGTACCTCACAAGTCGTAAAATTGCTATACATGAGTTTTTACATGAGTTTTTACATGAGTTTTTACATGAGTTTTTACATGAGTTTTTACATGAGTTTTATGAGATTAACAGACTAAAAACCGCTATACTCTCAAATGGTGATCGGGTATCGATGTCAAAAATGTCGAGTATAGCGCTACGGGCAATGGCATTGGCAAGAGGCATGCTAGCAACAGTTGACTACAACAGTTGCTAGTGGTGCTTCAGGGGAGCCTTCATGTTTCCCCTCTTACTCAGGGTTAGGTTGCTGCCCGTAACGCACCACTGCTGGGTCAAACAACTGTTAGGAGATGCACCCACCAGATAGACCATTGTGTTGATCAATCAATTATGATGTCAGATATTCAATTAGAAGCCAGTTCTACTGCATTGGGCCAATCCCATCACTTTTCACAGAAAGAGTTTTGGCAGCAATGGCAGCAATATCAAGACTATCTCTATCATCGCTGTCTCAGGTGGATGGGTGGAAACCCTACCGATGCTGAAGATGCCCTGAGTCGGGCCATGCTCAAGGCATGGGAGAAGGTGAAAAAGTTTGCCGGAAAAATCGCTAATTTTAAGGCTTGGCTGACAAGGCTGACTCATAATCTCTGCGTGGATATTCATCGAGAACATTGTCGCAGCGCCAACCACGTTGAAGATATAGAAGGGATTCCAGAGGAACAAGGACTGCTTTGCTGTAACGATACCCCAGAAAGGGCTTTGGAAACAGACTAGAAAAAGATTGCCATCCGCCGTGCCATTGATAACTTACCTGCTCGGCTGCACCAGACCTTTATCCTGCACTTTTATCAAGAACTGTCTTATCGAGACATAGCCCAACAGCAAGAGATTTCCTACCAGAATGTCTGTAAGCGCATCTCCCAGGCACGGGCAATTCTGCGAGAGGAGTTGAGGGGATATTTTATTGGGGAAGATGAAACTGATCCGGAATTATCGGTTACACCAACTAATCAGGCAACTGAGTCAGCAATTGGGGAAAAGTCCGAGGGGAATGGGGAAGTTGAATCGATTGTGGGCGAGACGGTGACATCATCGGTTGCGGTGGAGGAAGTGGAGAGTGTTGTTGGTGAGGAAGTGCAGGAGGTAGTGCGATCGCCTTTGGCGCGGCAAAGCCCATCGGTGCAGCACTCTGAGTCGGTTCCTGTTCCAGCTACTTCTGAGGAGAAGTTAGAGGTAAATAATGAGGCATTGCTGAGGGGCCGGATGAACATGAAACGGGCAAGATGCCCGTTCCACCAAGATGTCCATTCCACCAAGATGGCCATTTCACCAATATGGCCATTTCACCAATATGGCCATTTCACCAATATGGCTGTTCCACCAAGATGCCCGTTCCACCAACATCGCTGTTTCACCAAGATGGCTGTTCCACCAAGATGGCCATTTCACCAAGATGCCCGTTCCACCAAGATGGCCATTTCACCAAGATGCCCACCCCAAAAAACTATTACAATCATCACCCATTTATGCAACCCTAAACATGGTTGTCTGTGTGTTGAAGCAGCGGTGTGTGAAAGGCAGCCTGCACCAATCAATAAATCTCCCCCATCTTGCCATTATTCCTACACTCCCCAACGGGTGCATGTCAATTTTGTTAACCCCTGATTCAGATCCCCCTAAATCCCCCTTAATAAGGGGGACTTTTCAATCTAATTCCCCCCTTTTTTAAGGGGGGTTAGGGGGGATCTATGTACCTAATTACAAAGTTGACATGCTCCCCTCCCCAACAGTTATAGATTTACAACAAAAAACTTGCAGAACAAAAGTACTCAATCTGGGTAATGGGTAATAGGTAATAGGTAATGGGTAATGGGTAATAAGTAATAGGGGGAGCAGGCAAGAGGCAAGAGGCAAGAGTGAAAAAATCCTGTGTACCTGATAGCTATGAGAAACGCTATAACTAAAAAAATTCATAAAAGGCTCTGTGGAATCGTCTTTATTATAGAATCGGGCAATTAAAGAACATCTAGCTTAAAGCTTGAAATCAAAACTTGCCAGTGGGTGATGTTCACCCCACGATTCGAATTTAGCGATTGCCCACCAATAAAATTGAGTATTTGCTTGGTGGCAATTACCTGGTGCCAGTGATGAGATTTCTCAAACAGCACCAAACATCACCAAAATCTAAGAACTTGAAAAAATGATTGGAGTGAAAATGAAAAAATTCCTCTCTCTTCTCCTTGTCATTCCGTTGACATTATTGAGTTTTGTCCCCAATAGCTTGGCACTAGAATCGCCAAAGGTCGTCGGTTATATAGGGCAGATAGACACATACTCTCCTCCAGAGGCTGCCTTGGATGATATTCTAGAGAATACCGGCAAATACAATTACATGATATTTGGTTTTTGGGACTTCGATAAGGATGAGAACAAGTATAAAGGTACCGGAGCGGCAGAAGAGTGGGAGAAAGGAACTTTTGGGGATACTCGGAAAGCTGTGGAACGTTTTCACCAGCAAGGAATCAAAGTTTTGATTTCTGCCGGTGGGGAATATGCACAACCACTGCCAGATGAAGATCCGTTTGAATATGGCTACGAACTTGCTAAATATGCGAAAAAATACAACTTTGATGGAGTTGATTTTGACATAGAAAACTTTCCTAATGGTTCCCCTGATCTGACATCTGAGTGGTTGGCCATAGCAACCCGAGAAGTCAAATGGGAATACCCAGAGGCAATCATCTCCCATGCTCCCCAAGCACCTTATTTTAGTCCCGCGCAGTCATTCGGTTATCTTGAAGTTAATGAGAAAGTTGGGGATCTAATTGATTTCTACAACATTCAGTACTACAACCAAGGATCATCAACACCTTATGACACTTTTGAGCAGCTTTTCATATATTCTGGCTGGAATCAACCAGAGACTTCTGTAATTGAAATTAATTACAATGGAGTTCCTCTAGACAAGATTGTCATTGGTAAGCCAGTTACAAAAAGTGATGTAAATAACACGGGGTACGTTGATCCAGATAAACTTGGGTCGTTTATTGGTGACGCGATATCCAACGGTATTGAACCTGGTGGTGTGATGGGTTGGCAGTGGCTATCGGACAAAAACTCCGGTGGAGATTGGAGCAATATAGTCTCAGAGCCTTTTGATACGAAATAGTGTCGATAATTTTAGCTTACGGCAAAAGAAGCGCCACATCTTAATGCGCAGCATAAGTGTTTAAAGTCTAGTAGTGGCGTGGCAAACTTAAAATAGTGCAATAGATTTTTGAGTAAAAGCTTTTAAAAATCGGCATCGTAGCATTTTTCTAAAGCAACATTTAAGGCTTGCCACGCCAGTAGGGTGCGTTAACAAAGTGTAACGCACCTTTTTAATGATCAGTAATGGGATGGCTTATCCTCGGGTTAATACTGCCATGGTATAATCTACAACTAGTCGATTTTCATTCCCAGCTACATTTACCCCTGACGAGTCGGATGGCGGGTTTGTGATAACTTTTAGGGATCTGCCAGAAGCCATTACTCAGTAGCGTGGCCATAGGCCAATCGCCTATCTTGTAGGGTGCGTTAACAAAGTGTAACGCACCTTTTTAATTACCAGTAATATAATGGCTTATCCTAGGATTAAGACTGCCATGGTATAATCTACAACTAGTCGATTTTAATTGATTCCTACATCCATGATTGAATAACTAAAATGGATTTAACGTTATAACAATCCCAGAAATAAAAGCCCATGGAAGTTACCTTTGATCTACCTGATGAAGTGGTCAATCAGCTTCAACCCTTTTGTGATCAGCTACCTCAAATCCTAGCCTTAGGATTGCGAGAATTTAATGCTATTCCTCAAGAAGGTTTTTCTGGTCTGGCTGAAGTCTTGGAATTTTTGGCAAGCCTCCCTACAGAATCAGCTATTATTGCTCTACGTCCCTCAGAAGCCTTACAATCTCAGTTATCTATCCTCTTAGAGAAAAATCGGACAGTGGGTTTGACTCCAGCGGAAGAACAGCTCTGGCAACATTATCAATATTTAGAGCATATTGTCAGAATCGCCAAAGCTAGGGCATTTTTGAAGCTAAAGGAAACTGAGGCTCAATGAGCAAAACCTATATTCCTGTCGCCTTACAAATACCGGGATAAAGTCAACCTAAATCCGGGCAATAGATTCTCACCAGATAATTCCGTGGGAAGGTTTCGCACCTCTCCTATAGCACTATCATACAGGAATCGAGAATAAGCAATCGCTTTTCAATTGAGTGTGAGGATGATAGTGCGTTTCATAATTAATTGTAAAAAACACTGCATCGCTACTTGATTACCTCTTGGCTCTTGCCTATTGCCTCTTGCCTTTCCCGAAGAGATTCTGTTCACAACTAAAATAGAAATGCGATCGCATTTCAGTTTTAGACCTCTTGCAAAAATAAATATCAAATCAAAATCTATCCCTTTTGCCTATTGCCTATTGCCTATTGCCTTGTCAAAACCCACGGTTTATGAGACAACTGCGGCGAAGTCTTTTCAATCCCACACCCGACGCAAATCCAACACAAAACCCGGTAACACCTCTTCCCCCGACAACTCAGCCGGATTTTCCAACACTTCCACTGCCAAACCCGGTCGATAAATTTCCACCAATCGCTGCTGTGGATCAATTAACCAGCCCAGTCTCGCCCCATTGTCGATATACTCCGTCATTTTAGCTTCCAGAGACTGAACCCGATCTGAGCTAGACCGTAACTCAACCACAAAATCCGGGCAGATATTAGCAAAGGTTCCTTTTTGTTCTGGAGTAAGTGCCTGCCAACGTTCTCCGCTCACCCAACAGGCATCGGGAGAACGAGTCGCACCATTAGGTAAAATGAAGCCAGTGGAGGAGTCAAAGGCTTTACCCGGTTCTCCGGCATTACGCCACCACAAATACAACTCTCCAGAAATACTCCAATTGAGCTTTCCAGTTTTCCAGCCTGTTGGTGGGTTCACAATTAACTCTCCAAGTGCCGTTCTTTCCAGTCTCAAGTCGCGGTTGGCTGCTGCAAGGGCTGCAAACTGTTCCTGGGTGACGTACAACCCGATTGTCCTAGGCAACTCAATCAATAGGGTTTCAGTTTCTGGACTGGCAGGTGTTTGTATCATCTTGACCTCTTCTACAATAGGGATTTACAAATACCAATTCCACCGGATTTACACTCCCCGCTCGCCCATAGACGGGGATTGTTGGCTCAACTAATTCTTACCTGCCTTGTAGAGATTTAGATGTTTTATTTCTTTATTTTAATTCCCTCGATTGTGACACAAGAGGGTTAAGTTGGCATTCGGAAGTTGTCTTGACATTGACCATTATAGTATCAATAATGATACTATGGGTGAACAGATGGCTCGAATAAACGATATTGTTGCCGCTATGCGGCATAACCCCTGTGATGTTCGTTTTGCTGATTTAGTTAAAGTCTGTACTCATTATTTTGGCGAAGCTAGGCACAACAAAACCTCTCACCTTGTTTATAAGACGCCCTGGGAAGGAAATCCTCGTGTCAATATTCAAAAGGGAAAGAGTGGAAAGGCTAAAGTTTATCAAGTTGTCAAGTATTAAAAACTATTGATAAGTTACAGGACAGTAATGAAAGTTAATCACCAACACTACACTTATAGCATCAAATGGTCACAAGAAGACGGGGAGTTTGTGGGATTGTGTGCAGAATTTCCCAGTCTATCTCACCTTGACACATCTCTGGTAGCTGCTTTAGAAGGCATTAGTAATTTAGTCGCAGAAGTTCTCGAAGACATGGAAACCTCTGGAGAACCTATTCCACAACCTCTTGCCGAGAAAAAATATAGCGGTAAATTTCAAATACGAATTCCACCGGAGCAACATCGTTCATTGGCAATAAAAGCCGCTGAGTCTGGAGTAAGTCTTAACCGTTACATAAGTTTGAAGCTATGTAGTTAGGAATTTAGCCATCATAAAGCAATCCAGAGCAAGCGACGCTTAGCAAAGAGTCGCTACGGAAACGCCCTTAACTTTACCCTTAGAAAAGTAAAGTGCTTGAGGGAGAGAGCCAATGACATGCTAATAATTGCCAAACCAAGCCTTGCAATTGCCTATAGGTAACTAATTATGAGGTCTAATAATACATAGATTAACTAGTGAGTTATAACAATCGGGTATCAAACCTTACTCAATTGACTTTCGGCCAAAAATTCTAAAAGTCCATCAAAAGTAAAATTCATTAATATGAGTAAGAAAAAAAAGAAAAAACATCCTGGGGGACATAAGTTTTATGAACCTAGCGACTACAGGCCGGTAAACTGTAAAAACGTCCCAGGAGAACGGGCTAGGAAAAAGTGTAAAAAATGGAACAAATTTGTTGCAGAAAGATCTAAGCTGAAGAAACAAGGTCTGTTTGAAGAGATGAAAAAACTAGAGGAAGAGTATCACGGAATAGACTTAACAGAAGAGACGACTGTGGATACTCCAGATTGCTTTGAAGAAGAAGAATTGTACTACGACGGTTATTTAGACGAATACAGAACTTGGTTTTAAGTCACCGGCTTGACCTAGCCTATTAATGCTTCAATTTTAATCAGCTCTCCAAACTTTTCTGATAATCTAAGTTAAGAAATAGAAGTATATTACCAATGTACAGTGGTTTGCACTTCAGTTAGGTACAAAGTTTTGGGTTTGTAGGGAGCAGGGAGCAGGGAGCAGGGAAGAGGAACCCACCCCTAAAGCCTCCCAGGAGGGGAAGGGAATAGGGAATAGGAAATAGGTAAAAAATAATGTGTACCTCATAGCTACGATAAACGGTATAGTATTTATCAACTAGTTTATGTATATTTTTGATTTTATTTAACACTAAAAAATATATAGCAATTATACGACTTGTGAGGTACAAATATCTAGGTTTTAGGTTTTAGGTTTTAGGTTTTAGGTTTTAGGTAGCAGGTAGCAGGGAGCAGGGAGCAGGGAGCAGGGAGCAGGGAGCAGGGAAGACAGAAGAGGCAAGAGCCAATAGTCAAACAATTCGGTGTACCTCATGAGTCCTAGAAACGCTATACATAAAAAAAATTATGTTTACCTTATTACTATGATCAGCGCTATCAAATAAACAAGGGTTTAATTTTGACATCTCCCCCGGCTTAAAGCACGGGGGATTCTACAAGGTTGTTACGAAGGAGGGTAAACCCGTCCTTCTCCACTTCTTGTTCGATATGATTTAGACAATGAGGTCCATAAATCGTACCGATGTGGGAGTGTCAAGCTCCCGCTACCCACCTTGGTTAGGTTTAACCCTAACTGTGTGGCTACTTTTCTGGCAATGTTGGCAGCGGCATTACAGTCCGCATTGACCAGGTATCCATTAGAAGCTTTGTACAAACCACGTTTTACCCTTTTGCCTGACGGTGTCCATCCTGTGGGTTTCTCACCATATTTGGGGAGGCTGTCGTCATCAAGGTAAGACGCTTTACTTGTATAAGATTCCTCTGTAACTGTTAGTTTTATTCCGTACTCTAAACAAAGCTGTTTGAGCCTTTCTATCAGTCTATATGTAGGGATGGGGACAAAGTTTTGATTCCCTCTTCGACCCATTTTTGCGTTGTTCTTCTGTCCTTCATTCCATCCAATGACAAGATTTCCTATGCGATCGTTGAGGCACCGGTTGACAATGAATCTAGCCGCCTTGTTGATCGCATCTCGCATCTGATTGTTTCGCTTCCGTTGGACACGATCCAGGTTGCTATCCCAGTAAAAATCTGATTTACCGGCTTTATATTTAGCAACTAATCTGGCGTACCCCTGATTCATGGACTTGAGCTTTCGACCATCAATAATCAGACTCTTTCCATGGGTCGAAACTCCGGTTAGCCAATTATCCCCACCATGATCAAAGCTCCAAGCCTGTGAATAATCAAAATTGGGGTTGTTCTCGACTGGCTGTTTCCCGTCATCGAAAACCCAGTCTATCCATAATTCGCCAAAGTATGGACGAATAGTCACCTCTTTGACCCAATCTGGATCTATGAACTCAGGAGGCGTCAAGGTTATATCACAGAGCAATTCAGGCTTTGACTCTTTGCTGACTGAAGGCCAAAACAGTCCATTCTTGTAAGTAAGAGCCTGTTTTGGAAAAGTTACTGCGGCCAGTCCACCTTTCTTTCTGTATCTAGGAAGTCTTGGCCTGTCAACATTTCCCTTGTAGTAAGCCCCAACTAATTGGTTGTAACCTTTTAATGATTCTCCTACCGATTTCAATGTTTGTTGAGCTGATTGAGCTGCCATAGCTTTGTAGTGAGGGTTCATTTTCAAAGCCTTGTCTAGTTCTGGATAATTTGTAGAACACTTGTAGGTCTTCCATCCGTATTTAAGGATATCTTCTTTCCAGTAAACAGAGTATGATTCTGTTTGTTCCCGCAGCCATTTATAGTGCTTGCTCCTGGCATAATAAAGAGCACAGTTAATCAGGTTATTAGCTTGCTCACACTGAAACACCCAAAAAGCTTTCTCTTCATCCGAAAGAACAGCTTTCACTGAGATTGTCTTATACATTGATAACTTCGACCTCTTTTGCTACCATATGCTTAGTATATACGTATGGTCTAAGATATGTCAACTCAAAACCAGAAAAAATCAAAGAAAAAGATGAAGGGAGTCCCTGTCTATTACGATGAGCTAAAAAAACCACACACCATCATGTTCACTGACAGTGTATGGAAGTGGTTGCAACTTTCTGCCAAAGACTCAAATACCAGTGTTGGTGAATTTTTAGAACGTTGGGTTAGGAGTCAAATAGAGGACACGACTGGATAAATCCAGTCTCTCTTTTTCATCCCCCGGCTAAAAGCGCGGGGGTTCTCAAATTTCAGGATGCTTTGATAGCAGTCGCCAGCGATGCAGAGGTGCGACCCGTGGCGAATTTAATTCGCCAACGGAAAAAGCACCATTACGGTCTTGGGGAGGCAGTGCGGTCTTGGGGGTTCCCCCCGGAGACTAAACCTTAGACAGTTGAGCCTTTATGGTTGGTAGGCTATGCAGAAAAGGGGTAAAACTTATTGATTAAGGCTCAACTGTCTTACGGTAAATTCAAACCATGAGCAACTGCCGTGGTTTCCCCCACTCGCGCTTTGCATCAAGACAGCGCAGTTAGGACATGACAAAAGTCTCAAACCTAAGTAAGCGCAAAAGTTTGACTTCTGACTTTTGACTTCTGACTTCTGACTTCTGCTATATCTGTGATTTAATTTAAATTTCCTGCTGGTATAGAAAAAAGGACTCGAAAGCCAATTGTCAGAACTTTGATGGCTAGCAGGAACGCCATTGGCATAGCTAGAACGACACAAGTTGCGACTGTCAAGCCAACAGCCACCCTGTATTCCTTAATTCGGCGCTCTATAGTTACTTTTCCTAGAAGTTCTGTCTACGGTTCTATTAAAATAATTTATTATAGTTATAAATTATAGTTATAGCTGTTCTCAGAGTAATGAGGTAAACAAAATTTTTTCCCACTTCCGTTCCCCCCTTATTAAGGTCCCCCCTTATTAAGGTTAGGGGGGATCCCTTTTCTGACTTCCCAACTCCCGACTCCTGACTCCCGACTCCCGACTCCCAACTCCCTACTCCCCACTCCCTACTCCCTACTCCCGGGCAACCCTGCGACTGTGTACCTGACCTATTTGAAAAATGCTAGATCATACCGGTGGTCGGCACACTACTCCCAGACAAAACCCATGGCAATCATCTAGTCCAATGGCATGAGCTGTTTCTTGATTGACCTTTGTATGTTTCTGCTGAACACTTAACTTTCTAAACTTGATATAAGCCAACAATTAACAGCCGACAACCAAAGAGAGGTCTTCTGTCTGATGGAGTTATACAAACCTGGGCTTGCCCCTGACGATCCCTTGAGAAAAAGAAAACGGTTTAACCAAGCCTCCCTAGGTTTAGTCTCTACTCTAAGTTTTCCAGTGATTGTTAGTACTGCTGACGCCATGCTCAAGTCAGCAGAAGTTACCCTTGTGGGTTATGAAAAAACTGGTAGTGGTCACTGCACTGCCATTGTGCGGGGAGCGATCGCTGAGGTGCGAATTGCTGTGGAATCGGGTAAGGATTATGCTCAACGAGAGGGTGAGTTGCTCTCTTCGACAATCATTGCGCGACCACTTCCCAACCTGGAAGTGATATTTCCCATCGGTGTTCACCTACTCGATCAAGTTAACCAAAATCATCGTAGCCGGGTCAGTAATCATGCCCTAGGTCTTTTAGAAACCAGGGGATTGCCAGCAATGGTTGGTGCCTCGGATGCCATGCTCAAAGCTGCCAATGTACAGCTTACTGCCTACGAAACCATTGGGGCGGGTTTATGTACTGCCATTATTCGGGGTCGTGTGGCAGATGTAGCAGTTGCTTTACAAGTTGGAATGGCTGAAGCCCAGCGTATTGGTGAACTAACCGCTGTGACAGTTATTCCTAGACCTCTTGAAGATTTAGAGAAAAGCTTGCCAGTAGCGAGTTGCCTGATGGAGGAGCAACCACAACCCTTGAGAATACCAGTTAAGGTAAAAGAAGCAGAAAAAGAGCTAATAGAACTACCAGATTTAAGAAACTTACCCATACGTACCAAAGATTCATAATAGCTACCATGGAAAAAAGTCCACCATGAACACTATGAAACTCTCTTTTCCCCATTCCCCACTCCCTACTCCTGACTTTAAAGACTGTCAAAGACTAAGATCTATATCCTCATAGGAGTAATATCATTGAAGCAAGCCACATTGCATCAGTTAAGGGTCTTTGAAGCAGTCGCTCGGCACCACAGCTTTACACGAGCTGCAGAAGAACTGTTTCTCACCCAACCCACTGTCTCTATGCAGGTGAAGCAGCTAACCAAAGTTGTTGGTATGCCTCTGTTTGACCAGGTAGGTAAGCGAATCTACCTGACCCAGGTTGGTGAGGCACTAGTTAAAACCTGCCGCGATATCTTTGAGAATTTAGACCAGTTTGAGATGAAAGTGGCAGATCTCAAAGGTTTAAAACAGGGGCGTCTGCGCTTAGCAGTGATTACAACTGCGAAATATTTTATTCCTCGTTTACTAGGTCCGTTTTGCCAGCGTTATCCAGGCATTGATATTTCTCTGCAAGTCACCAACCACGAATACATCCTTGGTCGTCTCAGTGAGAATCTAGATGACTTATACATTATGAGTCAGCTTCCGGAAAACCAGGAGACCTGCTATAAACCAGTGCAAGAAAACCCCCTGGTTGTGATCGCACGGGTCGATCATCCTCTAGCTCAGGAAAAAAATATCCCCCTTAAACGTATAGCTCAAGAAACCTTTATTATGAGGGAGCCTGGTTCGGGAACACGCAAAGCTGTACAAAAACTGTTCGATTACCACCAGATTTCACCAAAGGTGCGGCTGGATTTGGGGAGTAATGAGGCAATTAAGCAAGCGATCGCAGGGGGTTTAGGAATTTCTGTATTATCTCGTCATACCTTAGTTATGGAAGGGGTTAACTCTGAGCTGGTGGTTTTGGATGTAGAACACTTTCCGATCGAGCGTTACTGGTATGCTGTCTATCCACGTAGCAAACAACTATCGATTGTTGCTGGTACTTTTCTAGATTATCTATTGAGTTCAGAGCCACTGATTTGCCAAAAATAAGATTGGTCAATAGCTCAAGCAAACCAGCTGTATCCTCCTTTTGACGGAACAGCTGGCTATTGTGCTTTTGTGCAAAGGTGCTATTGCTCAATTGGTTGACGCGCGATTTATTAAGATTTATTCAAATAATTTTGAGCTTGTTTGAGAGCGATCGCACCAATATTGTAAACTACCCAGCCTAGTGCCAGGAGTAAAGGCAATAAGACTATTAATAGACGTAAATCCATGATTCTAGTGTCCTCCCTATAATGCTTGAAGTTTTTTTAACCTCCCACCCCTACAAGGAGTGGGCTTGTTGGTTGAAAAAGTTGCTGTGACTAAGTAATATCACTCCTACCAAGCTAGAGGGGTAACCTCCCTCAGCTTGTCTGCCCTGTACCGGACGGTACGTAGTTGTTTATTAATATAGTCGCACCTATGGGTCAATTTTTTTTAGTTAATTTTTCAGTAACCTGATCACCCATTTGTCCAAGACGTTGGACGGTTCTTGGTAAAACTTAACCAAAGTTAATCAATGTTACCCACACTTGACTAATTGGTAAGGAATCGGTAAAAAGCGATACAGGGCTTTTGTGATCGTGTTTTTCTCAATTATTGTCCATTGTTCCGGGATCGGAAGTTCTCTGTTCCGGGTTTGGGCCAACGGCAGCGAAGTATTAGGTTACACTAAATCCTAAATCTTTGCCTTTACCTGCATGAACTAGAGCCAACTTTTCATAGTGCCGTGCATGTTCAATCAGTTCAGCGGCTTGAGCCTCCGAAACATCCCGTAATTTTTTGGCAGGGACACCGACTACCAGGGACAGAGGAGGAACGTCTTTACTAACCACAGCTCCAGCGCCTACGATACTACCATGACCCACACGAACCCCATCGAGTACCACTGCTCCAATACCAATCAAGCTACCCTGTTCAATATATGCTGAATGAATGACAGCGCGATGACCGACAGTGACATGGTCTTCTAAAACTGTTGGCTTGCCGGGATCTCCGTGTAAAATTGCGCCATCTTGAATATTAGTGCGATCGCCAATCTCGATGCGCTCCACATCACCTCTGACTACAGCACCATACCAAATGCTAACTCCTGCAGCTACGGACACCTGACCCATAACTACAGCATTAGGGGCGACAAAGGCAGCAAGAGACAGATCTGGGGGAGGCCAAAAAGATGTCAATATTGGGGTTTTAGGTAGAGGATGATCCACAATTAATCACAATAGGGAGATAATGGTAATTAATACCTTAGGTTTTACATAGGTTTTAGAGTGGGGTCACTTAGACCAACAGCAATAAATACCCAGTTATAATGATGGAGCCATTAGGTAATAGCATATACCTCTAAGGCAATCTTTAGCATTTAATGATTGATTCTAGCTTGCAGTACCCGATATTCGGTTCAGAAATAAAATGTCCTCACTGCCGTCAGATAATTCCGGCATTGACGTTGACTGACACTTACTTGTGTCCACGTCATGGTGCGTTTGAAGCCAACCCAAAAACTGGGGAACTGATTCATTTACAATCTGGGCGTCACTGGCGTCTATGGCAAGATAAATGGTACCGACAGCACACTCATCCTGATGGAATTCGCTTTGAGATTCACGAAGCCCTAGACAAGCTATACACTGAAGGATATCGGGCAACACGGGTGATTATTGCCAGTCGTTATCGGGATTTAGTGAGTGCCTACCTAGAGCGCAGTACCCCCTGGCGAGGGAACTCAGAGTCAGGCCAACCCAGGTTGTATGGCTTGCCGGTAGAATTTAGCCCAGAACCTGAGGAAGAACCTTGTTGGGCAGTGATTAATTTTGATTTGGAAAAAGAACCAGGGGTACCTGTGCGCTACCCTTATTTCCGATTGTTTTAGTGATTGCTAGATTGGTAGATTGGTGAGCACGTGATTAGTGATTAGCGCTTGGTGATTTCAGTACACCTGTTGTTGGTTACAAAGGAATAAGGGTAAAGGAAAAAGGCCAAAGGACAAAACCCATGCATCACGCTTCGATTCGCACAGCCAATATTCATCGCGCGATCGCATTTTATGAGAAGTTAGGATTCACGGTATCTGAACGCTTCACTACTGGCATGACTCTAGCGTGTTGGCTGAAGGGACTGGGGGGACGCTTGGAACTGATCCAAATTCCTGAACCATTACCAGCACCGGATGCCTTTGGGGATGAGCATTATGTGGGATATTACCACGTATCTTTTGACTTAACTGATAGCGCTACTGACTTGCCAAGTTGGTTAGAGTCCTTGAAAGAAAGTTTTAAAGAGGCTTCTGAGCAGAACCCAGAGCAGTTTCAACCGTTGAAGGTTCTCTTGGAACCTACCCAACAGATGATCGGTAATCGTGTTTATGAGGTAGCGTTTATCGCTGATACTGATGGTTTACCGTTGGAGTTTTTGTATCTACTAAAAACCTAGACCTAGACATCGGTTTTAGGAAGTGGGGAGTCGGGAGTGGGGAGTCGGGAGTCGGGAGTCGGGAGTAGGAATGCCCTGAAAAAAAAATTACTAGTCTGTATAGCGCTTTTTACGCTAATGAGGTAAACATAATTTTTGCCCTGTTCCCTCTTCCTCTCCTGGGAGGGGTTAGGGGTGGGTTCCTCTCCTGGGAGGGGTTAGGGGTGGGTTCCTCTCCTGGGAGGGGTTAGGGGTGGGTTCCTCTCCTGGGAGGGGTTAGGGGTGGGTTCCTCTCCTGGGAGGGGTTAGGGGTGGGTTCCTCTCCTGGGAGGGGTTAGGGGTGGGTTCCTCTTCCCTGTTCCCTGTTCCCAGATCCGCTGTTCCCTAAAACCAGAAACTCTGTACCTCACCAAATTGAAAACCGCTATATTGGTCACTTTTACCTTTTGGCTTTGACCTTGTGCCTTCTTTGCCGTCGTTCTGCTATCGACTGGCGGCGACTTTGTATAGACACAACTTTCGCCTCACTACTCTCTCGTGCCACCCGAATCAACAAGCCAGCCGAACACAAACTGGAAATCATCGAACTTCCCCCATAACTAAAGAATGGGAAGGGTAAACCAGTAGTCGGCAGAGCCCCAGAAGCGACACCAATATTCAACAGAGACTGTCCTACAATAAACAGCATTGCTCCAATCGCGATTAACTGATAGACTCGGTTTCTTGCCTTAATAGCTACAATCACCGCTAGGGTCATGTATGTCATCAACAATAACATTAGCGCTATACTACCAGCAAAGCCAAATTCCTCAGCAAAGACAGAAAAGATAAAATCAGTGTGTTGAATGGGTAAATAGAATAACTTTTGTTGGGATAACCCAAAGCCAGAGCCCCAAGTCCCACCGGAGCCAATAGCTAGAAGACTTTGAACCAATTGGTATCCATCTCGCATTGGATCAGCCCAAGGATTTAGGAATGACATCACCCGACGCCGCTGGTAATCCTTAATGCTGATACTGAGTACTGCCAGCAGGACACCACCAAATGCTGTACCTCCCAAGTAAGAAAACGGTAACCCTGCTGCTAGAGCAACTAGCCACAAGGTCATCCCACAAAGTGCTGTTGTACTCAGATTAGGCTGTAACAAAATTCCCACCAACACCACCATAAAAATCCCCAGCCACGTGAAACGAGTCCGCCACTGAAGCCGGTCCCACTGCCCAAATACCCGAGCTGCTTGTAACACTAGAAACGGCTTCATTAACTCCGAAGGTTGCAGGGGAACCGAACCGAAAGATAACCAGCGAGTTGCCCCATTAACCGTTGTGCCCACACCAGGAATTAAAGTCAATAACAGCAGCACCAACAGCCCCAGGACCAACCAATGGCTGATCTTTAGCAAATAACGCAACGGTGATCGCACCAATAGGTTAAATCCCACTAAACCTAAGACTACCCACATCAGCTGTCGCTTGACGTAGTATGTTCCATCCCCTAACTCGACATCTGCGATCGCATAAGAAGCTGAGAAAAGAATTACTATTCCGATCAACAGCCATAGAAACGTTAACCACTTCAGTAACCGAGCACTAACTGCCCAGTCTGTAGTAGAGGGGTTAAATAAGAGAATCAGGTTACGTAGAGCCACGTTTAATCAGGTTGGTTGAAGGTTATGTGGTTGTTCGCGTAGCCTGGCCGAAAGGCCAAGGTTATGTGGTTGTTCGCGTAGCCTGGCCAAAGGCCAAGGTTATGTGGTTGTTCGCGTAGCCTGGCCAAAGGCCAAGGTTATGTGGTTGTTCGCGTAGCGTGGCCAAAGGCCAAGGTTATGTGGTTGAAGGTTGTTCGCGTAGCGTGGCCGAAAGGCCAAGGTTATTTGGTTGTTCGCCTTTGGCCTTTGGTTTCTTGTTTATAGCTTTTCTCATAGTAATGAGGTACACAATCTTTTTTCCCTGTTGCCTGTTGCCTGTTGCCTTTTGCCTATTCCCTAACATCCCAAATGTACCTCACCGAATTTAGAAATGCTATATCTTCCCTCTGTTGCCTCTGTTTCCATCCCCCCATTTTCCACCAAAAATCAAAAAGGGGTCGTAGTAGACCCCCTGAAATTTTTTTATAAACAGCTATTATCGAAAAATTATTACAAACCGGTGTTTGTACCTTGCTTACCAGTTGCCAGCTTAACCTTAATAATTTTGCCACCCATTTTCTGGATGCGCTGCTGCTCACGGAACCAGTTATCGTAGGAAACTAGCTTGGTAAAAAAAGTATTCTGTAACTCCCGTTGTGTCCTAATTCTGCTTTGGCTTGGCACACAAGCAGTTATTTCAAACGTCCGCATGAGGTTATTTCTCCTAGTAAAATTCAAGAAAATTTTAATTCTGGTTTGATTCCAATATGTCTAAAAAATCCCCTATCGCCTATAGCGAGGGAATAAATTCGTTAATCGAATATCTCAACTATTCCAAAGTCTGGGAGTTAATTGTCAATACTAGACTGTCAAAACTCCTCTGCTTGACTGACGTGAGCCAGATTCGCCTTTAACAAGCTAGCACTCACAATCAACTTCCCAGACCTTAATTACACAGACAACTACAGGCTGGCGAATTCCATCAACACTAGCTAAGTTAGCTTAAGCCAGAGCAGATGTAGTCAAAGTATACACCCATTTCCTTACCCGCATCAGCACCAACTAAGCTAGCGGTAACTTCCTTCATGCCTTGGATGGAATTGGTGGTATTGCCAATGGGAACACCAAGGGAGTTGTAGGTTTCCTTCAAGCCATTGAGTACCCGCTCATCAAGGATCGATGGGTCACCGGCCAACATCGCATAGGTAGCATAACGCAAGAAGTAATCCATGTCACGGATACAAGCTGCGTAGCGGCGAGTGGTGTACATATTGCCACCTGGACGAGTGCTGTCGGAATACAACAGGGTCTTAGCAACCGCTTCCTTAACGATGGTAGAAGCATTAGCACTAATGGCAGTTGCTGCACGTACCCGCAGCTCACCAGTTTGGAAATAGCCCTTGAGCTTTGCCATAGCGGAGTCGTCCAAATATTTGCCTTGGACGTCGGCAGAGTTGATAACAGCAGTAATTGCGTCTTGCATGATTCTATTTCCTTATTTAACTCAAGTTGTGATTATCGGTTCTACAGACAAACTTTGCCATCATCAGAACACTAGGCCAAGGAGTATTTATTGCCCTACAACAATCCACCAATCACATAGTCGAAGTAAGAGCCAGCTTCAGCAGCATCGTCCCCAGACATCATGCCAGTAGCAATACCCTTCATGCAACGGACGCTTTCGGCAACAGCATCAATGGAGGTACCTAAAGACTTGTACATTTCCTTAGCACCTACCAGACCAATTTCCTCAATTGGTGTGGTATCACCAGCAACAATACCGTAGGTAATCAAGCGTAGGTAGTAATCCATGTCCCGCAGGCAAGTAGCGGTCATTTCTGGACCGTAGGCATTACCACCAGGAGAGACCACATCTGGACGCTTTTGGAATAGTTGGTCTCCAGCTTGCTTAACAATTGTCTCACGGGAGCCTGTTAAGGTTTGAGCGATACGTAAGCGCTGCTCACCAGAAGTAACAAAGCTTTTGATACCGTCTAATTCACTAGGGCTCAGATAGCGAGCCTCAGCATCTGCATTCACGATGGATTTCGTGACAATACTCATAGATGGATTCCTCCAGAAAAAAATATTACCAGGTTTTTTAAACTGGCATTTCCAAGAATGAACGCTCTCTAACTAACCTTGCGGTGTAATTAGAGCTTCTGTAGCATTGCAGTTACCTGCAATGTGCCGGGTAAATCGCCGTTCTCGATACGCCGTCGGAACTTCAGCCGACGCACGCCCCAGCAAAACTTGGTTTGGCTAACCCCGCCTAAATCAAAGGCATAAATCAAAGCAGGTTAATCATACACCTAGCTTCCGGGAATATTTTGCTACAGATTGTTGACATTTTTCCTAGCTTCGCAACACATCTTAACATTTTCCCTAATAAAGTTTGAAAGGTCAGTTACAGGTTAGTGGCCTGAGTTAGAGGTTAAAGGTTGAAAGTTTAACCTTTAAGGCTAGTCCAACCTACCGACCACCTCCAAACCTTCAACCTTCAACCTTCAACCTTCAACCTTCAAACCTTCAACCTTCAACCTTCAACCTCCAAACCTTCAACCTTCAACCTCCAAACCTTCAATTTTAAACTTTTAACCTTCAACCTTCAACCTTCAACCTTCAACCTTCAACCTTCAACCTCCAAACCTTCAAACCTTCAACCTCCAACCTCCAACCTTCATAATTCAGACTTTTTACTGACTGAGCCGCTGATAGGGGACTACGTCTTCACCAAAGAAGCGGGAGTATTCTCGACTATCAACCATAGCTGTTACTGCAGCTTCTAGACCCTGTCCCGCCAACAGCTGCTGGTAGGTTTGAACCTCACCGTGAGTGTTAGGGTTACGTCCGAGTAAGTGCCGGAACAATAACTCGACCACTTTGGCAGGGGGATAAGGCTGGTAAAACCGCTGACTATAGCTGTTACTACTGGCCAAGGCTTTAACAAACTGCCGCACCGAAATTTCTCCATTGCGCAGTTGACTGTCTAGATGCTGTTGCCGGTATTTTGGTGGTACTGGTTCACCGAATAAATCCAGGACTTGGTCATAAATGGCATCAATCACCACTGCGGTTTCAACCTGAGAAATGTTTGGGGTGATGCGGAAAATCCGTGTCGCCTTAGCAGATTTGGGATTCAAGGTTGAGTGCTTCCGATTAGAAGAACGACCTACCTTGGCCAGCTCGGAAGGGTTAGTAGCCACCTGCCACTTTTGGGCAGCCATATCTGCGATCGCTTTTCCGGTCAGAGGTAGCTTAGACGAATCCATGCGAGGCTGGACTGGATCAAAGCTTGGTACCACCACATCACTATTCTGCTTGGTCTGCTGATTATACAGCTTCTCGGTGTTCGGGAAATTAGCAGCTGGTAAGGTGGGGAAGCGGCGGTACGGGACGGTATCTTCTCCAAATGCCTGAGCATATTCCATGCCATTGACCATTGCCCCAATAAAGCTCCGAATCCCTTCAGAGGCTAGAATTGCGTTGTAGGTCTGGATTTCCTTCTGATTTAAGGGGGCACGTCCTAGGAAGTGCTTGGTACCCAGTTCAATCACCTTGGTGTTGGGGTAGGGGGTGTAGAACTCTTTGATGTAGAGATCAGAACAACCTAAGCCTTCAATAAACTCCTTGAGATTAATTTCGCCATTGCTCAGTCGGCTTTCCAGGGAGGTAAATGCTGCTTGGATCACATAGGGTTCAAGATCCCGCTCAAATATCTGCCGATAAGCTGCTCCAATCAGGACTTTCAACGCTGGCTTATCATTAAGGTCGATCAGCTTAAAGATCTTAGTTTGTTCACGCTGTACACTAACCCCCTGATTAATCCGGAATTCAACTTCCGGTTCGGTGAGCATCTCTTTGCCCATACCCAGCTCAACAAAGCGAGGTACTTTCTCCTCAGCCATGATTGCCATTGCTGATGTCACGCTACCAGACACTCCTCCGGTGCGCATTTTTAAACCAGCCGCCGTCACATAGCGCTCATAGGGAACCGTATCTTCCCCAAATGCCTCAGAGTACTCTTTGGTGTTGACAATTGCCTCTACTACACCGTAGAAACCTTTTTTATAGGCAACATCATAGTAACTGTTCATCTCGGAGCGCCCATAGCTAGGACGACCGAGTAAACGTCGGTGGATATATTCTATTGCCTTGACTACATACAATGGTGTCCAGTAACGTTTGCGGAAACCATCAGACTTCGCCAGCATTAGGATAAACTCGCGGACGGTAATTTCACCGTTTTCCAGCCGAGCTTCCCCTGAAGTCAGCCGTTCCCCTTCATAGGGCATAAAGCCAAACACTCGCAGGTAACAGGCACGAATTACCCTTTGAGTAGAGCTTTCAGCAAATTTGATACTCTTGTCTTGTGTACTAGGGATCTGGTCAAGGCGGATCACCTTAGAGCCAAGGGAACCGGGGGACATACCCCTTGCCCCTGGATTACTATTTTGGTTATTGATTCCTGGGCCTTGGTGGATCAGCAGGCGTTTAGTATCTTTGCCAAAGAGAGCGGGGGTGGTAGTAGGATTCCGGGTTTCTTTCGGGAAAATTGCCCCAAACTGAATTTCCAACGAGTCATTACCAGAACCATAGACATGTTGGTCAGGCAGCGGTTGCTCGTACTTGGCAAAGGTATTGAGAAACTGGGCATCCTTACGGAAGGGAGCACTATAGCGCAACAAATCTTGCTGCATGCCCCAGTTACGGCATTCTTGAGCCTCTTGACCATAACCCCTCAGATAGGGAACCGTTTCTTCCCCAAAGTAATCAGAGTATTCCTGAGAATCCACCAGGGCATCTACTAGAGCGGGTAGACCACCATCGGAAACAATCGAGAAGTAGCTTTGGACTTCTTCCCTTGAAGATGGACCCCTACCTAGGAAATGGCGGAAAGCCAGTTCTAAGGCTCGACTATTGATAAAAGGTTCAAAGAATTGCTTCCGGTATAGTTCAGATTTGCCCAAACGGCGAACAAACTCCTTCATGGAAATGTTCCCGTTTTTAACTAGAGATTCCAGATAAGAAATCGACAAACCGTAGGCGCGGGTAATGTCACGCTCAAAGATTTGCCGGTAGGCAGCTTTAACTACCTCAGTTTTTTCTGAGGATGACAGACCGGGCTTCATCACAAACTTAGGACGCCGCTCGGCTGCATTAAAGTAACTTTGGGGCAATTGCAGCCCTTGTTGGTCTATGGAAGGCCGTTGCCGCAGTTTATCGGAGGGTGTAGCAGCTTTAAATTCGTTCAGGGTAATGTCAAAGTACTGGGCAACAATCTCCTGTGCCGACTTATCACCTTTGAAATAATCTAGTGAAGCCGCCCGCATTCCCTGGATTGCCACGATGGTAGCATCAGCTGAACAAGCATTTTCAATGACTTCCCGCAAACCTCGAACATTAACCACTAGGATGTTGGGGTCACCAGCAACAATGGCGTAAGTGATATAGCGCAACATCCAAGATAGGTCCCGCAAGGACTTTTGCATATTCCTCGGGCCATAGCGGTTGATGTCGATGGGACGGAAACCTGGTGGGGTTGGTCCAGTCGGAGAACTAAACAGAGCGCGGAATCCCCCAAACAATCCACCTCCACTCTCGACAAAGGTACTAGTTCCCAAGGTTTTGGTGTCGGGAACCCCTGTAGCGCCAGCCCCTACTAGGGCAGGTGCTTCCTTAGGCTTTTCCAGGAAAGCCATTGGGGAACCACCCACGAAAATCCGGTTAGCCGCCTTGGATACGATTAGGTCTGAGTTTTTGGTAATCAGATCAGCAATTGCTAAACGCTTTTCTCCGGAACGGAAGTAATCCAGTAGCTCGTTGATCTCTCCATTTCCTAAGAAGCGGTCTTGCTGTTCTGCTTGGATAATGGTTGCCGATGGGACAGTTTGATAGAGTTGCACAGGGGCAACTGAGCTTCCACCACTTGCCTTGACACTCATTGGTTTGTTAAAGCTCCTAAATTTTTATGCTGTCATTGCGGACTTATGCCGCAGTTAATAAACACGTTTTAGACACCCATTTGGTGGGTAGGCATTTGATGTTAGTCCTATCCAATCTCACTTTGGAGCAAGGGATAAGGATAACCTACTAGGTCGTAGGTTCCCTAGAATTTCCCAAAATGGATGTCATTGGTAAACTCGACTAGCTTTTAGATTAAAACTTTTCTGATCTCTACGGTTTATTTATTAAGAATTGTATAGAATTTAGGGGATCGAGTTCAGGATTGATGGCCATTGATCCCAGTAAACCTTTGAGATTATACTTTATTTTCGTAAAAAAAATCTCCGAATAATTAACTTTTGTAAAGTTTTGTGATGAAAACCTCTCAAGAAACCGCTGCTGCCGTTGAGCGCCTCTACGATACCTACCCTTTTCCCCCAGAACCCTTACTCGATGAGCCACCTCCTGGATACAACTGGCGCTGGAATTGGCGAGCTGCTTATAGTTTTTGTACTGGGCAAACACCCCAAAGAGAGGAGATTCGGATTCTAGATGCTGGTTGTGGGACGGGGGTAGGTACAGAGTATCTAGTTCACCTCAATCCCCAAGCCTCAGTAGTGGGGATTGATATTAGTGCTGGAGCCTTGAAGGTAGCCCAGGAACGCTGTCGCCGCTCAGGTGCTGATCGGGTCGAGTTTCATCACCTGAGCTTGTACGATGTTGACCAAATCGAGGGTCAGTTCGATCTAATTAATTGTGTGGGAGTGTTACATCACTTGCCAGACCCGATCCGTGGGATTCAATCTATAGCTAAGAAACTAGCACCGGGGGGCTTATTTCATATCTTTGTCTATGCTGAATTAGGACGCTGGGAAATTCAGTTGATGCAGCAAGCGATCGCACTTTTGCAGGGTCAAAACCAGGGAGACTACCAGGATGGGGTGAAGGTCGGTCGTCAATTATTTGAAGCTCTCCCAGAAAACAACCGAATTGTCAAGCGAGACCGGGAACGCTGGGCTTTGGAAAACCATCAGGATGAATGCTTCGCGGATATGTACGTTCATCCCCAAGAGATTGACTATAACATTGAAACCCTATTTGAACTAATCGATGCGGCTGGCTTGGAGTTTCTTGGGTTTTCCAATCCCCGCTACTGGCAGAAAGAGCGCTTATTTGGCAAGAATCCAGAGTTAATGGCACGCTCAGAACGTCTGAGTGAACGGGAGCTATATCGGTTAATTGAATTATTAGATCCCGAACTGACTCATTATGAGTTTTTCCTCACCCGTCCTCCCTTAGAGCGAGTAGATTGGTCAGAGGATAAAGACCTGTTAGCCGCAATTCCAGAACGGCACCCTTGTATGACCGGTTGGCCAAGTAAGTCCCTATTTGACTATGATTACCAGCTGGTTAAGCTATCAGACCAGGAATTTACGTTTCTCGAAGCCTGTGACGAGAATGGTAGCTCACCCGACGACTCATCCCAAAGCCAAACTGTAGCAGAAATTATTAAGCATGTTAACTTCGATTTAGATGGAGTGCGATCGCTACTCCAACGGCAGTTGATTATGCTCAAAATTGATAGTTGATAATTCAAGCATTCAGCGGTCAGCGGTCAGCGGTCAGCGGTCAGCGGTCAGCGGTCAGCGGTCAGCCATCAGCGGTCAGCGGTCAGCGGTCAGCGGTCAGCGGTCAGCGGTCAGCGGTCAGCGGTCAGCGGTCAGCGGTCAGCGGTCAGCGGTCAGTGGTCAGTGGTCAGCGGTCAGTGGTCAGCCTTCAGCGTGGCACAGTAGGGCATTAGCTGATAGCTGATAGCTGATAACTGATAACTGATAGCTGATAGCTGATAGCTGATAACTGATAGCTGATAGCTGATAGCTGATAACTGATAGCTGATAGCTGATAACTGATAGCTGATAGCTGATAGCTGATAGCTGCATCCCGATTCCCGATTCCCGATTCCCGATTCCCGATTCCCGATTCCCGATTCCCGATTCCCGATTCCCGATTCCCGATTCCCTGTTCAACACTTCTGCCATTAGCCATTACCCAATGACAAATGACAAATGCTTGCCCAAGGTTTCAGTAGTTGTACCAATCTACAACGGTGAAGCAGATTTACCAGAGTTAGTCCGTTGTTTACAGGAACAGACCTATGCCACTGACCAAGTAGAGTATCTTTTAGTGGATAATAATAGCAGCGATCGCACTGCCTCACTAATCGAAACTGCCGTTACTGAGGGAGCATCTGAGGGCATAACTTTCCACTACATCCTGGAAGACCAGATTCAAAGCTCCTATGCAGCCCGTAACAAAGGAATTCGAGCAGCCAAGGCGGAAATAATTGCCTTTACTGATGCAGACTGTCGTCCCCAACCCCATTGGTTAGCAGACCTGGTCTCACCCTTTGCTAACGTTAGTATTGGTATTGTTGCTGGTCAAATCATCGGGTTGCCCGGTAAAACCTGGCTAGAAAAACACGCTGAGTACCATAATGTTCTATCTCAGGAACATACCTTAAACAATTCCTATTGTCCCTACGGTCAAACCGCTAACCTAGCAATCCGAAGGCAAGCATTCGAGGAAGTGGGATTGTTCCGTCCTTACCTAACCACTGGTGGTGATGCTGATATCTGCTGGCGTATTCAAAAGCAAAGCAACTGGCAATTACACCTTGCTCCAACCGCCATAGTAGAGCACCGACACCGTTCCACCTTTCGGGAATATCACAGTCAATGGCATCGCTATGGTCGCTCTAACCGTTACTTACATCAGCTCCATGGTGTGCCCTTGATGCGGGATATTCCACCAAAGGAATATCTGTATCGGATCAGTCGTTGGTTGCTGAAAGAACTACCGCGCAATAGTATTAATGCGATCGCAGGCAAAACCGATCCCATTGAGCTAATCAGCACACCGATTGGTCTGTTTGGAACTTGGGCAAGGGCAAAGGGACAACAGCAAGCCCGGCTGCCAGACAAAGCTGATCAGATTGAGTGGCTTTCCCATGGAAGCTGATAGCTGCATCCCGATTCCCGATTCCCGATTCCCGTTCCCCTCCTGGGAGGGGTTAGGGGTGGGTTCCGATTCCCGATTCCCGATTCCCGTTCCCCTCCTGGGAGGGGTTAGGGGTGGGTTCCGATTCCCGTTCCCCTCCTGGGAGGGGTTAGGGGTGGGTTCCGATTCCCGATTCCCGATTCCCGTTCCCCTCCTGGGAGGGGTTAGGGGTGGGTTCCGATTCCCGATTCCCGATTCCCGATTAATCAGAAATCACTTATTAGGTTCATGTAGGGTGGGCAGTGCACCAGACAGATAATCAAGCTTGCAAAGCCCGTTGGTAGGCACTGCCCACCCTAGGATTAATGACAATGGTGCAAGATCTCAGTCTAAATTGCGCTACACTAAGGGTAGTAGGGGTTAAGGAAGTAGCGATGTCAGCAAAACTCTTATTGGTAGACGACGAACCAGGAGTAAGGGAAGCGGTCAAGGAGTATTTGGCAGAATTTGGTTTTACTGTACAGGTTGCCAGCAATGCTAATGATGCTTGGCAGATGTTACAGCAAAACACACCCGAGCTAGTAATTTCTGACATCATGATGCCTAAAGTAGATGGGTATCAATTCCTACAGCAACTTCGAGATGATCCCCGTTTTAAAGCACTTCCAGTAGTGTTTCTGACAGCCCGTGGCATGACCTCAGATCGAATTCAGGGTTATCAGGCCGGTTGTGATGCGTACCTACCGAAGCCCTTTGATCCAGATGAATTAGTCGCTATTGTTCAGAACCTCTTGGAGCGTCGCGCTGCTAGCTCTGAAGATAGTGTAGGCAGTACAGAGCTTGAGAAGATAGCGAAGCAGGTGGCTGAAATTCGCGCAATGTTAGACCAGAAGAATGGAATTGTCCAAACTCCTCCACCCTTGCGCATTGATTTTACAGCTAGAGAGCAGAGTGTCTTAGATTTGGTTGCCCAAGGGCTAATGAATAAAGAAATTGCCCGACGTTTAGAGACTAGTGTTCGTAATGTTGAGAAGTACGTCAGTCGTCTGTTTAGTAAAACCGGAACTAATAGCCGTACTGAGTTAGTTCGCTATGCTCTAGAACATGGTTTAACTAAGTGAAGGTTAAAGCATTTAGCTAGACTGAACTTTCACCGAAGTGGTTGAGCTTCCAGACTGGACTCATTTGGGATAGATCATTGCGGAGGGGTTGGCTTTGGTAGAAGCTGATTAAAGTCAATCTTAGATCCCACTCCCACAAATACTGCCACCAATAAACCTATTAAAATTACGAATAACTGCCAAGTGAATAAGAAGCGCTGAGCATGATCCATAACCTCAACCACTGTGGACACCAAAGTCCCTAGCCCCCTGCTAATCTGGTTTTTTAGCTGAGGTTGATTTTCCTCAGAATTTGCTTGAGAGCTAAGAATTTTAAATTCTGCCTTCAAACGACTAATCTCTTGCTCTAATTCTCTAATCCTTGTTTCTTCTGCTTTTAATTTTTTTTCTTTTGGATACTGATACTTTTCTTCTTCACTAAGCTTCCATATCCGATCAAACTCGTCGCTAAAAACATTGTAAAAATCTTTGCTACAATTAGGATCATCAATAATCATCATCCAGGGAAGATTAACTGCAGATTCTCCCACACAGAACCTTCCTTTGAGTAAAATGTTTTGAAAAAAGTACATTGGTCCACTGGGGACATCTGAATAGAGTAGAAGTCTCAACCCAAAATCCTTACCGTATTCGTGAATAAATTCCAATTTTGGTTTAACACCCTCCATACATGAGGGTAAAGGTCTTCTTTGCTGTGTTTCAGCCAAGTCTCTCATAGATACAATAATCTGCTCTAAACTATCCTCCATCTTTTTCATTGGCGACATCGGCTGTTGAAATGGATTCTTACTAATTGACTCAGCTCGATTACGTGCAAACTCACTGTAAGGGTCAGCTAAGAGTATTTGTATTCCTCCACTATTCTCGTTTTGAGCTCTAATCTCATTAGCTTTGCGAAAAGTTGATTGCAAAATTGTATAAGAATCATTCATCGATGTATCGAGCAACCTGAAATTTCGGAAGTTTGAGCCTATGTGGCCTGATTTTTTAAGTCCCGATAATACAAAATTGCAAAATTCCTCAATACTTTTTTCTGTATTGAAGTTAATGTCTACAATTCCATTAAGTGCTTTAAAAACCCAAAAATTTTCGGTATCTTTACTCATCATTTTTTATGTTCTTATGCTATGGATTTAGTGAACAATATAGCAACCGAAGTATAGTTGAGGACAAAGCATTTTGTTTTAAAGGGACTTCGGATCAGGGAGCAGGGAGCAGAAATATATCTTAACTTTTACTTTGACTACTATAAATTTAAATTGGTATCACCAAAAAAGCACTTACTATAAATTTAAATTGGTATCACCAAAAAAACTTGCAAAACCCTAATGAGGGGTGCATCTCACTGTCTTGATCCAGTCGCTCATGGGGTAAATACCCATGAGCGTGCTGCATGACTTTTGCAAAAATATGACCATTGATATGACCATTTAAGGCTAAAATACAACTTATGTTCCCTGAGTTATAGATTTACAACAAAAAGATGCACCCCTTAACCAGTAACCCGTTTAACAACATTGGTAGTCATGATATAGAGAACTTGCCCCAGCTACAAAAACTACCAAGTCATGAACGCCTGGCAATGAAAGCAGTAAGTAAGGTTTTTCCCTTTCGAGTAAATAACTATATTGTTGAGCAACTAATCGATTGGAACAATCTACCTGATGATCCGATTTTTCGCATGACCTTCCCTCATCCAGATATGTTAAACCCTGAAGACTTAAATCGAGTAATTAAGTTGCTGAAAACAAATGGATCGAAAGAAACTATCCGTAGAACTGTTGATGACATTCGCTCTCGTCTCAACCCACATCCTGGAGGACAAGTAGATTATAACGTGCCAAGGTTGGATGGTGAACTAATTTCTGGAATCCAACATAAATACCCAGATACCGTCCTCATTTTTCCTTCATCTGGTCAGGCTTGTCACGCCTATTGTCAATTTTGTTTTAGGTGGGCACAATTTGTAGATACGAACACTCACAAATTTACTACTCGTGAGTCAGGGAGGTTCCAAGACTACCTCCGCCAGCACAAAGAGGTAACTGATGTTGTGCTCACGGGCGGGGATCCTATGATTATGAGTGCCCGGAGGCTTTTTCAATATATTGAACCACTGCTAGACCCAGAATTTGAACACATCCAAACCATTCGCATTGGAACCAAGTCAGTTGCCTACTGGCCTTATCGTTACGTTACCGATCGAGATGCTGATGATGTGCTACGCTTGTTTGAGAAAATAGTTTACAGTGGGAAACATTTAGCTGTTATGGGTCACTACACCCACTGGCGAGAACTTGATACCCCAATTGCTCAGGAGGCGATTCGACGCATTCGCTCTACAGGAGCTCAGCTCCGTGCACAAAGTCCGTTACTCAAGCACGTAAATGATTCTGCTAGAGCCTGGAGAAAAATGTGGCAGATGCAGGTGCGACTAGGGTGCATTCCGTACTATATGTTTGTTGAGCGAGACACAGGACCAAAACACTACTTTGGAATACCCCTAGTACGTACTTGGGAAATTTTTCGCCATGCAATTAAAGGAGTATCCGGTCTTAGTCAAACTGTGCGAGGACCTGTAATGTCAGCATTGCCAGGTAAAGTGCTTATCAGTGGAGTTGCCCACATTATGGGAGAAAGGGTATTTGTTCTCTCGTTTATTCGGGGGCGGGATCCTAATTGGTGCAAGGTGCCATTCTTTGCCCACTATGACCCTGAAGCCACCTGGTTTGGTGAGCTAGCCCCAGCGTTCGGCGAAAAAGAGTTTTTCTATGAAAAGGAGCTGGAGAAAATAACTAGGGCGCGTCTGCAAATTCAATAGTCAGCTTAACGAGTAAAGAGATCCCTAAGCAAGGAAAGGGATCACTGATGGGTAAGACCCGAGGTATTACTATGATCAAAAAAATCTGATTGATATTTATGGCGGTTTGCGTGTAACTTAAATAAGCTGTTAGATATTTTTAATGCACAACAGCTTAATTTCTTTTTAGCCAGAAAATCGGCGTTGCTGATTATGCGTATGGTTTTGCCCCCCTAGCCCCCCAATTCTGGGGGGAACAAAACTATGAAAGTCCCCCAGAATTGGGGGATTTAGGGGGCTTTAATAAAACCAAATTATCGCACATTCATTCCTTAATTCAGCAACGCCAGAAAATCTGCCTCAGGCTCATATTTGCTGGTATTGTTGACTCATCTAGAGCGCTGTATCTGACGCTGTAACTGTCGGACATCTTTTTCTTATTTTGGGACATTTTCAGCAAAATACGATTACTCTGGCTGGTTAAGCCTGATTAAGCCACACTTCATTAATAATGATTCGGAGATACCTTCTTTGGGTCCCCATGAGTTATTGCCTACTATTACACCAGTTTAGGCTACCAGTGTTTTCGCTTTCGACCCCCCTTGATCCATGGATTGGTTAGTTCCTATCAGTAGGGGTAGGGCTGTGACTCGGATTATACTCCGGCTGGACTTGGAGCAGGATAGTTATCAAGTTGTCTAGGTTGATTTTACCCGCAGGAGCTAATCCCCGAAATTGTTACAGGATAAGGTTTATAGCTAACGAATCTCACTAATTGGTGTATGAATGGTATTTCCATTAAATCATGTTCCCTTCGGCTAAAGAGCAAACTAGAACACACTTTAGTTATTATTAACTTAAGTAAAGTTAAGTTAAGAGACTTTGCATTTTCTTATCAACCTTGGCAAAAGTTTGTTATCGTTCATTATCGGCATACATAACTTTAAGAAAGGACAACAGACATGAAGACTTCTCAAACTCCCAACCATTTGGGTCAATCAGTGGCTCTAGGTCTGGTTTTAGTCGTAGCGAGTGTTGGTATTTTCATCCTGATGATGGTCCAAAGTGGTGCTTTGCAATCTTAATAATCGTTATGGATCAGGCTTGCCATCCCTGGTTCAACTTTTCGTGAAACTGAAGAAGCCCACCTATAGCGCTATAGGTGGGTCATAAAAAAGACATCTAAAAGACATCTACATATATAGATCTAAAAGAAGATTGTTAAGTTATCAAAATTTAAGCTTGACATCCTTGAACACTAACCCTTCCGGTCTACACCGGAAGGGTTATTATCATAAGTTGACCAGAAGCAAACCCGTAGCTTAACATAAGTTAACCAAAATTTATCCCAACTAACCCTTCCCGATTAGCGGGTGTTCATGGTAAAACTCATCAGTAAGTGAACCTCCCAAAGTACACTAACCTGATGACGATGAAAAAATTGACCTTGCTAAAGCAAACTTTGTTCCTCCTTCTTAGCTTATTTTTTTCCGTAGTGGCAACCCCCCTGCCAGAAATTGCTGAAGCAATGCCAACTCTGGTATCTAGCCGACAGCAGTATAATCCACAGCTCAATGACCTTCTTCATCAAGCACGAGAGTTGGTAGATGCGGGTGACTATCAGGGAGCTGTTGCTGTTTACGAAGAAGCAGCTAAGCTGGAACAAGGAAACCCTAAGATTTTTTCGGGCATTGGCTACTTACAAGCAAGTCTGGGCAAATTCCAAGAAGCTGCCGCCGCTTACAAAAAAGCGATCGCACTCCAGCCAGAAAATCCTAATTTCCATTACGCACTGGGTTACAGTCTCGCCAATGCTGGGGACAATGCTGGTGCTGCTACGGCCTATCGTCGTGCCACTAGACTTAACCGGGATAATATTAACGCCTATTTTGGTTTGGCCATTACCCTGCTACGTCAAAAGGACTATCAACGGGCCATAGAAACCTATGAAAAAATCCTGGAAATTGAGCCAGACAACCTAACAGTATACCAGTTAATCGGTGCAGCTTGGTTAGAGCAGGAAAATTCTGAAGAAGCCATAAAAGTGTTCCAAAAGGCAGCGGAAATTGCTCCGAACGAAACCCGTATCCAACTAAGTTTGGGCACAGCTTGGTTGATTCATGGGGATGAGATGGCTGGACTGGCGGCTTTTGAAAAAGCAGTGAAATTAGCGCCTCGTAATCCTGAAATTCACCTCCAAATCGGTCAAATTCTGGAATCAAGAGGGAATTTATCCAAGGCCCTCAAAGCATTTCGGCGAGCAGCTTCTGCCAAACCTGATTTAGTAGAAGCACAGGAGTACATCGGGAAAATTCTTCTAGCCCAAGAACAATACGTACCAGCAGTAGTGACCTATAGACGTTTAATTGAACTGGCTCCGAAAAATGCCCAAGCTCACTATAACCTAGGAGTAGCCTTAAAAAAACGTTCTCGCGTCACCGAAGCCCTCACTGCTATAGAAAAAGCCCTAGAACTTTACCAGAGTCAACGGGATAACGAAGGGATTGAGCAGACCGAGTCTCTGCTGAAGCAACTGCAAGAGTTTCTATAAGGATCAGTCAGTGAGGGAATCATATTAAGTCCTGATAATTACCCTTAATCAAAATCTAGCTCATCTGTCCATCTCCCTATCTCCCCATCAATCTCTTTGATTTTAGGTATTCAACCGGACTTGAGATTAGGGGATAGAATTGCTATGGCTCAAGGCAACTTGAGACTATAGGGCATTGCGCGATCGCAATAACCGTAACAAAAGTATCAATCCGCACCACTGTCTTGATGCAATAGCGAGTGGGGGAAACCCCCTTTGGCCGACTGCATCGCTTCCGTAAATTTTTGTTAAAGATAACCTAAAAATTCCGTAAACTCCCTGGCTTTCCCAGGAAAATAATAATATATAGGTCAAGTTACTTGACTGCTATCGGTACTCCAGACAACTAGCTAGTTGTGGAGAGGCGGACAGATGAATAATCAGCAAAGTAAGTCCTCAACCAGAGGGCTAGGGATATTGCCCTTAACTGAAAAAGCCCTAACCCTAATCGGATGGGTGGTTATTGCTTTTTCTGGGAACTATGCTTTAGCCCAGATTACCCCGGATCAAACCTTGGGTAATGAATCTTCAGTGGTAACACCAAATGCAACGATTAGGGGAGAGCCAGGGGATTTGATTGAAGGGGGAGCAGCGCGAGGTAGTAACCTGTTCCATAGCTTTCAAGATTTTAACGTTGGTCAGCTACAGCGGGTTTACTTTGCCAATCCAGCCGGAATCGAGAACATTCTCTCTCGGGTGACCGGGAGTAATATCTCCAACATTCTAGGCACTCTTGGTGTCGATGGTGGAGCGAATCTGTTTTTACTCAATCCCAATGGCATTGTGTTTGGCCAGAATGCCAGGTTGGATGTGGCAGGTTCCTTTTTCGCCAGTACAGCCAATAGTTTAGTGTTCAACAACGGTACAGAATTCAGTGCCACTAATCCACAAGCCCCCCCTTTATTGAGTATTAATATTACTCCGGGATTACAGTATGGCTTGAATCACCCCAAACCCACCAAAATCACTAACGCTGGTTATTTAGTAGTGGGGCAAGACCTCACCCTAGCTGCTGGCCATCTTGACTTACAAGGTCAACTAATTGCTGGGGGAGATTTGACACTCCATGCAGAAGATACAGTTCAAATAAGGGATAGTATCGGGCAACCATTTATAGCCGCTGCTGGCGGTAAGTTATTGATTCAGGGCAATCAAGGGGTGGATATATTTGCCTTGAACCATCCAGACAGTGGTCTTTTTTCCGGTGGAGATCTGGTTTTGCGGACGCAAAATACTGTTGCTGGTGATGCCCACTATTGGAGTGGTGGCAGTTTCCGGATTGAACAGCTCGATGGCAGCCTCGGAGATTTATTTAGTCCCGATGACCCGATAATTCGCTCAGTTGGGGATGTTAGTTTCAACAGCTATCTAGGAACCTCCCTACATATCGTGGCAGGGGGAGCGGTAGAGATCGGCTCTGTGATTATTACAGGTAATGAAACAGGTACAGAAGGAATAGACTTTATTTCCGAAGCCATTACCTTATCTAATGGCACAGTAGTGGATATTAATGGTCAGACTGAACCGACTCTTGATGTTCGTGCTGGAGTAGATCCGAATCAAGTTGGTATCCCTGGACTGACAGGCAACCAATTCTTTGGTGACTTGTTCAATTTGAATCTCTTTGGCAGACCCACTATTACCAATACTGCCACCAGTGCAGATATTAAAATCGGCACGATCGCTTTTGCTAATGTCAATATATTAGACTTGTTGTTCCAAAACATATCTGCCAATGATCTGTTGGCAGGAAAGGTTTTGCTCACCAATCAGTACAAGCCTAATCCTTCACTAGCAGGAGATATTGAAGTTTCAGCTACTCTAGGTTCGTTAGTGCCAACTCTGGCAAATCTAGCCATTCAGAACGGTGAAGTATTAAAGGGAGGGTCAGTTACTATCGATTCTCGCGGTAGCATTACTCTCAACGGTATAGTTAATACCATTGCTATTCCAAATAATGACCCGTCTAATCCTATTCCAAATGACGATCCGTCTAAGCTTTTCTCTGGCAATGGGGGTGATGTCACGTTTTTGGCCAATGATAACATCACCCTCAATCCAGGTTCTTTCATTGCTTCTGCTGGAATAGAGGGAGGTAAGATCACCCTCAACAGCGGTAGCAACTTTTTGCTTGATGACTCTGGTGTTGTTACTGTTACAACTGGGGCAGGTGTAGGAGGAAATTTAATTGTCAATGCCCCTGAGTCAGTGACATTAATTAATAGAGAAGGGTCAGGCTTCAGCAATTTGGGGGAATTGGTCACCAACTTCACCAATTCCAACTTGCTAGAACGGCTCCTAGGTTTCAATGGGTCTGGCTTGGCAACGGTTACAACTGGACCAGGGAATTCTGGAGACTTAACCATTAACACCAGAACCTTGAGTATCCAAAACCAAGCCCAAAACCAAGAATCAGGCAGTCTAGCTGGAGCTACTACTATCGCTTTAAGTGGTAGTAGTGGCAAGAGTGGAGATTTAACTGTTAACGCTGAGTCCGTGGAAATTGTCGGTAACGAAACGGGTCCATTTATCCCTACTCCTAACGAACGGCTAGCCTTGGCTATCAGAGATATTCCCACAGGGTTGACGACTGCTACTATCGGTAGTGGTAAGGGAGGGAACTTAACCATTAATACCCAAAGTTTGACAATTCAGGATGGAGCTGGCATAACTGCAGGAACTGTTGACACAGAGATAGATAACCCAGGTAATGGGGGAAATTTAACCATAAATGCTACTGAGTCAGTAACATTGTCTGGTAAGGCGGCTTTGGCTACCGGTACCTTGAACTCAGGTAATGCCGGTAATTTGGAGGTTAACACACCCACATTGACTCTCCGGGATGGAGCGGTGATTGCTGCTGATACCACTGGTTCAGGGAATGCTGGGCAATTAACGATTAATACCGAGCAACTTTTAGTACGTGATGGCTCCAGAATTGGAGCAGCAACAGGAAATACTGGTACGGGAGCCAAGATAACAGTCATTGCTTCGGACTTAGTCGAGTTAGTTGGCACTGCTGTCGATGATCAGAATACTGTAGTTCCTAGTGGAATATTCGCTAACTCTCAATTCATTAACGATGCTAGCAATCAACTTGGGGATGCTGGGAACATTAACATTGATACAGAAAAGTTGATTGTCCAGGATGGGGCAGTTGTATCGACTTCTACCCAAGGTGAGGGCATCGGTGGGGAGATAACTATTGATGTTAATACTCTCGAAATTACTACTGGTGGACAACTTCGCACCACTGCCTTTGGGGAAGGTCGGGCTGGTAACATTACCCTGAATATCGATAAGACGGTGGTGATCGCAAATCCCAATAGCGGACTGTTAGCAGAGACTGAAGGCGCTGGGGCTGGTGGAACGATCACGATTACTACCCCAGAGTTGACACTGCAGGATGAAGCACAGATTTCTGCATCTACCTCTGGTACAGGAACGTCTGGAAACATTGTTGTTGAGAATGCTGACTCTGTCCAGCTTGCCGACAACAGCTCAATTTCAACGGAGGTAAACCCTGGTGCAGAGGTAAACCCTAGCCCAGGGGAGGAAGTGGGTACGATTGATATTCAGACGGGTAAGCTTTCTTTAACCAATGGCTCTGAAATAACTGCCAGCACCTCTGGGCTTGGGAATGCCGGTAGTATCACCATACAAGATGCTCAACAGGTTAACCTTAATCGGAATAGTTCCATATCCACAGCAGTAAATACTAAAGCAGTAGGCAATGGTGGTAATGTCGATATTGAAACCAAGTCTCTATCCCTAGATCAAACCTCGACCATTGAAGCGAATACTGCCGGTGAGGGCAATGGTGGCAATGTCGATATTGAAATCAAGTCTCTATCCCTGGACAATGAATCGAAAATCCTAGCTAGTACAGATAGTAAAGGGGATGCTGGTAGTATCACCATACAAGAAGCTCAACAGGTTGACCTTAATCGGAATAGTTCCATATCCACAGCAGTAAATACTAAAGCAGTAGGCAATGGTGGTAATGTCGATATTGAAACCAA
>NZ_JAAHHC010000005.1:300983-361518 GCF_010672265.1 Moorena sp. SIO3A2
AAGGGGATGCTGGTAGTATCACCATACAAGAAGCTCAACAGGTTGACCTTAATCGGAATAGTTCCATATCCACAGCAGTAAATACTAAAGCAGTAGGCAATGGTGGTAATGTCGATATTGAAACCAAGTCTCTATCCCTAGATCAAACCTCGACCATTGAAGCGAGTACTGCCGGTGTTGGCAATGCTGGTAGTATCACCATCCCAGATGCAGAGGAGGTTTCCCTTGATCGGAATAGTTCCATATCCACAGCAGTAAACTCTGGAGCAGATGCTGAAAAAGCCGGTAATATTGATCTAAAAACGCGATCGCTAACATTAACCAATGGCGCTGAGATAACAGCTAGCACCACTGGGATAGGGGATGCCGGTAGTATCACTATACAAGAGGCTCAGCAGGTTGACCTTGATCTCAATAGTTCGATATCGACAGCAGTAAATACTGGTGCAGAGGGTAATGGTGGTAATGTCGATATTGAAACCAAGTCTCTATCCCTAGATCACATCTCGACCATTGAAGCGAATACTGCCGGTGTTGGCAATGGTGGCAATGTCGATATTGAAAGCAAGCATCTATCCCTGGACAATGAATCGAAAATCCTAGCTAGTACAGATAGTCAAGGGGATGCTGGTAGTATCACCATACAAGAAGCTCAACAGGTTGACCTTAATCGGAATAGTTCCATATCCACAGCAGTAAATACTAAAGCAGTAGGCAATGGTGGTAATGTCGATATTGAAACCAAGTCTCTATCCCTAGATCAAACCTCGACCATTGAAGCGAGTACTGCCGGTGTTGGCAATGCTGGTAGTATCACCATCCCAGATGCAGAGGAGGTTTCCCTTGATCGGAATAGTTCCATATCCACAGCAGTAAACTCTGGAGCAGATGCTGAAAAAGCCGGTAATATTGATCTAAAAACGCGATCGCTAACATTAACCAATGGCGCTGAGATAACAGCTAGCACCACTGGGATAGGGGATGCCGGTAGTATCACTATACAAGAGGCTCAGCAGGTTGACCTTGATCTCAATAGTTCGATATCGACAGCAGTAAATACTGGTGCAGAGGGTAATGGTGGTAATGTCGATATTGAAACCAAGTCTCTATCCCTAGATCACATCTCGACCATTGAAGCGAATACTGCCGGTGTTGGCAATGGTGGCAATGTCGATATTGAAAGCAAGCATCTATCCCTGGACAATGAATCGAAAATCCTAGCTAGTACAGATAGTCAAGGGGATGCTGGTAGTATCACCATACAAGATGCTCAACAGGTTGACCTTGATCTCAACAGTTCCATTTCCACAGCAGTAAATACTGGAGCAGTTGGCAATGGTGGCAATGTCGATATTGAAACCAAGTCTCTATCCCTAGATCACACCTCGAAAATTGAAGCAAGTACTGCCGGTAACGGAAATGCCGGTAGTATCACAATCCCAGACGCTGAGGAGGTTTCCCTTAATCGGAATAGTTCGATTTCGACAGCAGTAAACACTGGTGCAGTTGGCAATGGTGGGGATGTAGATATTAAAACGCGTACGCTAAAATTAACCAATGACTCTGAAATAACTGCCAGTACTGCTGGTGATGGAGATGCCGGTAACATCACCCTTCAGGCTGATCAAGTGACCATCCAGGGAGACTCACAGGTGTCAGCCACTACTTCCAGCGTTACCAATACTGACCGGGGTAAGGGTGGCAACATTAACATAATTGAGGCCAATCGGTTTGAGGCTACCGACGGTGGGAACGTCAGAACCACCACCGAAGGTAATAAGCAGGCTGGTAATATTACTCTGGAAGTACGTGATGATATAACTCTAGCTGGAGCTGGAAGTGGGTTGTTTGCCAACACTACTCGTGGTTCTAGCGGTGATGGTGGCAATATTTTCGTTGACCCCAGAACTTTGACCATTCGGGATAAAGCCAAGATAGCTGTAGATAGCCAAGGCCAGGGAAAAGGGGGCAGTATTACACTTGAGGCAGGCACACTCACCCTTAATAATAAAGCAGAGCTATCCGCAGAAACGGCTAGCACCCAAGGAGGTAATATTACCTTAACCATTGACGAGTTGTTGTTCTTGCGACGCAACAGTAAAATCTCTACTACCGCAGGCACTGCTCAAGCTGGTGGAAACGGCGGCAATATTGAGATTAATGCTCCCTTTATCCTAGGCATTCGTCAAGAAAATAGCGACATTACCGCTAATGCTTTTGAAGGCAATGGCGGCAATATCACAATCACCACCCAAGGTATCATTGGGCTAGAGTTCCGAGAAAAGCTCACCCCCCTCAGTGACATTACCGCTAGCTCTGAGTTTGGTCTAGATGGTACCGTCAACATCAATGCACCTGGAATTGACCCCAGCCGAGGGTTGTCGGAATTGCCAACCGATATAATTGATGCCTCTCAACTGATTGAAAAAAACCTCTGTGCTGCGGGTGAGGGGAGTGAATTTACTGCCACAGGTCGTGGTGGCTTACCGGTTTCTCCCAACGAAACCCTGAACCCCAATGCTACATGGGACGATTGGCGTATCACTGAGCAACCTCAAACTAGGATCAAAAGGCGTCGGTTAAGGTCAAGGCAGCATCAACTACAGATTAATCAACCACAGACCAGTAATCCTAAACCTAAACAAATTGTGGAAGCCCAAGGCTGGGTTATCGGTGCCAACGGGGAGGTAATTCTCACCGCTCATCCAGTCATAGTGACTCCGAAGGGTACCTGGTTACATAAAGTAGACTGTCCAATGCTTCACCAAACCTTTAAGCAGCTGCGGTGAGTTTTCCGGGGAAACCAGAGGATAGATCCCCCTCCCGTCCCCCTTAACAAGGGGGAAGCCAGAGGATAGATCCTCCTCCCGTCCCCCTTAACAAGATAGATCCTCCTCCCGTCCCCCTTAACAAGATAGATCCTCCTCCCGTCCCCCTTAACAAGGGGGAAGCCAGAGGATAGATCCTCCTCCCGTCCCCCTTAACAAGATAGATCCCCCTCCCGTCCCCCTTAACAAGGGGGAAGCTATGCGATCGCTTTTCCCTGTTCCCTGTTCCCTGTTCCCTGTTCGCTGTTCCCAACGCGAAAGATAACTCAGATAAATGAAGCGCCTGATTCAGTTTATTTTAATGACCTTGTTGGGGCTAATCTTAAGCCATGGTGTACACGCACTACCCTTCTCGGCTGGCCATCAGCCATCAGTCATTAGCACTCAGTCATTAGCAATCAGCCATCAGCACTCAGCCATCAGCAATCAGCCATCAGCACTCAGTAACAGTGAGCAGAACGCAACAGTAAGCAGGACGCAACAGGAAGCAGGAAGCACGAAGCACTACTTGCTGCTGGAAACAGGAAAACAATACTACGATGCTGGACAGTATGCTGATGCTGCACGAGTATTGCAGCAGGCGGCACAAGCTTATCAAGCCACAGGAGATATCCTCAACCAAGCCCAAGCCCTGCGTTTGCTGTCCTTAGTGACTCAGCAACTTGGGGAATGGGATCAAGCCCAAGCAGCCATTGACTCCAGTTTGTCGTTGCTAGAAACCGTATCCAGGGGAGGTGAGGGAGTATTGGCTAAAGTGTTGAACACTCAAGGGCGTTTGCAATTGGTACAGGGAAATGCTGAAGCTGCCCTGAACACCTGGCAAAATGCTGAAGCACTGTATGCTCAAGCCAATGATCGGGTTGGTGTGCTTGGTAGCCAGATTAATCAAGCCCAAGGGATGCAATCTTTGGGACTTTACCGTCGAGCCAAGAAGCTATTGACTCAGGTAAGACAAACCCTGCTGGCACAACCGGATTCTCCTCTAAAAGCTATTGGCTTACACAATCTTGGTAATGTGTTTCGCCAAGCAGGGGATTTAGAGCAATCTAAACAGACCTTAACCGAAAGTTGGAAAGTCGCACAACGAATACAATCTCCAGAATCCCAGAGTCAAGCGTTACTGAGTTTAGGTAATACTGAGCGAGCCTTAGCCACAAGAGCAAAAGACACGAATAACCACAAGGCATCCAAGCAGCATATCCAAGAGGCGATAACTCACTATCAACAAGCAGCAGCAACCACCACCTCACCCATTACCAAAATTCAAGCACAATTGAATCAGCTAAGTTTACTCATCGAGACAGACCAGGAGAAATCTGTTCAAGCGTTGTTGCCACAAATCCAGACATTGCTCACTAAATTACCATCCAGTAGAGCATCAGTTTACGCCCACGTAAATTTCGCTCAAAGTCTGATCTTGATCAGAAATCGAAAATTGCGTACGCAATTTACCAAACCAATTACCACGCAAATTCCCAATTTCCCAGACATTGCTCAACAACTCAACACTGCCATTGAGCAAGCTAAAACCCTAGAAGACAAACGAGCAGAATCCTATGCCCTGGGCACCCTTGGTAACTGGTTTGAACAAACCAAGGATTGGTCAAATGCCATAACCTTTACCAAGTCAGCGCTTCTGATTGCCCAAGGGATTAATGCACCGGATATTGCTTATCAGTGGCAGTGGCAAATGGGACGTCTACTTAAGGCTAAAGCAGAACAAGCCACTACCACCAGCAATGGTGATACCGAAGCAGTAACGAAACTGATCGATCATGCGATCGCTTATTATACCCAAGCCTCTAATACCTTAACGAATTTACGCAGTGATTTAGTTGCTCTCAATCCGGACATCCAGTTTTCCTTCCGAGAACAAGTAGAGCCTGTCTATCGAGAGTTAGTTGATTTACTCTTGCGTTCTCCTGAACCGAGTAACGATAATCTCAAAAAGGCCCGTAAGGTTATTGAAGCACTCCAGCTTGCTGAAATCGACAACTTTTTTCGAGACGCCTGCGCCAAGCCAGAAAAAGTCAACATTGATAATGTAGACCCTAGAGCAGCGGTGATTTACCCGATTATCTTAAAAGACGGCTTAGCGGTAATCCTCAAATTGCCTAAGCAAAATGACTTGGTGTACTCTTTCCATCAAAACATATCAGACGATCAAGTAGACGAAGCGGTCAAAAAGTTCCAAGAAATCATAACCAAACCTACCGGTGCTAATCACACTATCAAAAAAGAATTACCCCAAATTTATGACTTGCTAATCAGACCCTTTGAAGAAGAACTAGAGACTAACCGTGACAGAGACCAAAGCCCAATAAAAACCCTAGTATTTATCCTAGATGGGTCATTACGAAATATTCCTGTAGCAGCCCTTTATGATCGAGAAAAGGACAAGTATTTAATAGAACGGTATGCTGTAGCTGTGACCCCTGGCTTACAGCTAGTGGACCCCAAACCATTGCCAAGGCAACAGCTCACAGCCCTAATTGCTGGAGCTACTAACGCTCCCAGCTTTAAAAAAGAAGGTTTAGGACCAATCGATAACGTCGCATTCGAGTTAACAAAAATTGGGGAACAGGTCAACCGTAGTCAGAAACTGCAAAATCAGGAATTTATCAAAGAAAACCTGCAAAATCAACTAACCGCAGCGTCTTTCAATGTTGTTCATATTGCCACTCACGGCCAGTTCAGTTCCAACCCAGAGCAAACATTTATTTTAGACTGGGATGAACGCATCAAAGTCAAGGATTTAGATAACTTACTACGGATGAGTGACCCCAGTGGCACCACCCCCATTGAACTATTGTTACTGAGTGCTTGTCAGACTGCTACTGGGGACAAACGAGCGGCTTTAGGACTAGCTGGGATAGCGATTAGAGCAGGAGCACGCAGTACCCTAGCCACCTTGTGGCAAGTTAATGATGCCTCTACAGCGGAATTTATGAATCAGTTCTACCAACAGTTAAATAATCCACAGTTGACTAAAGCGGAAGCCCTGCGAAATGCTCAAATAGAGTTTCTAAAGATGGAAGAAGAAGATCCTAACAAAGACTACACTCTTCCTTATCATTGGGCACCATTTATTTTAGTTGGGAATTGGCTGTAGAATGTAGAATGTAGAATGTAGAATGTAGAAGGCAGAAGGGAGAATGTAGAAGGGAGAAGGGAGAAGGGAGAAGGCAGAAGACAGAAGGGAGAAGGCAGAAGGCAGAAGACAGAAGACAGAAGACAGAAGACAGAAGACAGAAGGCAGAAGGCAGAATGTAGAAGACAGAATTCTCAATTCTTAATTCTTAATTCTCAATTCTCAATTCTCAATTCTTAATTCTTAATTCTCAATTCTCAATTCTCAATTCTCAATTCTCAATTCTCAATTCTCAATTCTTAATTCTTAATTCTCAATTCTTAATTCTTAATTATAAAATTCCGACACTCTCCTCTTTTTCCCTATTTTTTAACCAGCACCGGTGTAATTTCCTCAAGGTTACCCAAAAGGGGTTGTTCAGATATGGTTTTCCCCAAACGAGGGGTCAATACCTCAGTCCAAGCTTCTTTAAGAGTCCTATCGTGGGGCTGTTGCCGCCTTAATTCAGCTAACTCAGTTAACTGATCAAACCATATGTCATGCTTATCATAAGCTGCGATTCTCTCTTGAAGAGTTTTCGCCTCATTTAAATCCTGTTCTAGGTCTGGAGAGTGGGCAACTCGTTTAACTCGTCCTTTGAAATAGACGGTTGTTGGTTTATTGGATAATTCCCAAGCAGGGCAATTGATCTCTATATTCCAACGATAGGTTTGACCAACTTCCAAGGAATTTACTTTCTCAGGAAGCCGAATACCCACAATGCCAGGCTTATCTAGTAGCTTGAAAGATGTTCGGTAAATATCTTTTTTACCATATTTATCCTGCAAGGAAAATTCTAAGGACGCTTCATCCTCTGAGTTATAATCTCCATCTTCTGAGGTATAAGGTAGATATATCCAAAAGGTTGGATAATCATGAGTAACCTTTAAATATGAATAATCTAAATTTGGCTGATAAAAACCTACTAAAGAAGTCAGTGTTGGAAGCTCTGCCTTGTATAGGCAAGGACCACGGGTTCCTGTACCCTGGGCAGCATCAGGAGTACCCTTGTCTGGGGGTTTGGGCTTGGTATACTCAATTGGTCCTTGTTGTGCTTGGCCAACATTGATGGATTGATCAGCTTCTACTCGGGAGACCAAGAAACAACTAATCCAGCCAACAACCATTAAATTAAAGGGAAATAGGTATTGAAGCCGAAATAATTTAGTTAACATCATCACTCAACCTTCAGATCAACATCGACAGATGTTTACCTGATATATCCAATTTTTGGATTCAGATTAACACCCCTGTATATCACCACTATTTCCAGATCGAAATCCGGTCAAGTGTTGTGATTAGTTATTAGTAATTAGTCATACCAAATCCGGGTTAAAAATCCCATTTATTCAGTATGCCTAGGGCGTGTTTTCAAAGTTTTTCGCAAGATTTAGATCCCCCCCAGCCCCCCGCGCGGAAGGGGGGAGCCATACTCAAAGTCCCCCTTTTTTAAGGGGGATTTAGGGGGATCTCCGAGGCAAGAAGACACGCCCTAGGCGCAACTTGTTAGTATCGCCCCAAGTTAGTATCGCCCCAAGCACTATAAGTCGCGGCTAAAGGGGGGTTATCAAAGGGGATTTTGGCTCATTGGTCATTGGTCATTTGTAACTATCAAGAGATTTAATGTAGCTCACCAAAGACTAATCACTAATGACGTAAGCATATGCTTACCTAATGACTAATGACGAGTCAATTACTTTGGTCACTTTGTAAACCAAAGTAAAGAACCACACTAGTAGCCACCAATGCTATAGTAGCGGGAATTAATGGCACCCAACCACCGGTTACTATCAGTAAAACCCAGCAACTTCCATATAAAACAACCAAAGCAGTTCCAGTACCCAATAGGACGGGACGCAGCACGTTAAAGTTTCCAGCAACCATACCCCCCACCACAGCCCAGCACCAAATCCACAGGGCTTCACCAGGCTCAGACCACCACCAAATTAATGGTCGATTATCCAGCACTGCACTGAGGATATGACTGATCATGTGAGCCTGAATTTCTATGCCAGTCATGGTCTTAACAGAAAACTGACCACCACTGTAGGGTGTGCGCCACATATCATCGTTAAAACTCGGGGCAATGGTACCGATCACGACAATGCGATTCCTGACTAAGTCGGCATTGAAGTCATCCCTGAGAACCTCTCCAAGGGAAACGGTCTCAGCAATTTGATCGGAAGCTCGATAATTCAGTAATATTTGGTGACCACCGGACTTTAGATTGTGATATCCACCAGAATCCTTTTCTAGGGTCTTAAAAACTGTAGTGCCAAGCTTTAAGTAATTTTCTGTCACCTCCAACTGGATTGCTTGATCGGCCAGATAACCTGTTGCCAATTGGAAATTAAATGAGTAGTAGCTCTGACAAGGAGATGGTGACCCTACAGCCAACAGATGGCGACGGATAATGTCATCGGGGTCGAGTAAAACATTATTAAAGCCTTGGCGAACCTCTGGCACTTCTGGAGGTGGGGGAACTCCGGGGTCACCATAATGGCAGATGGCAAACAAGTGATCACTAGTTTGCATCCGAGTCGCTAAATCCTGGTATTCCCTTGCCACAGGATTCTCCCGATAAATATCCAAACCAATGGCACTCGGTTGATACTGTTCCAGCTTTGCCAGCAGTTTGGCCAAGGAACGATCGGATAAGGAGGCGGCTCTTCTTTCTTCCTTAGGTTGGGACTGCACATCCTTTTCAGTGATTGTGACTAATAACAGTCGTGGATCTGGTCCTTCATTGGGTCGCAGCCGCATCAACTGGTCAAACCCTTGCAGTTCCCAGGGCTGGAATAGGCCAAGCGATCGCACTACCATTACCAAGCTAGTGACCACTATGCTAGATAGCAGCACTCTCTGGAAACTAGGCCACTTGGGTTTCCGTTTTTCTTGCTCTTGGCACAAATCTGCCCAAGCTGGTGGTTCTTGTGCTAGATTCTGGTAAATTACTGGTAACCAACTGGCGCAGGGAAACTGACGCTCCAACCCCTGCAATCGCTCCCGTGCTTCCCGCGCTGCCAGATATAAAGACTTACCATTAGCAAATCCCTTCAAAAAATACTTCAAAAAGTTTTGAGCGACCTGATCTGGCACCAACTCCCGCATTATAATCATTTGGGGAATTTGTAAATCATGGAGTTTCCGTGCCAATCCCAACCCATCACAAGAATTAAAAATTGCCAGTTTTAAGCCCTGGGCCACGGCTTTTTTGAGGGCATACCACAGTTCATCAATGGTTAAGCTATCGGTGGGATTAATATAAATTCGACCTGTTTCCCCCTCTGTCTCACTATGTCCTGCGAAAAAGATAATATCCCAAGCTTGCTCCCATAACTGGTCATTGATTTCGTGATGTTTGGGCTCTACTAAAAAGACGGTTTCTGCATTAGGTAAATTCTCCAGCAGTTGTCGATCTGCCTTAATATCAATACCAGCACTATGACCTAAAATTGCTAAAATTCTCACTTTAGATTTCGAGGTAGGTGTAGGGAGTTGATGGGGTCGCTTAAACTGTGTTCCACTCAGAGCAACTTCAGCCTTGGGGTAACGGTCAAAAAAATCCCACAGATGCCAAGGCAGCTTTTGTAACTGGGTATTTTCCGTGCGAATCAGCACCCGAATGGTTTCCTCTGGGTTTAACTCTTCCCGTAATCGCTTATCAATGGGACGAAACTGTTCAGAATCCAGCCATCGTTTCAGTATATTACCTAACTCATGGGCTGAATCCCGACATTCCTTGAGCTGTTGGTTAATGGAACCACCATAGATAATTTTTCCGGGCTGGATTCTCGCGGGTGAACCTAGGCTCCGATATTTTTCGCGCCAATGGTATTGTAAGTAAGTAGTGAGTTGTGAAGCTGCAGGCAAGTAACCGGTCATTTCCAGTGTTGCGCGTGACCCTTCTTCAGCAATTTCTAAGCGTAACTGAAACCCCTGCTGCTGGGAATCACCATCTAGACTCAGGACAACTAACTTTCCCATTTTTGGTAATTAGTTATTAGGTATTAAGTATTAGGTATTAAGTATTAGGTATTAAGTATTAAGTATTAGCTATTAGCTATTAGCTATTAGCTATTAAGTATTAGGTATTAGGAATGGATAACAATCGTAATAATTCAGCTAATGCGCTACGCGCACGCTGCGCGAACAGCTTATGCGCTACGCGCACGCTGCGCGAACAGCTATCAGCTGATGCGCTACAGATGGTGCTACTTGAGGTGCTATCAGCTATCAGCTAAAGGCCAACGGCTGACCGCTGACCGCTGAATACTTACTAACAATCTTACCCATTCCCCCTTACTTGAGAATAAATTTTATGCAATAGGGATGGATTTATAGACGATGCTTTCCCTGAGTCAGTTTCTCACTAAAAAACCAGCCCTACTTACTCGGGCTTTCCTATAATCATACCAAATCCCCTTTATTACCCCTACTTCCTATAAGCCAAAATCTACCTCACCGAATTGACAACTGCTATAGTAATATTATATCTAATTAATAATCGGATTAATACAAGGCTGGGTTTAAGAAGCATACCGGTAGCACAATCGCCGCTAACTTTAGATTAAAAAATTTTCCGTAATACTGACATCATTCAAAACTAACTTAATGCTAAAACGTTCTCCCGGTTCGCCACTGACTTGCAACTTAATATTTTCCGTCTCTCTGGCTTGGGTTTGAATCACCGCAATGCCCTCGTGATCCAGCACCATAATCTGTAGATTCTTGGGAAGACGGTCTCCACCACCACCAGGATACAGTTCAATGAATATATTCATTTTGGGTGAATCCGTTGGATGTAGCTCCACAAATAAAGCTACCTTCTCGGCACCCCAGGCGATTTCCGAACCGAGTAGCTTACCTCGTTTTACTCCCACGGTAGTATGCAATCCTTTACTAGGTTGGTCAAAGGGGAAACTTCTGAAATCCAGCATTGGCTCCGGTGCTGGCTGTAATATAGTTTCCACAGTCTTCCAATCTGCCTCAAAACTATTGTCTAACCACTGCCTTAATCGCACTACTGCTGTCTGGCTTTGTGGTTGCTGTTGTTGGCTAGAGTCTGTTTCCATAGTGTTGGACGGTGAAGCATCGGGACAGAAGACCTTGGGTTTGAGAGCATGACTATGGCTCCACTGCTTTGCCCCTGCCTGGGATTGGCCACATTGCCGATACTCTTTAATGTGTCGCGGTAACTCTTTCAGGGTTCGCAATTGGTTCACGGGGAATTGTTCTGTTACCACTTTATCAGCAAATCCTACCAGAGTTGCCTCCTCCAATGCTTGATCAAGCTCCACCGCCACATAACCAATTCGTTCCTGCCAGACTGCTGCTGGAACTTTGACACACTTAGCCTCAGGTAAAATAAGTCTACACTCCAACTTACCATGATTTTTCACAGTCAGATCCGCAACATCCATCAAGGTTTGCATCACTGGGTTCCAACTGTCGCTTTCCTCTAAGTTTGTCTCAAATCCCATCTTTCAACTCCAATTCCCCTCCCGTTATAGTCGTTCGCGCAGCGTCTGACACTGCCAGTAAGACAAGCGCGGGAACGAAATTACCGCAAGAACAGGGTCGCCAAAATGGGTTACTGGCTATAGGTAAAAGGGTTAAAACTTTTGGCATAAGGCGACCCTGTTCAAGGTTTTGTCTCCGGGAGACGGGGCGTATAAAGTGCTCCCGCAGCTGACCCACACAGCCCCTTGGGAATTGGAGACTAGAATTGTTGCGAGTCGTTGATAGTTTCTGTTATCATAGATATATTATTACGCTCCTTTGAGTGTCGATTTAGGTGCAAGCTGAAAAGCCTCTGCTAGAAACTTAAATCATCAAAAATCTTGAAAAAGTAAGCCCGATGATTTGATGCTCCTAGGTCGCCGCTACGCGAACGGAGGGTGTAGAGGCTGTTTGGTTCAGCCTTTAAGGGTTTTATACTCTTAATAATCCCAGCGACCTAGGAGCCGCTACGGGAACGCTATAATCTTCGGGCTTTGCCCGACGCGGGGCGCGTTCGATTTAGCGATGGGAGTATCAAACACCGCAAGTAAAAGTTAACTGCATACACTGCCAGAGTATTTAAATAAATACCAGATAGGGGTTGACCTTTGGATGGGCGGCAAATTTTACGCGATCGCAAAATTTGCTTAACCAGTTTTCCTAAAGCTTGCTGCCGCTCTTGAGTATCTCGTGGGTACCTTTGCACTTGGCATACCAGCTGCCTAATTTGCTCTTTCATGGCTATCAATTAGAAAGACTGACCTGCTTACTTATCTGGCTGAGCTGAAATTTTTATGGGTTAATTTACAAAACTTTATTTTTTTCTAGAATCGTAGGGTGGGTAGTGCCCACCAGACATCAATCGTTTGAGTTAATTATTATCCCCAGATCCCAAGTGATTCATTGTAGGGTGAGCAGTGCCGAATTAAGAATTTAGAATTTAGAATTTAGAATTTAGAATTTAGAATTTAGAATTTAGAATTTAGAATTTAGAATTTAGAATTTAGAATTAATAATTTAGAATTTAGAATTTAGAATTTAGAAGTTAGAATTTAGAATTTAGAATTGAGAATTGAGAATTTAGAATTTGTAATTCTGCATTCTCCATTCTGCATTCTCCATTCTGCATTCTCCATTCTGCATTCTCCATTCTGCATGCTCCATGCTCCATGCTCCATGCTCCATGCTCCATTCTCCATTCTGCATTCTCCATTCTGACAGACAACCTTCAACAGACAACCTCTCGACTATCAGTTGATTTTCTCGGTAAATCCTGAAGGTATCCTGGAAAATATGCCATCGGCTGCAACTTCCTTAACGGTAACTCATTAGTTGCGACATTTTCCACAAATCCCAGCAGTTTCGCTTCTGTCAAGGAGTGATTCAGTAGCACCGCTATATAAGCAATTCTATCTTGCCAAACCTCTTCTGGGACGTAAACAAACTCGGCATCTGGTGAGACTGGTTTACATTCGAGCTTGCCGTAATTTTTAACCACTAAATCAGCCACATCTAGGAATGTCTGCATGATCTCTTTCTGGCTATCACTAGACTCTAAGTCAGTTTCAAATCCTAGACCCTGTAAGTACTCATTGACTGCATACACCGCCAAGGTATTGAGATAAACCTGTTCGGCTTTTTCCAGATTAGATTGCTGTTGGCAACGCTTTTCTGCTAGCTGATGGGCTGCTTCTGGTAGTGTGACCATAATTTGACAGACTAGTGTGACTGAGCAATCCCTCTAGTTTAGCGTTACTAATAAATTATCAACTATAATAGGTATCATCCTATAGGTAGAGGAATAATTCCCTTTAACCCCTACAGGTGATCTAAGTTTATGTATTGAGCAGATTAAGCACCGATTTGGACAAGCCTGTATTTGTTTATACAATTTTCAGCCCAGCTCTTCCTCTATATATCTCTTGATTTCAGGGGATAATTTCCTAATATTACGTTGAAAGAAGTTATTCAGGGATGAAATTTTAATTCCTAAAGAATCCGATATCTCTTGCCATTTTTTTCCGTCGAGGTAGGCTAACCCTATCACTTGCAATGTGGCGGAAGGATGGTTTTTGATATGTTTCTGTAAGAGCTTTTCCGGGTCTGCTTTAAAATAGTATCTGAGCTGGTCATACAACGTCAGTTCTGTTTCCGGTTGTGCCACAGTCTCTATGGTCATCGATTCCCCAGTCAGCTCAGAAAAGTTTGAGGAGAAAGGCAGAGAGGCTTTAGCCATCTCAAAGACTAATGAATCTCCCTTTGTCCGGTCTTTTGCGATTAACTGGGACAACAACAATAAGACCATCAGAATTTTAGTAACGTTACTGATCTGGGTCTTGTCTATAATTAAGCCTTTAATGCTTAGTGTGATCCAAAAAATCACAGAATCTAGTTTGGTGCTTTTAATCAGAGCGTTCAACTGATATTTGATTCTGACAATTTTGCCAGATTGAGCTTGGATAAATGGGTCATTGAGGTCTTGTTGAGCCTTTTGTAACATCTTATCAAGGCGATAATTGACCCAGGCTATAAATTTCCCTTTTGCTTGATTGTAGTGATTGAGGTTTTGATAGACATAATACAATGTCCGATTCACAGCATCATCATAGACCTCAGGGGAAAATTTGCCTCGATAGCAAAGCTTACCGGAAAGCTTAATGGCATTGAGCAATTCCGTTAAGGCATAAAATCGCTCTGGGCTATGGGGTTGATGCCGTTGTGCTTCTAGGGCTAGCTGCTGAAGACGACTCTCGTCGAGTACCTTCTTAAAAAGACTATCCCGCCAAGAGGCCCACTCCTTTTCAGAAGTCATTTGTAGATATGGGCTATCAATATCCTCCTCAAGTTGATGGTTGAGCTGCTCCTGTACGGTCTGATATATCTCTAGATAGATGCCAGATAGAGGGTGACCTGGCCGTGGGCGACACACTTTACGGGTACGCAAAATATGCTCAACTAGTTCTGCCAAAACCTGATACCGCTGTTGATTTTCAATCGTATCTTGTTTTGATTTAATCACCAGATGTTGAATTTGCTTGCTCATGACCATTCAGGAATGCTTGTGTAATTAGTTATCAGGGTAGTTTCCAAGTTTTATGAAATTCGTTACAAAACTTTATATTTTGGAATAGTTACAAAACTTTATATAAAATTGTAGAAAAATTGGATTTTCGGAGTGATTAACATAGTGAGGGCAATCAAAAAGCCTTGATGCTCTTGATAGCAAAACTGATTATAGGTTCTGTAAGTCATAAAGCAGAATTACTTACTCTAACTAAATTAAAAATTTTACTCTAAGGAGAAAACAATGGCATTCATATTTGGCGGTCCTGGCAACGACACACTTAATGGTGGAGCTGGGAATGATACTCTGAATGGATTTGGCGGCAATGACACCATCAATGGTAAAGCTGGAGCCGACAGAACCAATGGTGGTTCTGGTAATGATCGGATAATCGACGACGATTTTGTGAATTTCGACATCCACAATGGGGGTACAGGAATCGACACTATCGATTATTCCAATGTCACATTTAGTTCCGGTCGGGTCACCATCAACCTAGGGACTGAGACCACCTCGGTTTCTGGAGGTAATACCGAGACAATTCGCAATTTTGAGAACGTTGAAGGCTCTCAGGGGGGTGAGACAATCATCGGTACCAGCGGCGCAAACCGCCTCGATGGTAATGGTGGTAATGACACACTCAATGGTGGTTTTGGGAACGATACTCTGAATGGAGATGCCGGAAATGATAACCTCAACGGTGGTTTTGGGAATGACATTCTGAATGGTGGAGCTGGAACCGACATTCTGAATGGTAGTTTTGGTAACGACATACTCAATGGTGGAGCTGGAGCCGACACCACCAATGGTGGTAGTGGTAATGATCGGATAATCGACGCCGATTTGGTGAATTTCGACATCCACAATGGCGGTTCAGGAATCGACACTATCGATTATTCCAATGTCACATTTACTTCCGGTAGGGTCACCATCAACCTGGCAACTGAGACCACCTCAGTTTCTGGAGGTAATACCGAAACAATTCGCAGTTTTGAGAACGTCGAGGGCTCTCAGGGGGGTGAGACAATTATCGGTACCAGCGGCGCAAACCGCCTCGATGGTAATGGTGGTAATGACACTCTTCAAGGTCAAGGGGGAGCGGATACCTTGATTGGCGGTAGTGGCAATGATTCCCTGGACTCAGATACTCTCGGAAGTGTTGATACAATTGGTGATCGTCTAGATGGCGGTGCGGGTAACGATACACTTCAGGGAGAAGCCGGAAACGACACTCTACTTGGTGGCAGTGGGAATGATCGGCTCACGGGTGATGATTCGACTGTAAATTTTGGCAATGATAGCCTCAACGGTGGTTCTGGCAATGACACCCTCACTGGCGCAGGTGGTAACGATACCCTAGTTGGAGGTTTGGGCTCAGATACCCTGAACGGTACTAACAGTATTCTGGACGGTGTTGGTGAAATTGATATCCTTGATCCTGGTGATTTTGGTGCCAGGGATCTGATTATCCTAGGCACCAGTGGCTCGATCTATTACAACGGTGCTGGTCTAGATTACGCTGTGATTGACAATTTCGACAGATTTAGCTTCGCTGGGGAAACTGACTCTGACAAGATCCAGATTTCCGGGTCATTGTCCAATTACAGCTTAAGCTCATTCACAGGTACAAGATCTGGTGTTTCTATTACCAATGGCACTCGAATCAACTTAGGTGCAGAGATCATTGCTTATGTCGATTCTAGTGGTTTACTGACGGCTACTGACTTTATCTCAGTCTAGTCGCCAAAGGACTTGATCTGACGGGGTGACAAGTAGGATTGTTTGCTTTACTGGCTCTCTGAGTTTAGGGGAAAGCTGCTGATGGGATACCTAGTCAGAGGGGTGTTGGTACCAAGTTGCATTCATAGCTAGCACCCCATCACCAGATCACCCTATCACCTTTTGAGAAATACTAAAACTCATCATCCTCATCTCCCCACTGCCCCTTGGACTCAGCCGTCCTGGGGGTACTTTTATGCTTAACCTGATCACCTCTGGAACTCCAACTGCTTAACTGTCTGGGCACCTTTGGACCGAATTGATAACTGTTATGCATAATTTTATCTCATCTTTCTCAAAGCTTTATGTAGTTTAAAAAAATAGTGAACTTTTTGTAAACGTTATAATTTTTATCTTAGTAAGATCTATAATCAGATTGGAGCTAATTAAGCCATCAATAGTAAGAGTTGATTTAACTCCTAATTACTTAGATCCAGATTCAAACTATCTGTCTCGGATATATCAGTTCATGGTGCTCCATTAATCAAGGGGTCTATAGGTTCTAACCAATTGACTTGATCGACTTGATTGTTAAATGAACTGACCTGTTAATTCATCAAGGGATTATCAATAAAATCACGATGTAGTAGCGTTTAATAATCAAGTTATTTACGCTATTAATAGATTATTTTTGTGATTTTTTGGAAATATGTAATGGTCAACATCAGGATTGTTGATCAAAATTACCCTTGATTTACCCATAAACTGGGTGTCTTAGGTTCCACTATTGATAATGAGTATTTCTTGAATAACTTTTCTAGATACAACTCAGACAAATAGAGTGAATCTTTCCGAATAGAACAATCCACAAATTTTCAAACAATTGCAATCGGTAAGGAGCAAATGATATGGGAACTTACACCGGTAACGACTTAAACAACTACAAACAAGCACACAAAGAACGTCGGTTTATATTCCAGAGATGGAAGTCTTGGACAATGTCCGGCAATGGTGGCAACGATACCCTGATTGGTGGCCCGAAAAACGACACCATTTATGGTGATGATGGTAACGACAATCTTTATGGTAAGGGCGGTAATGATTACCTCAGTGGTGGCTCTGGTCATGACTACCTCAATGGTGGCTCTGGCAACGACACCCTCTCTGGTTACTTTGGCAACGACACCCTTGATGGTGGTACAGGCAGTGACCGGATGTATGGTGGCACGGGTCATGACCTTTATGTAGTTGACAGCACGGGGGATGTGGTCACCGAATACTTCAATCAGGGTATTGATACAGTCAAATCCTCGATCAGCTACACCCTAGGAGCTAACCTGGAACACTTGACCCTGACTGGTAGTGCTTACTCCGGCTACGGTAACAGCCTCAACAATAGGATCAGTGGTAACAGTTACAACAACTTCCTCTGGGGGAAATCTGGCAATGACTACTTGTATGGGTATGGTGGTAATGACACTCTTAGCGGTGATGTAGGCAACGACTCCCTTTATGGTGGTACAGGCAACGACACCCTTTATGGTGGCTCTGGCAACGACTATCTGGATGGTGGTACAGGCAGTGACTGGATGTATGGTGGGACGGGTAATGACCGCTATGTAGTTAACAGCACCGGGGATGTGGTCACCGAATACTTCAATCAGGGTATTGATACACTATACTCCTCCATCAGCTACACCCTAGGAGCTAACCTGGAAAACTTGACTCTGACTGGTAGTGCTTACTACGGCTACGGTAACAGCCTCAACAACAGCATCAGTGGTAACAGTTACAACAACTACCTCTGGGGGAATTCTGGCAGTGACTACTTGTATGGGAATGCTGGTAATGACACCCTTAGCGGTGATCTAGGTAATGACTACCTCCGTGGTGGCTCTGGCAACGACTCCCTTTATGGTGGCTCTGGCAACGACACCCTTTATGGTAACTCTGGCAACGACTACCTGGATGGTGGTACAGGCAGTGACTGGATGTATGGTGGGACGGGTAATGACCGCTATGTAGTTGACAGCACCGGGGATGTGGTGACTGAATATATCAATCAGGGTATTGATAATGTAAACTCCTCCATCAGCTACACCCTAGGAGATAACCTGGAACACTTGACCCTTACTGGTAGTGCTAATAACTACGGCTACGGTAACAGCCTCAACAACAGCATCAGTGGTAACAATTCCAACAACGTCCTCTGGGGTAAATCTGGGAATGACTACTTATATGGGAATGGTGGTAATGACACCCTTGATGGTGGCTCTGGCAACGATACCCTGACCGGTGGATCTGGTAATGACTTTATCCAAGGTTATGAAGGTAGTAGTCAAGGTGAACTGGACACCCTAACTGGTGGTACGGGTGCGGATACTTTCGTCTTAGGTAAAAATGGTGTTGGCACCGAGATTGGTTACTTTGGTGATACTAGCTCAGGATTTGCGACAATCACTGACTTTAATCAGACAGAAGGTGATAAAGTTCAGCTCGGCGGTGTGATCAGTGATTACATTGTGTTTAAGCTTATTGATGTTAGTGGTACCTCAGCACTGGATACAACGCTATATTACAAGGGGGACTTAATTGCCGTCTTACAAGATGACACCAGTTTTAATATTAGCTCTGATGCAATATTTTAGATTGAATAAGACTTAGTAAATTGAGTTAGTATTGCCCCCTAATCCCTAGATTTGGGAATGGGGGCAATACTCAGTGATCACCTAATCATCCTACTCAAAAATCATCTTCTTCTTCTGACCACTTCCCCTTGGACTCAGCCGCCCTGGGGCTACTCCTAGGCTTGACCTGATAACCCTGCTCTGGCAATAACTCTAACTGCTTACCGGTCTTGGCACCTTCCGGCTGTTTGCGCCTTCGCGGTTCATTCTTGCTACCACCACCATGGCGACGCCAAGAGGTTCGTTCTTCAGAGGTATCCTCAGCTACCACTTCATACAATAACGCTACCTTCTCCCCATCTTTACCTTTACGCAATACCCGACCCAAGCGCTGGATATACTCCCGAGATGAACCAGTTCCTGACAAGATAATCGCCACTCGCGCATCGGGTACATCGACTCCCTCATTCAACACATGGGATGCCGCTAAACAGCGATACTCTCCTTCCCGAAATCGCTTCAAAATATCATGACGCTCTTTGACTGGAGTTTGATGAGTAATCGCCGGAATCAATAACTCTTGAGAAATGCGATAAAGTGTAGCATTACCATTGGTAAAAATTAACATCTTCTCTGGGTAATGCTGAGCCAGTAAATCTAGCAAAATCCTTAATTTTCCATCGGTACCCAAAGCAATTTCCTTGGCCTCCCGGTGAGCTAACATGGCACGGCGTCCGCTTTGCGATCGCGCACTTGCCATCACAAACTCCTGCCAACCTTTAATACTGCCGAGATGAATGTTGGAGGTCCGCAAAAAATCATTGCGCAAGGTCATGCAAGAATTATAGCGATCGCGTTCTTTTTGGGAAAGCTTCACCTTAATCTGAATTACCTTATGGTCAGCTAGTGCCAAACCCGCCAATTGATCAGGGCTTTTCCGATAAACCTCTGGTCCTATCAAACCATTAAGATCCCAATGACGGCCATCGGAGCGTTCTGGGGTTGCTGTCAATCCTAACCGATAGGGTGCGATCGCATATTCCGCAATCACCTTATAAAAATCCGTAGGTAAGTGATGACACTCATCAAAAATCACCAAAGCGTACCGATTCCCTAAGGTTTCCGCATGAATAGTGGCACTATCATAGGTGGCGATCAGGATAGGCGTGCGATCGCGAGAACCACCCCCCAACACTCCCACCTCCACATCTGGAAAGGCTGCCTCCAGTTGAGCATACCACTGGTGCATTAAATCTAGGGTTGGTACCACAACTATGGTACTACGAGGAGTGTCTTGCATTGCCAACTGTGCCAGATAAGTCTTACCTGCTCCGGTTGGTAGCACCACTACCCCTTTACGACCGGCTTGCTTCCATGCCAATAGAGCTTCCAGTTGATGGGGATAAGGTTCCATCTCAAAACTAGATACTAGTGGCAGAGGCACAAATTCCCTAGCATCATCAATAAAATCAACCTTGTCTCTGAGTAAGCTTTCTACCAGAGGACGATAGTGAATTCCTCTAATCCGAAACTTTTCTACCCGATCATCCCAAGTCGCATACTCCACCCAAGCTTTACCCCTCGGTGGTGGATGCAAAATCAGAGTTCCCCGGTCAAAGGTTAATCTAGGGGTGCGTGGCATGGATTCAAGGACGTTTCTTTGCTATTGTCGTACCGGTTCCGTTGCATTCAGCCGTCAGCCGTCAGCCGTCAGCCTTTGGATCAAGCTGCTTGAGGTGCTTTCCATAACTCAGCATTATTCGAATGCTTACTTGTTTTCTTGATGCAAAGCCCGAGTGGGGGAAACCCCCGCAGGTCGGTAATGGTGCGTTTTCCGTAGGCGAATTAAATTCGCCACGGGTCGCACCTCTGCATGGCTTATTAAAAAGCTGTTCGGTGTAGCTTCCTAATAGCCCATAACCACATCAAGTAGCACAATCTGTAGTTCATTAGCTGATAGCTGATACGCGACACGCTGATAGCTTACGCTTCAATAGCTAATAATACCAGACCACTGAACTTTCTTGAGTTGATTACGGCGATAGGAAAAAAAACGCTCCGGTTCAGAGTAAGTGCAGTGGGGTGCGATCGCAATTTGTTCTGAATCAATGCCCAATTGTTCCAACTGTAAGACATTCACTCGCCGCACATCCAAGCGTACTCGTCCGGGTTTCGGGTCCTCTAATATTGGGGAGTCGTCTAGCTGCTGCAAAACCCCCATAATTGATTCAGTGGTATTCCCTTGATCAGTAGATACAATACTAGCTCCCACTTCAGCCGCCACCGTTTCTGATACCTGATAGCATTCCCCTGTAATTGCTGGACCGAGAGCAATGCGTAAATTTTCTTTACGGCTACCATTGTTTAGCAATCGTGCGATCGCATTAGGAACAATCTTTTGAGCAGTACCCCGCCAGCCCGCATGAATTGCTGCTACCTGTCCCGTTTCGATATCCCCAATCAGTAAGGGCGTACAATCTGCCGTACAAACCCAAACACCTTGGTTAGCTTCCTCACTTATAATACCATCAGCCGGTGGTTTATCGGAGTCTGGCTCACCGTTTTGGGTACTTTCAATTTCCCCAGGAGTCAGTACTGTATTGCCGTGGACCTGTTTAACTCGATACACCTGGGCATCAGGCTGGAGTACATCGACCATTTCTTCAGGAGAACGGGGAGAAAATGCTGAGGAAAAGAAGCCGTGATTCCATTGCTTCAATAGGCTACTCGTTAAATAGGGCAAATTGTTCCAAGTGTGCCAGTGCCAGGTATGCATTTAAATTTTATTAACGGTTTACACTTTACAGTTTACAGCTTAGACTTTACACTTTATCCTTTAAGCTGTTGTGCATTTCAATTAGATATTATTTAGTTATCAAAAAAATAAAACTCTTTACCCCTGCTCCCTGCTCCCTGCTCCCTGTTCCCTTGCTCTCATAACCTAAAATTTTAAATTAACACCAGCTTACTCTCATAAATTAAGGCAACTTCCAAAGTTTAATACTATCATCTCTACTCCCACTGACTAAGGTTTTTCCATCGGGACTAATCGCCAGAGAACTCACCCAGTTTGTATGACCAGTGAGGGTATTTTTCAACTCACCCGTTTCTAAATTCCAAACCTTAATGGTATTATTAGCACTACCACTAACCAAGGTTTTACCATCTGGGCTAATCGCCAGAGAATGAACATAGTATATATGTCCAGTCAAGGTATTTTTGAATTCACCAATTGTTAAATCCCAAATCTTAATATTACGGTCTAGACTACTACTAAATAATGTTTTACCATCAGGACTAATGATTATAGAAACAACGGAATCTCTATGACCGGTGAGGGTCTTTTTTAGATTACCTGTATCCAAATCCCAAATTCTGATCGTATTGCCCCCATTACCACTAACTAATGTTTTGCCATCAGGGCTAATCACCACCGAACTAACCCAATTCGTTTCCCCCGTTAAGGTTTGTTTAAGCTTACCCGTCGGTAAATTCCAAACTTTGATAGTTTGGTCATAACTTCCACTTACTAACGTTTGTCCATCAGAACTAATCGCAACAGAACTAATAAAACCCTGATGACCAGTGAGATTCTTTTTTAGCTGACCCGTTTTCAAATTCCAAATCTTTACAGTGTTGTCATCTCCACCACTAACAATAGTTTCTCCATCAGGAGTAATAGCGACGGAATAAACATTACCATCATGGCCATTAAGGGTTCTGACTAACTCACCTTTCGGCAAATCCCAAATTTTTATAGTATGATCATTACTACCACTGACCAAATATTGACTATCAGGACTAACTGCAATAGAACGCACTGAGTTACTGTGTCCACTCAGAGTAGTTTTGAGGTAGGTACTGCTGGGTAATCCAGCAATCAAAAAACTTAGATTAGAGGGAAAGGTTTGATACCGAAAATATCCATATCCTTGAGTAATTAATCCTAGAGATAATAAAGAAAATCCTCCCATCATAACTTGTTTTTTTAACTGGTCATTTTGTCTGAATGACGTTAAAAAATTCAGAAAAGACTCGTGATAATTAGACGTTGATTGAGAGGGATTAGCAGAGGGCGCAGACTGAAGCTCCAACACCTCCAAAACTTGGTCTACAGACTGATAACGGTGCTGATAGCTTTCTGGGAGCAGCCGATCCATTATCCACCACAATTTTTCACTCACCGGTTGCTTTAAATGCTTTCGCCAACTATTTACCCAGCGATAGCCTTGTTTCTTCCACAAATCCCAAGGATGAACATTGGTCAGCAAATGAAAGCACGTCGTGCCCAAACTGTATAAATCACTAGCAGCATAGGCTTTACCTCCCTCCATTTGTTCCATAGGCACATAGCCAAACGAACCGATAGTGGTGCCAGTGATATTAGCCATTACCGTAGCCCTCAATTGCTTGGCTATCCCAAAATCGATTAGTACTAGCTGACTCTTTTTTTCAGATCCTTGAGCCGCAGCAGGACGGCGAATGATATTACCTGGTTTAATGTCTCGGTGAATCACCTTCTGTTGATGCACAAACTTGAGAATAGTTAGCAGTTCAAATAAAACATCCTTAATCTTGTCTTCATTGAACGGTCCTGCTTCTGCCAACTCTTGCTCTAAGGTTTTCCCCTCGATATACTCTTGGAGCAAATATAAGCGCTGATCTTCTTCAAAGTAAGCTAGCAAAGTAGGGATTTGGGGATGTTGTCCCAGCCTTTGCAATTGTTTTGCCTCTTGGTCAAATAATGCTCGTGCCTTCTTGAGTGCCTTTGTTCCCTCAAGTTGGGGGGCTAGCTGCTTAATCACACACTGTTCATCCAATTTGTCCCTATCTTCTGCCAAATAAGTTTTGGCAAATCCCCCATCTCCGATGGGTCGAATCGGACGATAGCGGTTTTTCAGGAGTACTAGTTTGTTACCACAGCTTTGGCAAAACTGGTTATCATCCGGATTAATGGGATTCTGGCAATCAGGATTAAGACAGCAGATCATACTGGCAGGTCATTAGGGAATTTGGGTATGACTAGGCCATTAAGAGGGTAGTTTTTTCCTGTTGATTTTCCTCTTAAGAGGGAGCATGTCACAGTTAAATGACATACGGTAGTACTTACGGTAGAAATTCCCTGGTATCAGGATGGTTTTAGTAGATGCTAGCGGTAGCTGTTAGCTAATCGGATCAAGTAGCAGGGATGGCCAAAAGGCCAGGCTACTTTAGGTGCTTTGCGGTTTCCGAGAGATTTGAATCGGTAATGGTGATACGATCAAGGATTTGAGCTGTTGACCAATCCTTATGATTAAGGGTGCTGGTTAATTTACCTTCAATGAATGATATTAGCAGAATTTTAGGAAATGCGATCGCAATCTGGTTATATTTTACCGGTTATCGGTTACAGGTTATCGGTTATCGGTTACAGGTTATCGGTTATCGGTTACAGGTTATCGGTTATCGGTTACAGGTTATCGGTTATCGGTTACAGGTTATCGGTTAGGTGGTTATTAAACCTTGGCCTTTCGGCCACGCGATCGCGTTCAACCTGTTTAACCTTCAACCTTCAACCTGTTTAACCTTCAACCTGTTTAACCTTCAACCTGTTTAACCTTCAACCTGTTTAACCTTCAACCTGTTTAACCTTCAACCTGTTTAACCTTCAACCTGTTTAACCTTGGCTTTTGGCCACGCGATCGCGTTCAACCTGTTTAACCTTCAACCTGTTTAACCTTGGCTTTTGGCCACGCGATCGCGTTCAACCTGTTTAACCTTCAACCTGTTTAACCTTCAACCTGTTTAACCTTCAACCTTCAACCTCTTTTAGGAACTATACTCTGTCACGGAAGTCATGGATTCATAGTAGGGACGACTGACGGCTGATAACTGAATGCTTACCATAGCTATTGTCAAGCCTAGGTATAACATAACAACGCTACCAGATATAATCTGATCTATCATTCTTTTATGGAATCTATTACCTCCGATCTATTACTTCTGAAACTACCATGAGAGCATCTAATCGAATTCCCCTAGTTTTGTTTCTACTGCGCCTCAGTGTTTTTATAGTAATGCTGATGTGGACAATCGATAAATTCGTGCGTCCTGAACATGCAGCTGCGGTGGGAGCATCTCATTTTGGAAACAATATTACCCAAAGCAACTATATTTCAAGGGTTTCAGCCCCCTAACAAGAGCTAACGTGCCAAATTGGGATGCTCCCGCTGCGGTCTATGAAAACTTTTACTTTATTAGTGGACTCGGTAACAGCATTTTTATTATTATTGGCGCTATCCAGCTAGTCATCATCATCAGTTTTTTAATAGGGTGGAAAAAACGATTTACTTATGGTAGCGTATTAGTATTTCATGGGGGATCAACTCTCTCATCCTATAACCAATATATAAGCCCCTTTAATGATCCGAACTTGCTATTTTTTGCAGCCTGGCCAATGTTAGCAGCTTGCTTTGCCCTTTATTATCTCAGAGACCTTGATACGCTGTTTGTAATCGATAGGCGATCGGTAATTTAAAGATAAAATCTAGGGTTCAAGTTTAAAGTTTAAAGTTTAAAGTTTAAAGTTTAAAGTTTAAAGTAACAATTACCACATGAAAAATGATACACAGGATAATTATAAAATATTGGCGGGAAACCTGGGCTGTAGCACAGCGAATCTTGATTGAACTATGGCGAAGGCAGCGTAGCCTATTATTTTGGAGTATTTTTCCAATTACTGTGCTATTTCTCAACGGTTTAATTATGGCAGAACAGGCTCAGCTATCAACCGCTGAAGCATTTGAACGTGCTGCCCCAACTACTATTGTCGGTGCTGCTTTGTTTTTTAGCTGCTTAGGGGGTAGCGTCGCAACGGTAGTCTCAGAACGAGAACAGCAAATGCTCAAGCGTTTATTTCTCTCTCCATTAGGCGGCATATCCTATTTCTTAGGAATTTTTTTGGCTCACAGCTGCATTGGTACAGGTCAAGCCTTAGTGGTTTATACCATAGCAGCATTTTTGGGGGCAAGGTTTCAAGGTTCGGTGTTGTTAGGGGTATTGATTATTGTCCTGAGTATTATTGCTTATGTGGGAGTGGGATTTTTTCTGGGAACTCAATTAGCGCGGCGGACTGAGGACGTTAATGCCTTAGTGGGAACCTTCGGTGTACCTCTATTAATTTTGGGGGGTGCGTTTTTACCAACTGCTTTGTTTCCGGAACAGTTACTGGAAATCGCTAAGTTTAACCCAATTTATCATATGAACGAAGCCTTGCTGGGAGTATGGGCTGATGGCAAGGGTTTGGTGGAAATCGAGTCCCATTTCTGGTTTTTGTTTGGCTTTGCCTCAGTGATGGTGATAGTCGGATGGTTGTCATACCAGGGGATGGTTCAGGTAGAGAGGAGATTGTGATTACCCACGGGAGTTTGGTGCAGGGTAACTTAGTTTAAACTATTGAAAAATGAGGAGGTTTGCACAAAGAAATAAACTCAAGTATAGTCGGGTCAGTTATCTATTACCTAGTAGGTAAGCATATGCGCTACGCGCACGCGTGCGCGTTCAGCCGTCAGCCGTCAGCCGTGAGCTTTTAGCTCACGCTACGCGTTCAGCTTAAAATAAACCTAAAACGAGAGAATTTAATAGTTCGAGATTAATGAGAATTGAAAGTCTGGGGAAAAGTCTATCAGCTAATGCTTCACAGGCTAGAAGCCTGTGAAGCATTAGCTGATAGCTGACCGCTGATAGCTGAATGCTTACCCTAGTACTCCTATAAAATCATCCGATTATCTTGACACTCCCCGCTAATCGCGAGACGGGGATTCCTAGATCAACGAGCCACCTTAAACCGTCGTGTTCCATCTTTGACGCCGCCAAAAACAGGACAGTACTCAAACCAAGAATCCGCTGTGCCAAATTCCTAGTCGATTCACGACAGACCCAGAGGGCAGTTCTCCTTAGGCGTATCGGCAAAGCCGACGCTACGCGAACGGGTACTTTAACCATTTCCCCAGGTTCCGGTGTGCCCCACCGTACCTTGTTGTTAAAAAGTGATTTTTCCTGGGTTCACACGCCAATTGCTAGTTGACGATTGGGTTTTTAAAGAGGATTCTCCCTGCCCTTACGGCATTACTACTTTGTGGTCAATCAGTTGCGGGTCTCTCTCCCGTCTGAGCCAACGGTTTTTCAGCCTGTACCTAATATTAGACTATATCATCTTTTCCAATGATTCCGGAAACCTACGCTTATTTTTCTAGGCGACTTTAGTCGCTGTGAGTCTTCATCCCCGGTTTAAAAACACGGGGCTTTCGACTTGTACGTCCCCGCGTAAAAAAAGTCTGATTAAATTGCCTTAGTATTGCTGAAGGTTTAACTAGTGCTAAATATCCATAAATTAAATAAGTCTTACGGTAATCGAAACGTTCTGCGGGATTTAACCCTAAATATTCCAGGGGGAGAAATATATGGTTTACTCGGACCCAATGGTGCAGGTAAGACAACTACTATCAATATCATCTGTAACTTACTACGAGCAGATAGTGGTGCGATCGCAATCAATAACCAGCCAGTCTCCGAGGCCACGAAAAAGCTGATTGGGGTTGCTCCCCAAGAGAATTTATTGTATCAAACCCTTAGCTGTCACGAAAACTTGTATTTCTTTGCTCGTCTGTATGGGTTAGATGGTCAGCAGTGCTCTAAACAAGTTTACGCTGCCCTTGCTGCAGTAAATTTATTAGAGCGGGCAAAAAGTCCGGTGGAAACCCTCAGTGGTGGGATGCAGCGACGGATGAATATTGCTGTGGCTCTAGTGCATCAGCCGAAATTACTTATTTTAGATGAGCCTACCACAGGCTTAGATATTGAAGCCCGATATGAAATTTGGGACTTGATTCGACGTCTTCAGCGCCAGGGAATTACTATTTTGCTGACGACTCATTCCCTTGATGAAGCAGAACGTGTTTGCCAGAGAATTGGTATTCTTAAACAGGGACGGATTGTAGCAGAGGGGAGTTTGCTTGAGTTACGGCAAAAGATTCCCGCTCAAGAAATTGTAGTAGTAGATACCCCTCAAGAAGAACAAGCGATCGCTCGTGCCCAAGAATTAGGGTTTACTCATCGCCGCTATGGAAATGATTTAGCCTTTTGGCTACCAGAGTCTTTAGACCTGAAGGATATTATTGCTTGTTTTGATGGGATTCCCCTCGATTCCATTGCTCGTCAGCCAGTGCGGCTGGAGTATGTCTATGTAGAGGTTACATCAAATCTGGTTGAATGCTGGTCACTTACTCAAAGAAGTTAGTGGTTAGTCGTTAGTCAGAGTGTCTTGATCTCTACTAACTACTGTAGGGGCCAACAACTGTTCGCCCCTACTAACCACCAACAACAAATAACAAACTGGAAATTCTGGGTGATTAATGATAACAATCTACAAACCATTCCCTTTGCTAGACAGCTGAGCCGCAACTTTCCTGAATACGTACACCAAGCCCTCTGATGACAAAAGACTCATCTGGGCCAGGATATAATCAGCGAAGTGGGTAGTTGCTGAAAGCACAATCAACCCCGATTCTTGGTCAAGCAAGCGCTCAATCAATTCAGCCTTTTCCTCTACAGATAATGTTTCGGCTAGACGCCAAACGCTATCAACCTTATTAGGCTTGGAGTTAATGTCAATTACGCAATTCTTATACATTGCCTTACTGCCCTTAAATAACTGATGGGATTATAGAATTGCTGAGTTGACCGCCGTAACCGTAAATCTACTTATAGAGAATAGACCACCTCTGCAATTCTAAGTAAATTCCTCAAGGTTAATCAACCTGTTAGGGTTAATCAATGTTTTGTCTTCACAGGGATATTATAACCATTTTTTTCAGGATTTGTCACCATTTCCAGATATCAAGGCAGAGCCTTAAGCTGGTCTTCATTTAAATTCCATGGTTCTGACAGCAGGGGAGCATCAATTCCCCCTAACCCCCCTTAGTAAGCCAGGGCTGTTTCATTGTCGGACTAAAATGTGATTGGTGGGGATATAGGGATATAGGGAGATAGGGAGATAGCGGTGTGAACGCGCACCGTGGGGAATTTTTATTAATAAAAAGGGCGACCCGAAGGTGCGACCCAAGGGCGAGTAAATCGCCCTTGGCGCGCACCTATAGCGCGAATTTAATTCTTAATGGGTCAAGCGCACCTTAGGTATTTTTCACCTTAAAAATATCCTCTCACCAGCACCCCACTTCCCTTGAAGTTACAGTAGTTGAGGGTAGCATTTATGGTCGGCAGGTTATGGGCAACAGGTTTAAGTTTTTGTAATAAGGCTACCCTCTTCAAGGTTTCATCCCTTTCACGCTTATTGACCTGACAATTTATCCCAAAGAATGAAACAGCCCTGCCCTTAGTAAGGGGGGAATGGGAGCATTGGAGAGGGTTTGAAGGTTTTTTGCTAACTGAATAATATCCAATTTAAATGCGCAACAGCTTAAATTCAAAATGCCTAAAAAAAAAATTGGTATCTTGAACGTTTAATGTTGATTTTTATTACCCTGTTACAGAGAATAAAAATTTAGTTTAACAGAGCCTTGAAACCCCCAACTGTCTTATGCTTATCCTTGGGATTTTACACGATGATTGGACTAAGCTAATATCCCTTTAAAACCGTGTCTGTCTGGATGATATAAAATATCGTTTTTTTTAGCCTAATAAAGTACAATTTTTTTTTACATTTTCCCTCTTATAACTTTACTGCTCCGAAGCTCCGTTGGCGTTTGCGCAGGGTCGGGCAAAGCCCGAAAGCGTGGCCCACGGCCTTAGCTCCATGCTTCCTAAAACCAAAAAAAATGTACCTTACTAGCTTAAAAAGCGCTATACTATAATTGAGAAAACTATTGCTACTATCTAAACTGATAAGATGAACCCTAATACCGTCAGTTTACCGGCTAGGCTCGAATTAATTATTGACTTAACTGACAAGCAATTTTTTCAGCTTTGTCAAACTAACCGTGACTTGAGATTCGAGCGTACAGCTAAAGGATAATTAATTATTATGCCACCTACGGGTAGCAAAACTAGCGTACGCAATGCTGATCTAACGTATCAGTTAAGAGCTTGGAGTCGCCAAAATCAGCTAGGAAAATCCTTTGACTCTTCCGGTGGTTTCAAACTTTCCTCGGGTGCAGAGCGCTCTCCAGATGCGTCTTGGGTGAAAATTGAACGGTGGAATGCTTTGACTCAAGCGGAAAAAGAAAGATTTGCTCCTTTGTGCCCCGATTTTGTGGTTGAATTAATGTCTCCCAGTTATTCCCTGGAAAAGACACAGGCCAAAATGAGGGAATATAGGGATAATGGCGCAAGACTGGGATGGTTAATTAATCGCCAACAGCAGCAAGTATAAATTTATCCTCCCGATCGAGATGTGGAAATTTTAACTAGTCCACAAACATTATCAGGAGAGGATAGGATGTTTTGCCAAGGTTTGTTTTGGATTTGGTTCCAATCTGGTGAATAGTTTGTGTCTGTTTGTAATAGACATCTCGTAAACTAGTCAACTTCTTGCCAATTGTTCGGTCATTAGGATTTTATATCAAGTCCGGTTAAATACCCATAATAAAAGTGTATCGAAGGCAGAGGGCAGAACGCATAAGGGTGCATCTCAATGCATTAAATTAGGCAAAATTATCATAAAATTATCATACTTCCCACACTTCCCACACTTCCCACACTTCCCACAATTACCTTCTTTTTTACAAATATGAGATGCACCATGATCGACTGCATCAAGAGACAGGGTAGTAATTTTTAGGGATAGATGTTAAGCTATCCAAGACTCGTTTTGTAAACTGTTTTAAAAACATGACGCGAGCATAATTTAATTTTTAAATAGCACCAATAGTTAGTAGACAGCTTGGTACTTTTTTTTAGACCTAATTTATAACAATCAACACTTCTGGTCGAACCAAGTAATAATACAAGTAAGTTAAGGTACTGGTAGACTGACCTAATGTTAAGAAAACCTAAAAAACTATCAAATATGCTATGGGTTGTGGTAATAATATTCCTGGGTAGCCTGACCACTACCTGTAGCTTTTTACCAGCCATCACAGCAGAGGAACGCACCTTCCTCAACCTTTCCGTGAACTTCTTAGGGGAGTATCAACTCCCCCAAACGGAATTCAAAAATACCGTAGTGGGAGGGTTGTCAGGATTGGCCTATGATCGGGAACGCGATCGCTTTTTAGCTGTTTCTGATGATCGTTCTCGATTAGCTCCGGCTCGATTCTACACCCTAAAACTAACCTTCAATCCCACCGATACAGGAAACATAGGGATTGAAAACGTAGAAGTGGAAGATGTCACTTTCCTCAAAGATAAAAATGGTGAGACCTTTGTAAGGGGTACCCTGGATCCAGAAGGGATTGCTTGGTCTGGAAAAGATTCTGTATTTATCTCTAGTGAAGGGGCTACTAATCAAGGCATTGCTCCATTCATTCGGCAGTTTGATATAGCAACAGGACAACAGTTGCAAAACTTAAAAATTCCCCAGCGTTATCTACCGAATGACACTGACCTAGGAACAGTCAGTAATGGTATCCAGGATAACTTAGGCTTTGAGGCATTGACCTTAGAACCGATCAGCCTAGCTGCAGCAAGTGGGCAAGAGTCATTTCGCTTATTTAGTGCCAGTGAGTACTCCCTACACCAAGACCAGCCAGAAGCAGATACCGAACAAGCAGCGGGAATTCGTTGGTTGCACTATTTGATTGGAGACGTTACTCCTCCAATGCTGGTTAGTGAACATCTTTACTTACTCGACCCAGACCCCCCTAACACCCTTTCTCACGGTTTAACTGAGTTATTAGCAGTGGATACCGCAGGACATTTTCTGAGTTTGGAGCGTACCTATGGTTTATTTGGATTCAGTGCCAAACTTTATCAAGTGGTGACCGGTGGAGCAACCGATACCACCAAAATTGCTAGTCTCAAGGGTGATGTTTCCAAGATTAAGCCACTGCAAAAAAAGTTGTTGCTGGATTTGAGTGAATTGGGGATTTACTTAGATAATTTAGAGGGAATGACCCTTGGTCCGCGCTTGAGTGATGGAACTCAGAGTTTAATTTTGGTGAGTGATAACAATTTTAGTGAGGCTCAGGTGACACAGTTTCTATTGTTTGGGATTAAAGGTTTGAAATAACCCAAAGAAACCAGAGGTATTCCCAAGCTCTTGCCAGTAAGCTATCAGCTATAGCGCTGGGGACAGCAAATACGGAATAGGGAACTTCGGATCATGGTAATGATGGGCGCTTGTCAACTAAAGCTTTTAGCAATTGGTCTGTAAGCATTCAGCCGTCAGCTGTCAGCCGTCAGCTAAAAGCTCACGCTACTTGAGGTGCTTAAGATAAACCTTGAACGGGAGAATTTAATAGTTCGAGATTTTGTAAGCATATGCGCTACAGATGGTGCTACTTGAGGTGCCGTCAGCTTATTTTATTCAAAAGCACTTCAAGTAGCACCATCTGTAGCCGATAAGCTGAAAGCTGATAGCTGATAGCTGAATACTTACATTGGTCTTGATGCAGAATCCAAACATAAGCGACTGCATCAAGACGATGTATTGTAAAGATACTAACTGCATCAAAAACTACTTCATCCGAAGTTCGCGCTATTCTAAGTTCAACACTTCTGGTAATGACTCATTCTACGGATATCGCTACTTTAGCTCGCTGGATGGCAGCTGATTTTAGTAACCAAGAGCAGGCGTTTGAGAATCCACCATTGTATGCTCACATCCGCGTCTGCATGCGTCCTCTACCTTGGTCAGTGCTAGATGGATGTAGCTTGTTCCTTGAGCAAGCCTATGACTATATGCTCAACACCCCCTACCGAGTGCGGGTGCTAAAGATTGTTGAGCTAGACGGGCAAATCAAAATCGAAAATTACAAGGTTCAGGATGAAAAACTATTATACGGAGCTTCCCGTGATTTAGAACGTCTAAAATCCCTGAGTGCCCAACAGCTAGAGAAGCTTCCTGGTTGCACGTTCAATGTTGCCTGGACTGGTCATAGCTTCAAAGCGGAAGTAGAACCAGGTAAAGCTTGCTTGGTGGTGCGCAATAGTAAAGAAACCTATCTCGATAGCAGCTTTGAAGTAATGGAAGAAAAATTGATTAGTCTTGACAGGGGACGTGACCCCCAAACCGATGAACTCATTTGGGGTTCGATTGCTGGAGCATTTCACTTTGCACCCAGGACTAGCTTCGCTTCAGAAGTGCTGATCCCAACTCCAGAATTTACTGAACTATAGAAGAATTAACTCTTACCTTGGGGGTTTGAGGTCAAAAAAGGTTTCATACAAACCACAATTATAACCAAACTGATCAGGTTAGAGTCAAGGGCGTCCTGGAATCCCTAAACGCCATGGCCAATGGTCTAATACCTAGAAACTAATTCATGTTCAACAAGTGCCCCAAACCTGATACATTTAGCGAGTAGGGTCAAGCAAATTGGATTAAGGGACTATCAAAGACAAATAATTAATGACTAATGACTAATGACTAATCACTAATTATGCGAATTGCTTTTTTTACTGAAACATTTCTACCCAAAGTTGATGGCATCGTGACCCGGTTGCGCCACACGGTGGAACATTTGCAGCGTAACGGTGACCAGGTGCTAGTTATATGCCCAGAAGGGGGACTAAAAACATACAAAGGAGCCAAAATTTACGGTGTTTCTGGCTTTCCCCTACCCCTGTATCCCGAATTAAAGCTAGCCCTGCCACGACCCTCCATTGGTGGGGTATTAGAAAAGTTTCAGCCAGATTTGATCCATGTTGTCAACCCAGCAGTATTAGGGTTGGGAGGGCTGTATTATGCCAAGGTGATGAATATTCCCTTGGTCGCCTCCTACCACACCCATTTACCTCAGTACCTCCAGCACTACGGATTGGGTATGCTCGAAGGAGTTATGTGGGAGTTAATTAAGGTTAGTCACAATCAAGCTGAGCTGAATTTGTGTACCTCTAATGCTATGGTACAGGAATTAAGAGACCATGGTGTTGAGCGAGTAGACTTGTGGCAGCGAGGTGTGGATACGGAAACGTTCCAACCAGAGTTAGCTTCATCCCAAATGCGATCGCATCTTTCCCAAGGAAATCCAGACAGCCCCATACTCCTTTATGTAGGCCGTCTTTCTGCTGAAAAAGAAATTGAGCGGATCAAGCTAGTGCTAGAAGCAATTCCCAACGCTTGCCTAGCATTAGTAGGGGATGGACCCCACCGTAAGGAACTAGAAGCACACTTTGCTGGCACCCCGACTCATTTCGTGGGTTACCTTACCGGTACAACCCTCGGATCGGCCTTTGCCTCTGCTGATGCATTTATCTTTCCTTCTAGGACAGAAACCTTAGGACTAGTCTTACTAGAAGCGATGGCAGCAGGTTGTCCTGTGGTAGCAGCCAACTCTGGAGGGATTCCCGATATTGTCACGGATGGGATGAATGGGTATTTATACGATCCAGCAGATGAGCAAGGAGCGATCGCAGCAACCCAGCGTCTCTTAGCACAACAGCAGGAACGGGAAACTCTGCGCCGCAATGCTAGAGCAGAAGCTGAACGCTGGAGTTGGTCAGCTGCTACACGCCAATTGCAACATTACTACCAGACTATCGTGTTTTCCGAATCCATGTCTTCCGCTGCTTGACATACTCCCCCGTTAAATCGGAGATGATAACGGGGGATTCTCACAATATGTGATTCAAGGTTCAATCAGACAACTTCTTGAATTAGGTTTCCCTTCATCAACAGCGGTCGAACTCACGCCTGCGCGTTTCCGTATTAACGGCAGTTTCCTATGCCCTAGGGTACTGTTGTACTCAACACCTAAAACCTCTAATCCCCGCTTCAAAATGTTGAGAGCTGCGTTGGGATCACGACAGATTTCTAGATGACAACGAGGACATTTATGAGTCCGGGTGCTGAGGGATGTTTTCACCCGATAACCACAGTTAGAACAATCGGCAGATGTGAAGTGGAGGTTGACCGATATCACAGTTTTATCCCAGATTTTTCCAAAGTATTCTAACCATTGGGTGAATTGATACCAACCTGGATCAGAAATCGACTTAGCCAAATGATGATTCTTGACCATGTTTTGTATCTTGAGATCTTCATAGACAACCACATCCTCCTCCCGACATTGAGGTAAGCATCCCACAGGTCTGACACCAGTAGCGGTTTTAGGTGTTAGGTGTGAAGTTTTAATCACCTAAGGCTTAATTAAGCCTGCCTAATTCAAGGGTTTATGCCTAGTCATAGGGAGCATGTCAAGGAAGGGTTTCAGGGTCTCAGGGGGCGTAATGGGGTTGAGCTTACTGACTTTATTACAAAATCTTATCGAAAACTTAACTATTGTAATTGTACAATCCTTAACAGTTTTAGGGAAACCTATAGTCTAGAAAGTACCCCCTAGGGTACTGATTTTGACTGTAGAGATATGCCAAACTTGTAATCAGGATAGGTATATCCTCAGATCTACTTATAGCCAGGGTGTCAATTCATGTTCTTGAAGTCAAAGACGATAGAAGACTTATCAACGCAGCAATTCTTATCTGCCCAGTTGACTTGCCCTCACGCGCCTCCAAAGGCAGGAGCAGACGAAGTATGACAAGACCGAATACCAGTAGTGTTACTGCTACATTATCTCAGTTAACTCAACCCTCACAAACCAGCCATCTAATTGACCGCATCAAAACCCTATCCATTCCTCAATTTAGCTGCTGGTTAGATTTCTTTGCTGCTGATTTTCAACAGTTTCTGGGAGCGATCGCACTGATCAATAATGATGCTCTGGAAACTCGGCTAGAGCAGGTTATAGAGGCTTTAACCCTAAAAGTTGGTCAAGTCCTACAGGCAGACCAAGCCACTATTTTCATGGTTGACACCGACACAGGTCAACTATGGGCAAACATCCCCCAACCTCACACGGACAAAACCATAGAACGCCGGATTCCCCACAATCAGGGTGTTGTGGGTCATGTTGCTGCCACTGGCAAGTCTTTCAATACGTCAGTTGCTTACCATCATCCCCTATTTAACCCAGAATTTGACGAAATCCCTGGCTATCGTACCCAAAGCCTCCTGTGTATGCCAATTTTTAATCGCAATAACCAGGTGATTGCTGTAATAAATTTTTTGAATAAAACTGGCGGTGTGCCCTTCGATAGTACCAACGAAAAGCAATTTGAGAACTTTGCCGACGACCTTGGCATCATCCTCGAAGCCTGCCAATCATTTCAACAGGCAGCTCGTAACCAAAGGGGAGTGATTGCTCTGCTCAAGGCAACTGAGTCTCTGGGGAAGAGCCTGAAGCTCGAACAAACCCTAAGTTTAGTGATGGAGCAGGCTCGGGATCTAATGCAAGCGGACCGCTCTACGCTATTTTTGCTATGCCAAGAACGCAACGAACTTTGGAGTAAGGTAGCTACAGCGGATGGACAAAACACCATAGAAATCCGAATACCAGCCAACCGAGGTATTGCTGGTTATGTAGCATCCACTGGTGAGCCGCTCAATATTCCAGATGCCTATAAAGACGACCGTTTTGACCCGACCACTGACAAACAAACCGGTTATCGCACCGAAAGTATTCTTTGTATGCCGGTATTTAACTCCAAAAATAAATTAATCGGTGTGACCCAGTTAATCAACAAGCACCAAGGCTACTTTACCAGCTCTGATCAAGAGTTTATGCGGGCGTTTAATATTCAGGCAGGCATAGCTCTGGAAAATGCCCAGCTGTTTGAAAGGGTCCTGATTGAAAAGCAATATCAGCAAGATATCCTGCAAAGTCTAACCGACGCAGTGATTTCCACTGACATGCAGGGACGAATTGTGATGATCAATGATGCAGCCATCAAGTTCCTAGGTGGTCCTAATCGTAGAAAAGGCAGTCCCGATTGGAAATTCTGGCAGTCTAAGCTCACTGGTCGATACATCTGGGATGTAGTACCGATTGAAAATCTCCAGTGGCGTTGGCAAGATAGCTTGGCTACAGGGACTCGGCATTATATGCCAGAACAAACTCTGAAGATTGGTCTGTATAAAGCTCCTCAAGGGGATTTAGGATCACCATCGATGGTGCTGGCAATGCCAAAGTGGGATGACCCGAATGTTTATGTACCCTGGAATGAAACACCCCACACGGAATCTTCATCTACTTATTATTTGTCAAAATACCAAGTTCAGGAAATTGAACGCAGTCTCAACCTAAGCGTCAATCCTTTGCTCAACCCAGAGGGAAGTGTGCGAGGTGGGTTAGTGGTTCTAGAAGATATGACTCGTGAGAAGCGTATGAAGACAGCCATGTATCGCTACATGACTCCACGGGTTGCTGATCAAGTCTTAGCCCTAGGGGAAGATACCTTAATGCAGGGCAAGAAGCAAGAAGTAACAATTCTATTTTCCGATATCCGGGGCTACACAAACCTAACAGAACATCTCGGAGCAACAGAGGTGGTATCGTTGCTCAACAAGTATTTTGAAACCATGGTAGAGGCTGTATTCAATCATGATGGCACCTTGGACAAGTTTATTGGAGATGCCTTGATGGCGGTGTTTGGAGCACCTTTACCCCTGCCAAATCATGCTTGGAAGGCTGTCAAATCAGCTCTAGATATGCGCTCACGCTTAGCAAAATTTAATTCCAATCGCAGTCGTAACAACCAACCTGAAATCCGGATTGGAATGGGAATTAGTTCTGGAGAAGTGGTTTCCGGCAATATCGGCTCCCAAAAACGGATGGACTATACGGTTATTGGAGATGGGGTGAATCTAAGTGCTCGTCTCGAAAGCGTTACCAAAGAGTATGGCTGCGACATTATCTTGAGTGAGTCTACCTATAATTTGTGCCGCGATCGCATTGTGGTGCGGGAGTTAGATCAAATCCGGGTCAAAGGTAAAAACCAAGCGGTTAGGATTTATGAATTAATTGGCAAAACCGACGTATCCCTTAGCGATAAAAGAAAACGGTTCTTGGATTTGTATCAAGCAGGGCGTAATGCTTACATCAAACGAGACTTTCACCAGGCACTCAAGTATTTTACTGATGCACTAGATATACAACCAAATGACCGGCCTGTCAAGACCCATATTAACCGAGCTAAAAACTATTGTGATCATCCTCCTGATGATTCCTGGGATGGAGTTTACACGATGACCACGAAGTAAAGAATGACGTATTTCATCCTTTATATACCCAGGCTCTTTTTGCTTTGTTTCAACTCTTTCCAGAGTTTTTTAATCTGCTGGTAAGCCTCTTTTGGAGGCAGCTTACCAGCAGTTTCCAGATTACAGATGTAGCTGACTTTTTGAGCAAATTCCTGTAAATTAGCGTTAAAAACCACGTTTTCTGGCTTGAACTGACCGTGATAGGGACTGTGAGGGTGTAAAAAATCAGATGGATCTACCATAGCTATTGCCTGCACCAGACGTTTTTAACCTAACCTTAACTTAACTGATTAAAGGATAACTCACGCTCCACCAAATTTCGGATTTTGTCTGATTGTGATTGCTGTAATAGACATCAGGTTTTACGGTACTGCCCAAAACACAAGGGCATTGTCTTGATGCAAAGGGCGAGTGGTTTTGTGTCTGTTTGCGAAACACCACGATTCTCCTTTGGAGACACTAGGTGAATGCACCGCTGTTTTACCCGTGGGAACCCCCACAGGTCGGCGTTAGGTACCCTGTTCCCTTGCTGCATCGCTTTCTGCTTTGCTGAAAAACTTTAGCTAGATCCGCTATAAACCCCACATCTTTTGTTGATTGGTTTAGTGTGGGAGGGGGCTTATAAAGTGCGCCCGTAGGTGGCGCACACAGCCCCTTATGAATCGCGGATATAGCTAAATCTATCTTTGACACTCCTCCTGAATCACGCAGCAAGGATTATTGCTTCTCGGGGAGTCCAACGACTTTACCCTCCACAAGCATACACCGTCTGCCCGGCGGCGTTTGGAAAGGTGCGCGAAAGTGCACCGGGAGAAATTTATTCAATTGTCGTGCTACGGCTTCAACATTTATAAAAAATGCGCGTATTTTTGCTACTTTGCTTCCGGAGCTCAAGCTATCCGAAGCGACCTACTACGCTTTTTATATATGCGTAAAACCGCTAGGTTTAATTATAAATCAAAGCCGTACCTTGAAGGACGGGGCTTTAAACCCAAAATTTTTGGTCAAGATCTATAGCAATCCTAAATCAGTTGTCAAACATGCAAAATCTGAAATCATTGCTGGGCTTGCTTTAAGCGCGATTCGGCGTTCGCTTTGGCCTACGGCCAAAGCGAACGCGATAGCGTCGGCTGTGGCCACTATATTTTACGAATCATTTAGGGCTGGTATATCTGTCAATATATTGTCAGTCAACCATCATCTTACTGATTATGTCCCCTGATCAAAAACTCTACGAAGGTAAAGCGAAAATCCTATATACTACCGATGACCCAGAGATTCTACTGACTCACTTTAAAGATGATGCCACTGCCTTTAATGCCCAAAAGCGAGGTCAGATTTCTGGGAAGGGTGAGATAAATTGTGCGATCGCATCTCATTTGTTCAAAGTCTTAGAAGAGAATGGCATAGCTACACACTTCATTGACCGTCCTACTCCCAACCAAATGTTGGTCAAACAGGTAAAAATTGTGCCCTTGGAGGTGGTAGTCAGGAACATTGCTGCTGGTAGTCTATGTCAACAAACTGGAATACCAGAGGGTCGGGTACTCCCGAAGCCCCTAGTGGAATTTTATTTAAAGAATGACGACTTAGGAGATCCCTTGTTAACACGCGATCGCTTACTACTGCTGGAACTAGCAACGCCTGAGCAGTTGAACCAACTGATTGAGCAAGCGTTGCGAATCAACCAAATTCTGACTGACTTCTTCTATCAGTGTGGCATTACTCTAGTAGACTTCAAGTTGGAATTTGGTGTAACCCCGTCTGAAGACCTACTATTAGCTGATGAAATCAGTCCTGATACCTGCCGCCTTTGGAACCAAGCCGAAACTGATCCGGAGCGTCGAGTGATGGACAAAGACCGATTTCGCAAGGATTTGGGCAATGTAGAACAAGCCTATCAGCAAGTGCTACAAAAAGTTCTTGAGAGCAAACTCTAATCAGCCTCTGACTAGACCTGACAGGGTAAAAACAAGTGACGGGATTGATGCCATCGTTAACCCGTAACCCAAAAAAATTTAGCACATTGGTAAAAATAACCACAGACGAACGAAAATAGACAACAGGCATGCGCATTGCTTGCTTAGGTCAAGTGTTCAGTCATGGTACTGTGGCTGACAACTAATAACTAATATAATAGTTGCTCCTATGGCACTGGAGTTGTTAGCCCTCCGTCAACCAGTAATCAATGGCTTACTGAGAGTTTACCAATGACCAATGACCCAATAGGAATGGTGTGTGGAAGTGTCAAAAACAAACAACACAATGCGTTTATCTCCCTTGTTAGCAGCGATCATTGCTGCTACTGCCAGTATTGGTGTATCCAAACCAACCCGTGGGCAAACCATTCAGTCCCTACCGGATGCACCTCAACAGAATTCCAGTGACGTAAAAACACCTGAACCAGCGGTTCCTGAAACAATTGCTGTCCAGGCAAAACCAAGGACTGCCTTGGTGCTTCACTCTTCCGGGACCCAGGTGGCAGTACCCACCAAGAGTGTTCTTGATGCAATAGCGAGTGGGGGAAACCCACGGCAGTCGCTCATGGGGGGAACCCCCAAGACCGCGCTGCCTCCCCAAGACCGCGCTGCATCGCTTGTGCAGTCTGTGCCTACCACTCTCTCGGTGAACAATTCTTCACCAACCCAGGTGGCAGTACCTACTAAACTAGTGGTTCCGGTAGATGCATCACCAACCCAGGTGGCAGTACCTACTAAACCTACTAAACTAGTGGTTCCGGTAGATTCAACAGCCGCAGAGTTACCTTCCCAAACCCCAAAGCCACCCCAACTATCACCGGATAGCATCGAAGGGAGTGCTCAAGTAAAACCTCCAAATGGTATAGAAAAACCGTCCCAACTTCCGGAACCCACTCAACTGGAGCCCCCCTCAACTCAACCTCCTTTATCAATCGATAGCATCGAAGGGAGTGCTCAAGTAAAACCTCCAAATGGTATAGATCAACTGTCCCAACTCCCGGAACCCACTCAACTGGAGCCCCCTTCAACTCAACCTCCTTCTGACTCCTCAGAAGTACGAGTACTGGTAGCAGAAGTCTTGATTACTGGCGCACCTCCCCAACTGGAAGAGGAAATTTATCGGGTGATTAAAACCCGACCAGGACGAGCAACCACGCGCTCTCAGCTTCAGGAAGATGTTAATGCTATCTTTGCCACAGGTTTCTTTTCCAGTGTGGATGTTCAGCCAGAAGATACTCCCTTGGGAGTTAGGATTAGCTTTGTTGTCAGAGCTAACCCAGTATTGCGTCAGGTGGCAGTCAAAACAGAACCCCCAGGGGAAGGGCAACGAATCGTAAACCAGGAAAAAATTAATGAAATCTTCAGTGAGCAATATGGCTCAATCCTGAATCTGCGAGACCTGCAAGAGGGAATCAAACAATTAAACGATTGGTATAAGGAAGAAGGTTATGACCTAGCTCAAGTCATTGATGCTGAGCAAGTCACACCGGATGGCACAGTCACCTTGGTCGTGGCAGAAGGGGTGATTGAAGCTGTTAAGGTGCGTTTTCTCGATGAAGATGGTAACCCGATTGTAGATGAAAATGGCAACCCACTTCCATCAATGACTGACCGGGAGGAACCGGTTGGGGGTAATACTCGCCCCTTTATTATTACCCGGGAGGTGGAGTTAAAATCCGGTACTGTATTTAACCGGAAGAAAGCCCAAAGGGACTTACAGCGAGTTTTTGGTTTAGGGATTTTCGATGATGTACGGTTTTCCTTTGAACCCGGTACTGACCCACGCCAGGTGGTGATAGTAGTAGACGTGATTGAGAAGAGTAGTGGCTCAATTGCGGCTGGTGCAGGTCTGAGTTCTGCCAGTGGTTTTTTTGGTACCGTGAGCTATCAACAGCAAAATCTAGGGGGTAATAATCAGACCTTAGGGGGAGAATTTCAGCTGGGAACCCGAGAGCTATTGTTCGATTTGAGCTTTACAGACCCTTGGATTGCAGGAGACCCCTTCCGCACCTCTTACACCGTAAATGCATTCCGACGGCGCTCGATTTCCTTGGTCTTTAATGGGGGCAGCGGTGAGAATAATATTAAAGTTCCTAATGATGATGATGATGGAGACCGCCCCCGGATTGTGCGCACTGGTGGTGGAGTGACTTTTCGCCGTCCTTTATCGCAAGATGTATTTAAACGGTCAGAATGGACAGCATCCCTAGGCTTGAAATATCAACATGTTGCCATTGAAGATAGTGATGGGGATGTCAGACCTGAATCTACAGATGGAGAACTGTTGAGCTTTAGTGACAGTGGAGAAGATGACCTAACTACTGTCCAGTTAGGGGCAGTGCGGGATTTACGCAATAGTACCACCCAACCTACTAACGGTTCCCTACTCCGGTTGGGCATGGAACAATCTATTCCTATTGGTAGTGGCAGCATCTTAATGAATCGGTTAAGAGGTAGCTATAGTTTCTATATCCCTGTAGAATTCACCAACTTTACCGAAGGACCTCAGGCTCTTGCCTTTAACATTCAAGGGGGCACTATCTTGGGGGATTTACCTCCCTATGAAGCTTTTATTATTGGTGGTAGTAACTCCGTGCGGGGGTTTGCTGAGGGAGACCTAGCCTCAGGACGTAGTTACCTTCAGGCTACTGCAGAATATCGCTTCCCCATTTTCTCAGTCATAGGGGGCGCTCTATTTGTTGACGCTGGCACTGACCTTGGTTCTGCTGGTTCTGTTCCTGGTGAACCCGGTGAGCAGAGAGATTTACCCGGTACTGGTCTCGGTTACGGTCTTGGGGTTAGAGTGCAGTCACCACTTGGTCCGATTCGGGTAGACTTTGGTTTGAATACCGAAGGGGACAGTCGTCTTCACTTTGGTATTGGAGAGAAGTTTTAATTGTTAATTGTGAATTGTTAGTTGTGAATTATTAGTGGTTAATTGTCAATTGTTGATTGTAATTTGTGATTGGTTAATTTCAATTTTCAATTTTCAATTTTCCTGCATTTATTGATAGAAACTTTCCCAAAAAAAATGTCTTCAGTATATTACACCTTGGCTGGTATGTTTGAACGCTCTGGTGTCGGACTGCACAGCGGTATTTCAACCAACGTAAGGGTACTACCAGCAGCTGCGGGAGTTGGGCGATATTTTGTGCGGGTTGACTTACCAGGTAAACCCGTTATTCCAGCAAACATAGATGCAGTTTCAGCTACCACACTGTCTACGGAACTCTCGACATCAGCCCAGTATGGAAAGGCTTCCGTTCGTACAGTGGAACACCTTTTAGCTGCACTGGCTGGTAGTGGTGTGGATAATGCTCAAATTGAGATTGATGGTCCAGAAGTACCTCTTTTAGATGGTTCGGCGAAGGTTTGGCTGGAAGCTCTCCAGGAGGTGGGATTAGTAGCAGCAGGGGTTCAAGGAATCGAGGATAAAGCACACGATAGTTTTACCCCCGGACAAGTTCGAGCTACCCTAACACCCCCTCACCTGCTAACTCCCTCAGTAACAACACCTATCCCTTTTGTATTAAACGAGCCAGTCTCGGTTTATCACGGAGATGCCTTTGTAACGGCTCTACCAGCACCCAAAACTCGATTTACCTATGGCATTGACTTTGCGTTACCAGCGATTGGTAAACAATGGTATAGTTGGACTCCAGAAAAGGACAATTTTGCTGATGCGATCGCACCAGCTCGTACCTTTGGCTTGGCTGATCAAATTGACCAGTTGCGCGATCGCGGTTTAATTAAAGGTGGTAGCTTGGAGAATGCTCTGGTTTGTGGTCAACACGGATGGGTTAATCCTCCCTTACGATTTTCAAATGAGCCAGTACGTCATAAACTTTTAGACTTAGTAGGGGATTTGAGTTTATTAGGACGTTTTCCTGTTGCTCATATCCTGGCCTATAAAGCTAGCCACCATCTCCATGTCCAACTTGCCAAAAAGCTGGCTGAACGCATGGGTTGCAAGTTAAACACAAAGAAGGTTGAACCTTTAAAAATTAACAAACTAACCTGCAATCTGTAATTTTATTAAAGTATGCTTATGTCCACATTGACTGACGTTAACACGCCAAATAACTCTACCGGAACTACCAAGGATGTAAATGATGACTCATCGACTAAAACAGTTCTAACCGTCGAAGACATTCATAAACTACTCCCCCATCGGTATCCTTTCGCATTAGTTGATCGGATTATTGACTATGTTCCAGGTAAAAGAGCTGTAGGTATCAAAAATGTTACCTTCAACGAACCTTTTTTTCAAGGACATTTTCCTGGACGACCCTTGATGCCTGGGGTGATGATCGTGGAAGCTATGGCTCAGGTTGGCGGGATTGTATTAACCCAAATGCCCGATAGTCCTGAGGGATTATTCGTATTTGCAGGGATTGACAAAGTTCGTTTTCGGCGTCCCGTAGTGCCAGGAGATCAACTGGTGATGACTGCGGAACTGTTGTCCATCAAGCGCAGTCGTTTTGGTAAGATGCACTCAGTTGCTACTGTTGATGGTAAGAAAGCAGCAGAAGGCGAGCTTATGTTCTCTATAGTGGATTAAAACATGATTAGCAAGAGCTTAGAAAGTTATTTAGTTGTTCGCCTTTGGCGTCCCTTTTCGGGTAGGTTATTTGCTTGAAAGTTATTTGGTTGTTCGCCTTTGGCGTCCCTTTTCGGGTAGGTTATTTGCTTGAAATACTTGACTTTGGAGGTTAAAAGTTAATGTTATATATTATGACTACAACCTGCAACATTAAACCTTAAACCTGCAACAGTCAACCTTAACCCTTAAACCTGCAACAGTCAACCTTAACCTTTCAACATTAAACCTTAAACCTGCAACCTTTAACCTTCAACCTTTAACCTGCAACCTGCAACCTGCAACAGTCAACCTTAACCTTTCAACCTGCAACCTGCAACCTGCCAGTATTGTTAGTCATTGGTCACTTTGGTGTTTGGAAAATTGGCAACACTTATTCATCCTACTGCTGTTATCCATCCTGGTGCTGAACTACACCCGACAGTTCAGATTGGTGCCTACGCGGTGATCGAAGATAATGTGAAAGTTGGTCCAGAAACAACCATTGGTGCCCATGTGGTTCTTTCTGGACCAATGGAGATCGGAGCCAGGAATCAAATCTTTCCAGGAGCAGTACTGGGTTCGGAACCCCAAGACCTCAAGTATGATGGTGCTCCTAGCTGGGTGAGAATTGGTGATAATAATCTAATTCGAGAGTACGTCACCATTAACCGAGCCACCGGGGCAGGAGAAGCAACTGTAATTGGCAATGGCAATATGCTAATGGCTTATAGTCATGTTGCTCACAATTGTGTAATTGAAGATTATGTAATTATCGCTAATGGAACTGCTATAGCGGGTCACGTTTATATTGAGTCCCAGGTGAGAATTAGTGGGGTGTTGGGAATTCATCAATTTGTCCAAATTGGACGTCTAGCTATGGTGGGTGGGATGAGTCGCATTGACCGGGATGTTCCACCCTATATGCTAGTTGAGGGGAATCCATCCCGAGTGCGATCGCTTAACTTAATCGGTCTTAAACGGGCTGGACTGACAACTGGTGAGATTAGACAGCTAAAAAATGTATTCCGGAAGCTCTATCTTTCAGGACAACCGTTCACTCAAGCCCTCCAAACTTTGGAATTGCCACCAGATAACCCACATGTGCAGCACCTGCATCAGTTTTTGCAGTTGTCTGTCATGGAAGGTCGTCGGGGTTTGATTCCTGGTCGTCGGTGAAAAGGGTAAAGGTTATCAAGGTTTATTTCAAATTCCTTTTACCTTTAACCTTTACCCTTTGCTAACCTATTTTAGAGATTCTTAATTAAGAAAATAGGAGATTAAAACACAAAATCTGCTTCTGTGATATCACCAGAATCTACACCAGTCAAGACAGCTAATGGTTGATTATTGATGGTGGTGATTATGGTATCGTCATTTTGTTCAAAAATCGAAATCTGGCCAAAGGTCAGACCATCTAACTGCAACAGATCTTCGCCATCGGTAAAGTCAGTGATGGTGAGTTTGCCTACTGTTGACAAGACAAAGGTATCTTGCCCACTGCCACCAGTTAAAATGTCATCTCCTGGGCCACCGATCAGGGTATCGTCATCATTTCCGCCTTCGAGGGTATCCTGACCATTGCCACCTTTGAGGGTGTCATGACCGTCCCCTCCAAACAGTTGATCGTCACCGTCACCACCGTCGAGGTAGTCTTCCCCAGCAAAGCCTAGAAGGGTATCTTGACTGTTAAGCCCTTTGATAATATCGTCACCTCCGCCACCTTCAAGGCTGTCATTGTTGGAAGTACCGATTAGAGTAACACCAGCTTCCTCAAAGCTAAGGTTGTCAAGGGCGAAGCGGAAAGCAGCGGCATCATTGAAATCGATCACGACCCGGTCTATTGGTGTACTAATACCAGAAAGGGAGAACAGACCCTCGGTAAAGCTTGGCTGTGAACTAGTATCGACTGCGATCGTATTTACCAATGTGGAGCCATCATCAAACAGTTCCACTGTAAAACCAGGTGTGAGAGTAGCAAAGGTACTCAGCGCCACCCCAAACTCAAGCTCGGAAACCGGTGCATCAAAGTCAAGGGTTAGGATTCCGGCGGCATCACCTTCCAAACTCGGATCTTGTACAAAAGCAGGGTAAGCGCAAGAATCAATAAGCTGTAGCTTATTGAGAAAAAACTGGGTTCATTCTCAACTATTAAACTCTATTGAGAATCAAGTTCTACGAGATTATAGGGGTTTCGAGCCACGATCAACCGATATCCAGCCAATGCACATTATGGGCAATTTTTTCTGGCGCTTACCCTGTGTACAAAAGCAATTGATCCTGGACCGAAGGAACCATAATTGGCATCCGTTGAATCTACCCCACCGACTTTGAAATCAAATGTGACCCCCATGAAACTTAGGTCATCAACCGGTTGAAAAGGCAGTTCATCGAAGGTCAGAACTGTTGTGTTAGTGGAATTGGTAGACATCTTTATTTCTCCTAAAAAAAAATTTTAATTGCACCCTATAGTATGAATATTGTGATTTTAGCTTGATGGAATTAGCGCAAATCACTAATGATTTTCATTTTATTCATTTTTTATGATACTTTAAAAAATATTAAAATTGGATTAATTAAATGACTAGTTTTAATTAAGTTTATGTGAATAATTTAAAATTCCATAAAATTGTAAAACTTATCTTTTAAAAGAAAATACTTAAGTATAAAAAATTTACATAATTAGTGATTAAGCTTTTATGGATTTAAATGTCCGTTCCCGTAGCGTGACCGTAGGTCAATCCCGTAGCGTGACCGTAGGTCAATCCCGTAGCGTGACCGTAGGTCAATCCACTGGCGCAAAAGCTGGTCTACCCTCTCCCCATCTCCCGATCTCCTCATCTCCCCAAAGGGCCCCTATTCACAATTTCAAGGTGTGACAGCTTACCCTCGCCTGGCACTGATAGCATGTTTCAGTGGTCAGGTAATTTAGATATGGTTACTGTCTACTGCCTATTTCCCTAATCCCTATCCACCCATTAACCATGACTCTCAAAACCATCTTTATCAGTACTGGCGAGGTATCTGGTGATTTACAAGGGGCTCTACTGATTGAAGCATTGAAACGTCAGGGAACAGCAGCTGGCTTAGAGTTAGAGATTGTTGCTCTAGGGGGTGATCAAATGGCTCAAGCTGGTGCGAAGCTGTTGGGTAATACCACCAGTATTGGTTCTGTGGGAATTCTGGAATCTCTACCCTTTGTGCTGCCTACCCTGAAAGTCCAAGGTCGTGCCAAACAGTATCTCCGGCAGCAGCCCCCTGACCTAGTGGTGCTGATTGACTACATGGGACCAAATTTGAGTATTGGGAGTTTTCTTAAGCGTGAACTACCGCAAGTACCGGTAGTGTATTATATTGCTCCCCAAGAGTGGGTTTGGTCTATCTCTAAGCGCAACACCAGGATTATTGTAGAGATGACTGATATCATGTTGGCAATTTTCCCAGAAGAAGCCCGTTACTTTGTGGAAAAGGGAGCGTCAGTTAGTTGGGTAGGTCATCCCCTGGTAGATCGGATGGAATCTAGCCCAAGCCGGGAAGAGGCTCGTGCTACCTTAGGCATAGCTCCAGAACAAACTGCGATCGCACTTTTACCTGCCTCTAGACAACAAGAAATAAAGTATCTCATGCCTGTAGTCTTCGAAGCCGCCAAGCAGCTACAGTCACAATTGTTAGATACTGAGCAAACACGGGTTAGCCAGTCGAAGGGTGAAGGGTTAAGGGAAAGTCAAGCTGATTCACCACTATTTTGGATTCCCCTATCCTTAGAAGCCTATCGCCATCCCATTGAGGAAGCAGTACAGCGCTATGGTTTACAAGCTAAGGTGGTAGCTGGTGAAACTAAGGAAATCTTGGCTGCTGCTGATTTAGCCATTACCAAGTCAGGTACAGTGAATTTGGAACTAGCACTACTAGATGTGCCCCAGGTAGTTTTCTACCGAGTTAATCCCTTTACCTACTGGCTTGCTCGCACCTTCTTGAAGTTTTCCATTCCCTTCATGTCTCCCCCTAACTTAGTAGTCATGCGTTCCATTGTGCCGGAGTTGTTACAAGAGCAAGCCACACCAGAGAATATTGTTCGGGAATCCTTGGAACTCCTTTTTAATCCAGAACGGCGTCAGCAAACCCTGAAGGATTATCAGGAAATGCGCCAGTTATTGGGTGAAGTGGGCGTATGCGATCGCGCTGCTAAGGAAATTTTCCAGCTAATGAGCTAAAACGCATTTAAAATCGGGTTTAGCTTAGGGTGGTCAAAGACTAATGGTTGGCTTGATAACTGATAGCTGAATGCTTACTTTTTTTGTTATACCGAACTGGCTATGTAAAACTTTTACTAAACTTTTAAGAAATAGGTAGTATAATCATGATTCGGCGGTAATTAAAATTTGTAATATAAAAATTTTTTATAAATCACCCACCGAATCAGACTTAGTGGACATTTCAGTTAAATCTTTTCATTAGTAGTCCTCTAAAGGATTATTATTGCTTTGCTCTGTGTTTACCAAGAAAGGAAGTCTAGGAATATCATCACCTATAACAAGAACATTTGGCACTTTAGATCCTCCTTCTTTCCAAGCTTCTAGTATCTCAATTTGTAGAAAAAGTTTACCTCCTGGAGATAGTAATGCATCACCCACCTTTTTGATAGCAGTAACTTTTCCTTCGGCGCGTTCTTTTTCTGCAAGAGCTTGACCTTTGGCACGTTCTTGCTCTGCAAGAGCTTCTGCTTTAGCAACTTTAACCATATTCTCTGCTTCTCTCGCTTGTTGCTCAGCCATTTGTGCTCTAATGACTGCATCTTGATAATCCTTACCAAATTCTAGTCTGAGTATCGAAATATCAAGAAGTTTGATTCCGAACTTGTCCAGGGAATCATTAAGTTCACGTTCAAAGTCCTGCTTTAATTCAGCCCTCTGAGTAACCATTTCTTGAGCATTCATGCTAGTAGCAGCTTGCCGGAAGGCTCCTTTTGTCTGTGGGGAAACAAGTTCTTCCTCAACATGTTTTAAATCTCCATGTTCTCGTAGAACCGTAACCACTTTGTTTTCTTTAACACGATAAGTAATAACAAATTTGGCATCTACCGGCTGTAAATCCCTAGTTTCTGCTGGAACCTCAACTTCATACTTTTGTACTCTAATGTCAAATTTTTGAACCCTATCAAGCCATGGAGCTACAAAATGTAACCCCTCCTGTAACACCTTTTCTTGTGCTTTTCCAAGCCTTACAAGAATTCCTACTTCACCTGGTTCGATAATTTCAAGACCTAACATAAGATATAATCTCCTTGATTAAAAAACAACTCTAAAACCAACAACGAAGCCAGTTCGTCTCTTCGGATCTAAGAAATAACGACTTGCTGCGCGACAATCGTTGGGTCCTTCATTATACGCGCCCCCACGAATTACTCGACGATAGCTCTGGCCACCCACATCCCAATTACTTCCATCTTCAGGAGCTCCCTCATAATTCTCATGCCAGGGATCTGCGCACCATTCAAAAACATTTCCATGCATATCAGACAAACCGAAAGCATTAGATACTCCAAAAGAATTTATAGGAGTTGTCCGTTTACGATCAATCTCTTTTGAATCAAAGCCATCAACCTTCGCGCCATTATAATTTGCGAATGAAGTACTTATCCTATCACCGAAGTGATATCGAGTAGAAGTTCCTGCTCGACATGCATACTCCCATTCAGCTTCACTTGGTAGCCGATATTGACGTCCAACCTGTCTTGATAATCTTGCACAAAACTCAAGAGCTTCATACCAAGAAACTCCCTCCATAGGCAGCTCTTCCCCCTTAAACTTCGAGCGAACTTTATTCAGAGGAATTTCAACTTGAGGAAGAGCTGAAACTCTATACCATTGAGCTTGTGTAATCGGGAATTTACTCATATAAAAAGAAGACAATTCTACTGAATGCTGTGGCCATTCATTTTTATTACTCCCCTCTTCCAGCTCTGAGGAACCCATCGGAAACACACCACCTGGAATGGCAACCATTTCTAAGTTTGTGTGCTCCGTTATTTCTTCACAAAACCGTTTAGCTTCAATAGAGCGCCTACCACTTTCTTGGCCTTGAGCATTTAACTGCACAAGTTGAAATTCAAATGGAGTAAGCTGGCTATCATCCAAAGGTTTATTTTCAGCTTCATTTTCACTTTCATTTTCAATAATTAGTGGTTCAGATTCACTTGGCTTTCTGGGGTGACTTTTTCCTAAAATACAGGGAATTAAAGCCTCTGATGCTCCTGACATCTTAATTACCTGACACCCTAATCTGTGGGCGAAAGCATAGGACTTACCAGCTCCTAATGCATCGTAGAAACCTACAGCAAATTCAATGGCTGCTTGATCATTAATTGCTTTACTCATTCCAACCACATGGTTGATATGTTTTGCGATCGCCTCCCCCTGTACCTTTGAGTAACAAGCATTGAGAACAATACATTCTACTTCGTCAGCAAACAGCTCGAATAATCCTGCTAAAGCTTCTGCATCGACTAACTTTACAAGACCATTTTCATCTTCAAACACTAGACCCTCTTCCTCTGCCCCATGTCCTGAGAAATGAACAATGTTTGGTTCGTAGTCCAGTATGTATCTGTGTATGTCTCTATACCGTACTGCTCCCGCTGTCTCTATTGAATACTTGTCACGCGCTCTTCCCCGTTTTAGTCCTTCCTTTATCTCGCGCATTTCTTCGTCTAAACGAAGTTTACTTGTGTCTCTAGGATTGGCTGACAAAATCAATATTTTTCGAGTCAAAGGGTCAGGTTTATAATTTGGAGTAATTGGCGTTTGCTTCGTGTTTATTTCATTTTTAATTGCTTGTAGTTCTTTATTGCCAGGATTCTCCTCAGACGCTGATAATATCAGTATTTTTAGCTTACCATTTGCCTTTGCCCATTTAATTAGCTTAAAAACAACTTGCTCATAGTTTTCTCCACCTGCAATAACATTCAGATTTTCCTCTAGAGTAAAATCAATCATCATCTCCAACGCGGCTTTGGTTGGATAAGCACTAATAATGGCTTGGATTAATTTCTTGCGTTGACGTCCATTTATATTCACTACTTACTCGTCTTCTCTTATAAATTTATCACAAATTAATCACTGGAGGTTTGACTTTACCTTTAGAAAAGTTTGCAGCTCTGCAACTTTCTATTCAAACTTAACCATGCTCTGAGAAAGTAGAACTTCAAACTAACAGCCAAGGTAATGATCCCAGAAGGAAATGATCTAAAGCTGAACTATGACTTCAGCCTTGGTCATGGAATTATGGGAACCATAAGCTTGGAGCTTCTGATTAAGTTTTGTCAGAATCCTGACACTGAATTGAGGTGAAGCCATTCTGAAAACAGAAACAGGGTAAACGCATCTTATGTTGAAATGCCTACTGGACTGAAATTGATATGATAAGTATTTTGGCTTATGAATTTTGAAATTTTTTCTGAAGAAGGCTTCTAGAATTTAGATGCATATTGCCTTGTGAAGAATTGCTTGACTTTTGAAGGATAATTTCCATACTCCACACTCTAGAATCCTGGAGATTCTTTGAAGGGTGATTAACTCTATAGGCTTTTATTTAGAATTACTCATACCTATAATTGAGTTTTGACATAACCCAAGACTGTAGAAATTGTTAAGCACCGTGTTTAACTTGGCTACCTAAAACTTTGCAAGTAATGGCACCCTGAATAACGCCAAGACAGCTATTTTAAGGATGGGGACAGAATTTAAATTGTTACCCATTGACCATTGAGATTTTTTTATCTGGATATTATATTAATTCATTTACGGAAAAAAATCAAGTCCTATGAAGGATGATTTATCAAGTATTAAGGAAGGATGAAGTAATATCAAATCCGGTTAAATAGTTAACGTTAAGCCTTGGCTGCCTGCCACCAATGAAAATGGATCATACCACGAATAAAGTCGCCACCCCAGTATTTAAGTAGGTGGGCTTAATTATCCGTAAAATAGCGATGGCAGCATGTCACTTATGCAGAGCATTTGAGCATTTGTACATTAGCTATAGCCCCCTCATGGGTTTTAGCTTGCTCTGATAGTACATAATTCATCTGTTCTGCCACTTTGATCTACTCCCAAGTTGATCGGAACTTGGAAGACACAGGGATTCTAGTATTTTTAAGCCATGGGTTTTACCTTTTACTGTAATGAATTTCAATCAATACATTTATAGAATGATCTAACCCGGCTTGACAGTACCCTTGAGGGTACCTTTTCAGCTGCTGATCATTGTCTTGATGCAAAGCGCGAGTGGGGGGAACCCCCAAGACCGCGCTGCATCGCTATGATGGCATAACCTGAAGGGGTGACAACCAGGCTAAAAATGGCTTGGGGTAAGCTTTTCAGCCATGCTATGCCAAAAAAGATTGGGTAGATTGACAGGTTGATTAACGCCCCTATTTGCGATGGCCAAGTCTAGAAACCCTGGGGGGGAAACAATTAGCCTGTAAGCTTTGTGTGGCAAGGATTTCAGCTAGGTTGCCTTTGATAAGATGTCCCCAGCGATTCCCATACCAATTGAACTTGACCAACGAAAAAATTAGGTTTCTAGCTGAGGGGGTGACATGACCTCTAAAAAGCTTACTAGATAAAGCTTTGATGCCAATTATCTCAAAAAAGATAAACTCCCAAATTGACCCTCCTATCATTTTCTGGAAGCTCAAACCCTTATAACTACGTCCAAGGTTAGCCCAAAACAGCATGTATCTTTCAGGTGCGACCCGAAAGTGCGACCCAAGGGCGATTTACTCGCCCATTGGAAAGCGCACTTTGAGCGAATTTAATTCTTAATGCGGAAAGCGCACCTGAAGTAACAGATGGGCTGAACATATTACCCAGTAAGGATTTTAGCTTGCATATCACCCTCCCAGGTAAAGATTAATTAACAATACCTTGACAAAATACATTCTGCCTTAGCTTGTGACGAATGGCTTAGCGTGGTCAAAGGCTAATGGCACCTCAAGTAGCGTGCGCGTAGCGCATATGCTTAAAATCCTGCTAATTCCAGACTAATTCCAAGTCTAAGACAAAGCCAGGTAAAACATCTTCTCCCGATAATGTTCTGGGAGATTTCAAGACCTCTACAGGTTGATTAAGTCGATAAATTTCAACCGTCTTATGATTAGGGTCAATTAACCAACCCAAACGCAGTTGATTATCAATATACTCCTGCATTTTTTGGCGTAAGGGTTCCATATTGTCACTCTTTGAACGCAACTCCAGCACAAAATCAGGACAAAGGGGTGGGAACGTTTCTTGTTGTTCAGGGGTTAATGCATTCCATCGTTTTTGAGTAACCCAAGCTGCATCAGGGGAACGAATTGCCCCATTGGGAAGTCGAAAAGCAGTAGAGGAGTTAAAGGTAACCCCCAGTTTAGTTTGGCGATTCCATAACCAAAGTTGCCCTTCAATATCAATGTTGCGTTTTCCAGTATTCCCCCCAGTGGGTGGCATGACAATTACTTTTCCTGTAGCACTACGTTCTAAGCGTAAGTCTCGATTAGCAGCAGCAAGTTGTTCAAACTGCTCGTCAGTAACTCTGAGGCTGGGAGGAATGTTGATCGGAAGGGTATTCATGGATCAATGTCAAGTTATCGGTAACTTGCCAAACAAAAAAAAACTAAGCACGACCACTCAATTGCACAAGCCTGATTTGTACAACCTCTTCATAAAGCCTTTCGAGCTGAGTAATATTCCCACTTAAGGTATAGCGCTCTAGAACCCTTGCCCTAGCTTTGTGACCAAGCAAAGTAGTCCAGTCTCTGTGGTCACGCAATAGGGGCAATAGGGTTTTCAGTTGGGATGTCACCCCATGGGTATTGAGAATTACCCCAGCACCATCCTCTAACACTTCCCCATCAGCTCCAGCATCTGTGGCTACACAAGCCACACCACAAGCCATGGCTTCCAGTAATGATAAGGACAGCCCTTCCAATAGAGAAGGTAAAATAAACACATCCGCTGCCCGCAAAATCTCAATCCGTTGTTGCTCGGAAGCCACAAATCCTAGCCAAATGACATTTTGTTCTTCCCCATAAAATGGTTTCAATGAGGCTAATAACGGTCCATCACCAGCAATCACTAGCTTGCTGGATTTACCCAGGTTACAGTGTTTCCAGGCTCGCAGCAGCGCTTCCACATTTTTTTCCGTAGCAATGCGACCTTGATAAACAAATAGCCGTTCCGCTTTGAACTCGGATGCAAACTCAGAGGTACACTGGGAGTATCCTGGAGAATATTTCTGGACATCAACTCCATTGGGAATCACTGCTAGCTTGTGATCAGGAACCCCAACCCGGCTTAGGACATCCCGTTGGAGTTGAGAAAAGATAATCACTCGGTCGTAGTGGGCGAGAAACGGCGCATAAACTTGATAGGTCAGCAATTGGGTTCCCGATTGCAAATTGCGTCGTTTACCATCAAAGGGCGGATGGAAGGTCGCCACTAGGGGTAAATTGAGTTCGGTACAGATTTCCGGTAACAGGAAGTCTAAAGGAGATAAAGTTAAGGAAGCATGAACCAGATCAGGTTTGAGCTCCTGTAGCGATCGCTTCAAAACCTTACTGGCGGTTAGGGTTGGAATGGTATACATCTGAGACTTGTACAAGCAAGGCAGTGGTACCTCCTGACAACCCCACCAAGTCCGGTCCTCTTCTTCTTGGGCAAAGTGGAGGAAACTGACCTGGTAGCCCCGGTCGAGCAGAGCATTGGTCACTTCTCGATTGTAGGTGACGTTACCACAAAAAGGGGATTTTTTTCCGAGCCAGGCGATATGCATTCCGGTTGGTAGTTAAGTCTCTATTGATGACGTTTATTTAAATTATTTAATCTATTACCGGAAATATACCAGTTTAAGAACCCACCTAAGAACACAAGTGCTGCTAAACCAAGAAATACAGGTTGTAAACCCAACCAAGTTTCTGCGATCCCCGCTAAGGCTAATGGTAAACTCAAGGCGATATTAATAGCGTTGTTTTGTAGTCCGAAAACTTTGCCCCGCATCTGTTCTGGTGTTTCTGCCTGGATGGTAGTCTGCATCGGGATACCCACCAAAGCCCCAAACCCCCCCAATACCATTGTCATCAGTAAAGCCAGCCAGAGATTGTTAGTGAATAGGGACAACCCTACTAAGGCTACTCCCATACCTACAGAACCAGACAGACTTAAATCTACATAGGAGGTGTCATCAAACCAGTTTCCTAGGATTGCTGCACTAATCGCCATCCCAATTCCACCTGCTGCTAACAAGAAGCCAAACTGGGAAGCGGTGATCCCAGGTAGGTTTTCCGCGAGTCTTACCGCCAGAACGGCTAAAGCAGCAAAAACGGAAAACAGAATAACTTGTTGAATCATAGCATTGCGGACATTTCGATGGTGTTGTACGTAACGCAGACCATCGGCAATGTCTGCCCACACATAAGGTTGCTCAGCCTTAGACTTTGCCCGATTTTCACCCGTTCTCAGTAACAACAACACTAATCCTGCGATCGCATAAGACCCTCCTACCAAAACTTCTTTCCCCAAGTACACGCCGAAATGTAGCTGAGCTCCCAAGCTATCCGCTAAGGCTAACAACGGTTCACCCACAGCAAAACCAATGATTAAGGAAGCCATCATGGTTGTAGTATATAGGGAGTTGGCCGACAGTAGGTGGTGCGGTTTCACAATCAAGGGAATTACCGCTTGTTCTGCTGGGGCAAAAAATTGGGTCAGGGTAGAGACTAGAAATGTAATCACTAATAAGACGTAAAAGCCGAGTGGCACATTGGAGACTGATGTCCAGCCTTGAGTAAAGGACAACAACCCAGGCACTAACAACACCAGTGCGCCTCGCAACAGATTGGTTAGCACCAGCACATCTTTTTTTGACCACCGATCCACATAGACGCCAGCCAAGGAACCAAATAGAACTGCTGGGATGGTAAAGGCAATCATGATAGCTGATACCCAGCCACTGATAGTTTGATCAGCGTCTTGAAAGCGACTGGTTATCAAGGCAATCATTAACACCAGATAAACTTTGTCTGCTAGCTGAGAGAAGACTTGACCACTCCATAGGGCTAAGAAGTTGGAATTTTTTAGAACTGGTAGAAATCCTTTATCCGGTGATGAATCCAGTTCCTGATCCCTTAGCTCATCACTTCTCGATGAGGGTTTTGCCACCAAATCAGACTTGGTGAAATCAGACGTGGGGTCTGGGGAGTGTTTTTGTTTTTTTCCAGGCTCCGATGATCGCATTCTGGCTTTTATGGGTTAGGCTTTTTTATTACCAGTAACAACTTTTTTAGATAGTCATACTGTTACTATGAATGGATGATTTACTCGGCAATTGGTAATTAGTAAATGGTAATTATTAATTGATAATTTAATACCTTAATCTTGCTGCTTTTAAACACCAAAATTATATTGTCATTACCCATTAACTATTATTTATTACCCATTATTTATTACCTATTAACAGACCCGGATTATGAGTATTAGTTAACAGACGACAACGCATCCACTAAAGCCGCTGAGCGAATTGAGCGACCAAAGTGATACTGAGCGTAGTCTCGTAAAATTCGCTCCAGCTTCACCCAGAGTGAATCTATAGACTCAGCCGCCTTCCACCCTCCCAATTGCTCTTTTAATAGTGTAGTCAGCTGAGGTAATTCAGCAGCTGCCAGTTGTTGAAGCAGGGTTAACTCCAGAGCATTCAGCTTATGATTTACTCGTGGAGGAGGGGGTAGGATGACATCAGTATCAGTGTTGCCAGTGGTTTGAGTCAACCTCTCTACTTTATTCGGAATAGTTCGATTCGGAATAGTTCGATTCGGAATAGTTCGATTGGGTAAATCCTTCATATTGGACTCATGACTGACTAAACTAATAGTGCCACCTGCTTCTACACTAAAACCAACCCGCCAATTCGGGTCAGTCAAATCTGGACTTAAAGTGTGTTGTGTGATACAACAAAGTTGCACTTGAGGTGCTATTCCGGCCAGGGCAAGCAGGTGAAAGACACCATGGGACAAATGGGCTAACACTAAGGACAACCCTGAGGGATTAGCTGTAATTTTAGGTAACTGCTCCAGACGCCGTAGATGTTCATTAAGTAGTTCGTAGAGTTCTTCCTGAGGCTGCTCACTCAAAGCATGACAGAGAACTAATTCTGCCAGATACTGGCTAGCTGCCAGTTTACTGAGCTCCTGACTCAATCCTGGGTAGGATTCTGTAGTTTCTGCTTGGATAATTTTATCTAGCGATCGCCCTTTTGCCAGCAGTAGTTGATTGACCACAAACAAGCCACTCCTACCACCTAATTTCGATTTCTGCTTCCTTGCCCCTGGTGCCACTACCCGAATCAGACCCAACTCCCTAGTTAAAATTGTCACCAACCTGTCCGCTTCCCCCAGCGGTATACTTTTCAGATTAATTCCAGTGGCTTTGTAGGTTTGACTCATTCGTCATTATTACTTGCTAATTTTTAATTTTTAATTTTTAATTTTTAATTTTTAATTTTTAATTTTTAATTTTTAATTTTTAATTTTTAATTTTTAATTTTTAATTTTTAATTTTTAATTTCCAAGTTATCCCGTTGTCGCAGCAAGTCAGGACCACGAGACGTGCCTAGCCTAGTTGCTCCAGCAACGACTAAATCCAAAGCTTGCTCGATGGTTCGGATACCTCCTGATGCCTTGATTCCAACTTGCCCCTTGGTGACTTTTTTCAAAAATCGGACATCATCAATTGTGGCACCACCATTCCAGCCAGTGCTGGTTTTGATAAATTGCGCCCCAGCATCCATACAGATTTCCGCAGCAAGACGTTTTTCCGTATCACTCAGCACAGTAGTTTCCAAGATGACTTTGACGGTTTTACCCGTTTCTTCACAGATTTGGGCAATTTCTTGGTAAAGTTCCTCGGTTTTACCGGCTTTCAAACCACCGAGGTGAATCATTACATCCAGCTCTGTCGCTCCATTTTCCACTGCCTCTTGGGCTTCATAAAGCTTAGCAGTGGGTGTTGTGGCACCAATCGGAAAACCAATCACGGTACAAACCTTTGGTACTCTACTGTGGAGGAGTTCAGCCGCTTGTTTGACGTAAACTGGCGGGACACACACTGTAGCAAACTTATATTGGTCTGCCTCTTGACACCATTTTTCCACCTGCTCTGGTGTAGCCGTGGGAATAAGCAGGGCATGGTCGATTATGGGAGCAATATCAATGTCTGGATAGTCTATATCCATCGCTATATAAGATACTTAAGTAAAAATCAACCAACTTCTCAGTATAACAGTTAACAGTCAACCGTTAACCGTGTCAGGCTAACAAGGCTGCTGTCACCCAGTCAGGTCAAAAACTTATCCGTTGCTTCGATCAAAGCACTGCGAATACCTGGTTCTGCCATGGAATGACCGGCATCAGGTACCACAATCAACTCAGCTTCTGGCCAAGCCTGATGTAATTCCCAAGCTGATACCATCGGACACACCACATCATAGCGTCCCTGGACAATCACCCCAGGGATAGATTTAATCCGGTCTACATTCCTGAGTAACTGGTCTTCTGGTTCAAAAAAGCCTTTATTGACAAAGTAATGACACTCAATTCTGGCAAATGCATCAGCAAATTCACCCTCACCAAACTTTTGGATCAGGCTTGGGTCTTGAAAGAGTTTACTCGTACTTGCTTCCCAAATTGACCAAGCCCGAGCTGCTGAATTGCGGGTTTAAGGATCCGGACTGGTCAACCGTTGATAGTAAGCAGAAATTAGATCATGGCGTTCTGCTTGTGGAATCGGCTTGATATAGTCTTCCCAAGCATCAGGGAAAATATAGCTTGCTCCCTCCTGATAGAACCAAAGAATTTCTTTTTGCCTAAGCATAAAAATTCCCCGCAATATCAGTCCTAGACAGCGTTCAGGATGGGTTTGACTATAGGCTAAAGAAAGAGTGCTACCCCAACTACCGCCAAAAACTACCCACTGGTCAATACCCAGTTTTACTCGCAGTTTTTCGATATCACTAAGTGATGTACCACACACGCTCCGCTACGCTTTCAGTGTGGGCTTCTGATGCTCATAAAGAGCGGTCAGAGCTTCCTTTGAGGTACTATTAGTAGTAGATTCAACAACTACAGGCTTCCCTCTACGGCGTTTTATAGTCGGGAACACATCCAGCCCGACTCGCTTTATGTTGATTGATGCGTTGACATCTCTATCGACAATCAGCTTTAATTCCTGATCGAAATACTCTCGCATATCTCGGTCGGTGAACACAAATTCATCTCGATAAGAGAGGAGTTGAGATGTGTAATTTGGCTTGACTTCGACTACACTGGCGTTAGCTTTTGCGGCTACCTGACCCAGCACTTCAAAGAACTGACCAAAGCCTGCATCTAACCAAGACTTGTTAAGTCCTGATTTTGATGATTGACCATTGGATAAGAACGTACCATCTCGCCCTCGTTTAGGAGTATTGCGACGAGTTAAACCCTTGAGGTTCAGCTTCTCGTGAAAGAAGACTTTCTTACCTGTATTCACCAGTTGATGAGCAGTTTTGTACTGGAAATCTTCACGACTCCTAGCTATCTGTTGATGAATACGGGCTTCCCGTTTTGCTAGTTTACGTCTGGCTTTACTTCCTTTTTTACGCTTATTTTTGCGTTGAGAAACTGTGGTTAACTTGTCTTGATTCCGACGAAGTGGTTTAAGGGAGAGGAGTTTCTTGCCATCGGATATTGCTAGATAAAAGCCTCTATCTAGAACAGCATCCATTCCAATTGAGTTTTCCCAAGTAGGAATAATGTCATCAGGGTTGAACTCCGGCACTGACTTATCCTCTAGGCTCAGGTTGCAGTACCATCCGTCAGCTTTCCTTGTAATTGATAGCTGT